>NZ_AP028634.1:1500000-1800000 GCF_033097485.1 Pyrofollis japonicus
CTCAAAGAATGCTTCGCTAAAGAGAATGGCTATGTATTTGTCTCTATGAGTGATCACATATATTCGCCTTATATAGCTATGCGCTTATCTGAGGCAGGATATGCAACTCTTTTACCATACTATATAGCTGGCGATGAGTATCCTGAATTCATCGATGTAAATGAAGCGACAAAAATACTTGCAGATAATATTAGGGGCTACCGTGTAGGCAAAGATCTTGCTGCCTGGAACATGATTGATACCGGTGTGCATCTTGTCTCGCCGGAGAGCGTCCTAGCACTTGTGGCCTCTATGGGTCTAGACCGGGGAGAAGTCGTAAAGCTCAACAATATAACAGACTCTCTTGCGCAAATTGGTTGCCTAGGTGTCTCTTCGTTTAAACAGCTTCCATGGACCGAGATAGATACTATTGAAGATCTACAAGAGGTTCTTAGAGGACGAAGGAGAAAGGTGGTAAAGCATGTCATCGAGTGGCTCCGCGGGTAGGGCATTAGCAAAGTCGACCGACGGGATAGTTTCTAGGTATATTAATCGAAAGGTATCAACACGCATAACTGCATTTCTTGTGAAGCTACCCAATCCTCCCAGTCCTGACACGGTTAGTATTGTCTCTGCGCTCGTTACAGCGCTTGGAGCCCTACTGATAGCTACGGGTCCGATGTGGCTTGGCGGTTTACTTGTCCAGCTAGGCTCAATACTTGACGGCGTCGATGGTGAGATAGCGCGTGCACTCAAAAAGCAGAGCAAGGGGGGTGCTTTATTTGATACGATGCTTGACAGACTAGCTGACATAGCTGTTATAACCGGGCTAGCGGCAGCAAGCATAGTTAAAGGCTATAGTACGTGGATAGTGGTGTTCGCGTCTACTCTAGGGCTTGCAGGAGACCTGCTTGTAACATATATTCATTGCATTGGCGAAAAACTCGCTGGGATACATCCCGTATTAGTGGGGCGGTTGCCGGGAATTGCTAGTAGAGACGTAAGGCTCTTCATAGTGTTCCTAGCAAGCCTGGTCAATGCTCCTCTTGCAGCGCTCCTGGTCATAGCCTTTCTAGGATTCCTCTACAGTCTAGCGAAGACTATTGAGCTACTAGGATACATAATGGGGTAGCAGTGGGCTAAGTACTACCATTGTATTGTTCGTCGCGGCTAAACCTAGTTAACTCGCAACCTCTAAGCAAATCTAAACGGTGGAACTGAGGGGTAGAACAAGCCTTGACCTCTCCTAGACAAATAATTGAGAAAGCGCTTAACGAGGGCCGTACTAAACTCCTAGAGCACGAGGCCTTAGACCTAGTAGCTGCTTATGGAGTACCTGTCCCAGGCTATGGTCTTGCAAAAACAGCTGAGGAAGCAGCAAAGATTGCAGAAAAGATAGGGTTCCCAGTAGTATTGAAAATAGTGAGCCCCGACATAGTACATAAGAGCGATGTTGGCGGCGTAATAGTTGGTGTTGAGACAGTAGAGGACACAGTGAAAGCGTTTAACCAAATAATAGAGAATGTCAAGAAACACGTCCCTGACGCAAGAATAGAGGGGGTACTAGTACAAAAGATGGCGCCGAAAGGCGCCGTAGAGGTAGTCGTTGGCGCAGTGAGGGACCCCGTCTTCGGCCCTGCAGTCATGTTCGGCCTCGGCGGAGTATTCATTGAAGTATTCCGCGATGTAAGCTTCAGAGTAACGCCGTTCAAGGAGCAAGACGCGTACGAGATGATACAAGAGGTAAAAGCGTACAAAATAATAAGAGGCTACCGAAACATAGCCCCCCGCGACATAGACTCACTCGTAAACATAATAATGGCTGTGCAGAGAATAATGGAGGAAAACCCTGAAATCTCCGAAATGGATCTGAACCCAATACTAAGCTATGAGAAAGGCAAAGGCGCGCTCGCGGTTGACGTGAGGATCATACTAAGGAAATAAGGCACGTCGGCTAATGAGTTTCTGTTTCCAAACCTTTTAACGGCCAAGTCTACGTTTACTCTAGAATGGCGGTGAAGAGGCACCCCGGAGACCCGGCTTACGACCCTCCCGCCTACGGGGAGGGGATGGGTAGAGCCCCGCATCACGGAGCCTTACTTGTTCCTCTCGGTCTCAGTAGCTCTTTGCAATCAGCAACGATATAAAGCTTATAAAGAGGACCCAAGAACCAAGTATGATTACACCAAGCTCAGGCTTAAATAGTACGAGAAGCATCGCAATAGCTGATCCAACAGATAATGCAATGGTTATTCTTTTCAGTACAAGCCTTGGATGGAGGGTCCGCGTTATTTTTACCAGGATACGATTAGAAAGAGAACGCTTAATCCTAGTGTACTCGGGGAGTTTATGAAGGATTTTAAGCCCATTATTATTGAGTCTATAGTAGACACATGTCCTCTTACGAAGAACGCCGCACTGTTTAATACTTCTCTTAAGTATTTTCAGGGCGCCATTAGCGTATACGGACAAATAATCATCGAGCTGACGAGGACTAAGACGCAGAATGGAAGAAAGGGTTTCAATAGATAACTCCATAGAGGGAGACGACCCTAAAGCCATTAAGGCCTCGTATAGGTATAAGTAGCGCGTGGTCTTAGCAATTATGTCGTAGGGTGTGGCCCCATCAGTAGTGCTCCTACACCTCACAGTACTGGGACTATTCAGACCGTTACTGTTCAAGCCCAGAATGATTCTGAAAAGACGTTGTCCCTTCTCAGTTAAGCGATAATAGCCCTTATTATCCTCCACTAGTCCTTTTTGCCTCATTTTTCTCAAAGCATCAAGTATTGTTTTACGGGGCTGTGAGAGCCTCGTCATAAGTGAGTCAACCGTAGCTTCGCCGGCACCTAGAAGTATGAGTATACGAATCTGGAGCCATCCGCGAGCCAAGTCTATAACAGAATCAAGCTCACGTATCGAGTCAATGCGCTCAATCAGCATTTCTACTTGTCGTTGCTGTATGGCGGTCATCAATTTAGTTCCCAGAGTGTAATATAGATAGGTTTTGCTAGATAAAAGCAAACTGTACGTCTGCTAAGCGAAAACTCTACGAAAGAAATATTACTGCCCATATTCGCCCGGCCGGCGACAACAAAATCAGTATATAAAAGGAACAGTATCCTGTCAGGATAACATGGCCAAGAAAAGGGCCTAAAATAGGTGATTTAGATATGGCAGGCCTGAGAGGTATAGTAGGTATCGAGGCGGCAATAGTCCTAATAGCGTTCGTCCTAGTAGCCAGCGCACTAGCATTCGTAGCAATAAACATGGGTATGTTCTCGGCACAGAAGAGCAAAGAAGTAATGGCAAAGGCCTACGACACAGCAACAAGAGCACTAGACGTAGCTGGTGACGCACTTGCACATGTACAAAATGCTGGTAAAAGCGATGCATATGTAGATGGTATTGTGCTTCCAATTAAGCTAACTGCTGGAGCAGCACCAATAGATCTTAACAAAACAGTTGTAACACTTATACTAGCGAACAGTACAGGAAAAGCTGCAATGATATCAAATGCAGCTGTTAATACAAGTTATTCGTATAAACAACAAACGAATATAACAGTAGTCCTTAGCGCGTTGAACAATAACAATGCTACATGGGTATTCGCGACAAATACAACCGGCACTCTACTCAAGCCGGGCGATGTAGCACTACTCGTAGTAAAGGCGCCTCTTGAAGCCTATGGATGGATACAGATAGAAGTCAAGCCGCCAGTAGGTGCACCACTAGTAGTAAGATATAGCATACCGCCGGTACTAACAAGTCAGTGGATCGACCTAGTACTAGGCCAGTAACTTTAACTAAAACTAAATAGGTGATAAGAATGAAGCTCAATAATTTTTTTAAATCAAAATATTGTAAACGAAACCTTCGTGCACAGATAAGCCAAGATATAGTCGTATTCATATCATTCTCGATTACGGTTCTCGCATTTTTAGCCATATTCATATCGTTTATAAATGGATATCTACATAACAAGCAAGAAGACAGTGTCTATACAGTTAGAATACACGATGTAAAGGGCTACATGTACAAGGATAAAATATACAAAATATCATTTAACATAAATAACTCGACTATAGATAAGATCGAAATAAGAATAAGAACAACAAATAGTACAATAAATGCTTATTGTGATACGAAGAGCCTTTTGCAAGTCTCTGACTCAATTTATGCTTGTATATCTCTAGAGAATTTAGGTTCATACTCGTTTAAATTCAATGAAAATACCTATAGTGTAATTGTTTACGAGGATTCAAATAGAATTCTACATGTACTATATATGTTGAACAATTCATATTTCGATTCATATTCAAGCTTTAAAACTTGTGGTGCTACGTTTACTAATTCAATTATGTGTATGATAAAACGAATTATATTATATAACGACTTTAAATCATTTATATTGGCTTCAAGTTTTAGAAAACCAGTTATTGCTATAGAAGCTAATAATAATAACTATGTTGTCTACGTCGTATTTCGTTACATTGATTTATCCGATATCAAAAGCATAGAAGTAGCATTGTTTACAAAAATGTCTAAAAAACCTATTATTTACAACTTCGGTGTTAAAGAATTGAGATTTGTGCATGGTGAGTCTTAAATGAGTAAGGCACGGACAGCTATCCTGATATATACGATTATAGGTGTCGTCTTAATGTTAATTAGCCTTCTTGAGCTTTATGGTCTTTTTGTTAGAGGTTTTGCTAATGCATCAATAAGCTCTTATGTACTAGTCGGTATCTTGCTATTTGTTCTTTTTATTGGCTTGCACTGGACTATTGTAGGTATTGCAAGTTTAAGATCTCGAGATTAGTCTCTGTGTACGCCTCTCTTTGTATTACCTCAGTCATATAGTTTAGGGTATATGGCTAAATGAAAAATAATTAAGTTCAAGTTTGAAGGTATATATCTAGAATGGAAGGGGAGATTTACAACTATATGATTAGAGCGCCCTCGGGGGGATGATAATGGCACGTTGGCGGTGCAACTGTCCAATATGCAGGATATTTGTGCATCCGGTATTGCGTAGACTTGGAGGCGGGCTTAGCGAGGAGCGGGTAGCAGAACGCCCGATTAGAAGGGCTCCCCTGACCCCCGAGGGCGAAGAAGAGAAACACGCACCGCAAGAATCCCCAGAGATGGCACCTAGCGTAACGGCAGAGGGTGCTCCTCAGCTTCAGCCAGTGATGGCTGCTCCTAGTATCTCTGAAGAGGTAATTGAAGGGATTGTTGGTAAAGTTGTAGAAGGTATGCGTACCGTACTCGAAGAGAACACGAAAGTAATGGTTGAACGACTTGATAGAATAGAGGAAAATATGGGTAAGCTGCGTAAGGAGCTACAGGGCCTAGTCTCCAGCATGGAGAACATTATAGTTGAGTTCCGCGAAGCCATTTCCGAGCTAAGTAACCCGCTTGTAGCTCCAAGCAATCCTCAACAACCAGGTAGTATAGCGGCATCACCCGGCACTGCACAGTCTTTTAAGGCTTCTTCAAACGTGCTTAATTTTGCAAAATCAATTATAGGACTTGTGGATAAAACAGATCCACGTATAATAGAAGAAATAATTGACGAGTATAAAAAAGTAGGCATACTTTCTGATAAAGAAGCCGAGAAACTAGCTGCTATAGTGAAGACCGTCTCAAGACTTAAAGAAAAAGGGTTGGATAATAACACAATAATAACAATAATTAGCTCAATGCTTATCGAATAGCATAGCTTACGGTGAAGACGATATGAAAGCAAAGCTGCGACTACGCGGTATTAGTAGCCCAGTTGGCGAGGCCTTGATGCTACTAGCGGTTATCACCGCATCGATGGCAATAATTAGTGCACTTATATACAACGTAACACTCATGGGCTCGGAGATAAAGAAGTCCGGCACAAGGGCAGCAGCCTACATAGGCTCAAGTATAACATTCGTTGATGCCTACGTGAACTCTTCAACAAGCTGCCACTATATTTATCTAAAGAATACAGGCACATATCCTATAGCTGATTTAGGTAACGCAACCATAATACTAGGTAATGAGACCTCTTCGTATCTTCTGAGCTTTGCCGGATATAATACTACTCCGTCAAGCTTCTCGGGAGAATGGTCCTACGTGGATATCGAAAAACCTAATGAAATATGGGATGTATCGGAGACGATCCTAATTATAGCATGTCCGCCTACTTCGTTAACTCCTCCTTATAGGTTAGTATTGGCACTTCCCTCAGGTAATACTTTTACTTGGAAGTACGGGTGATGAATACTATGCCTTCTACAGCGATAGGTCTGGCGATTGGTGGTGCTGTGCTTTTAGCGTCTATGATGCTGTTCGTCTATATGTGGAACACGTACTATATGAACTACATCGTATCGTTTAAAAGCATAGCGGAAAAAATAAACTATTTATCTAAATCAAAGATAGATTTGAACGCATCAATAATAGAAAGAGGTAGCAATGCGCGTCTAAACATAACAATATATAATGTAGGATCAACATCGATTAATATTGATGGTAATAGTTCAATCATATATATCAAGTGTGTTAAAAACAATGAGGTAGTCTGGGTTAAGCTGCATAAACTAAAGGGTACTAAAATACTGGAGCCCGGTGATCACCTCAGTTTCATAATAAGTTTACGCCGCTCTACAATAAAATCATGTTCATCTATAAGAATAGTATTTGTTAATGGTGACGGCGTTCTAGGGTCAACCGTTCTAAGCCTAAGATAGGAAGGTGATAATAATGAGCAAAGGGCTAACCGTTTTCTCTACTGGTAACGAGGAGCTTGATAGCAGGATAGGCGGGGGGATTCCCCATCCATCGTTGATGCTTATTGAGGGAGAAAATGGTACCGCAAAGACTACTCTTGCTGCTCAAATAACGCGAGGGGCACTAGCATCAGGGCTCAAGGTAGTATACTTCAGTACCGAGTTTACCGCGAAGCAGTTTATATCGCAGACACGTCAAATATCGATTGACTTGACCAAGTATTATATAAAGGGGAATCTAGTCATATACTCGCTTTATAGTGTTAATTTTGATCTGAGTTCTTCGGCGGTAAAGGAGTCTTTCAAGCGATTACTTAGCTATATCCTTTCCAGAAGTGGCGATATCGGCTTATTCGTAATAGACTCTCTAACTCTGTTTCTCAACTATATCGGCTTAGACGATGTCTCGGCATTCGTAAGAGCCTCGCGGCTAGCAGTGTCAAAGGGATCTTCAATAGTAGTGACCCTTCATGCTGGCGTCGTTGATGAGCGCTATGCAAAGGCTATTCGTGCTGCTAGCGATGTTTACTATAAGCTTGGCCTAGCAAATGTTGGCGGCAAGACGGTTAAGGTGTTACAGGTTGTAAAGGCGAGAGGTGCACCCGAAGCTGTTGAAGGTACTCTTGCGTTTGATGTTGATCCAGCCTTCGGGATAAAGATCGTGCCAGTAGTTGTTGCACAGTCCTAGCCCGATGGAGGGATTAGCATTGGCGCAGAGGCTTGCAACCCGGGCGGAAGGCGTTGAAGAGCTTCGCAGACTGAGTAGGCGTTTCCCGCATCTAGCTAGATACCTAAACCAAATAGTGCCGAGACTCGGATGGCCCGCATATTATGGCAAAGAGGTTCCCCGTGAACTGAGGAAAATGTCAACAATTAATGTTATGTACATTATAGATGAAGATGTAGGAATATTTATACATGTATATATGCCGCCAGAGGGAACAGAGTCAGGTTATCGGAAGTACGTCGCTGTGGAGCCAGAACAACCACCCAAGGAACTATTCTACCTAATAGAGGAAAAGCTTGCAACAGTAATAACTGAAAAAGACGTAGTCGGTGATTTAGAGGAGAGAAAGAGGGTTCTCCTAGAGAAAGTCAAGCTGATTACTGAGGTAGTAGACTACCCTGTAGACTACCGCTTACTGATTCCAAGAGTTCATTCCCTCTCAAAGATACCCGTCTACCGAGCACATTATGATAATATGGTATACTACCTCCTTAGAAACAAGGCTGGGCTCGGCATACTTGAACCACTGCTTAAGGACCCGTACATAGAGGACATATCGTGCCCGGGAGTCGGCTACATATACATAGTTCACAAGATATTTGGCCCTCTTGAAACCAATCTTAAGTTTGAGACAGCCGAGGAACTTGATAATTTCATAATCGAGCTCAGTGAGAGAATAGGGAAACCCGTAAGCCATGCGAGACCCATAGTTGATGCTACGCTTCCTGACGGGAGTCGTATAAACATAGTCTTTGGGCGCGATGTAAGCCTACAGGGAAGCAATTTCACCATACGCCGTGTCGCCAAGATACCGATAAGTGTGACACAGCTTGTAAACTGGAACACGTTTGATGAATACGTTGCAGCGTATCTATGGATATTATTGCTCGAGGGTAATAGCGGCTTCGTGTCTGGCGAAACAGCATCCGGTAAGACGACGACACTGAACGCTATAGTAGCGTTCATTAACCCAACAGCAAAGATAGTCACGATCGAGGATACGGCTGAGTTAACCATTCCTCATCCAAATTGGGTACGTGAACTTACACGCGATACAGGTAACCCAGAGACAAGTGTAACAATGTTTGACTTACTTAAGGCAGCACTCCGTCAAAGGCCAAACTACATTATTGTAGGCGAGATACGTGGCGCAGAAGGAAATATTGCGTTCCAGGCAATGCAGACGGGCCACCCAGTACTAGCAACCTTCCACGCCGCGAGCGTTGAGCGATTAGTGCAGAGGCTAACTTCTCCTCCAATAAATGTCCCGAAGTCGCAGATGGATAACTTGAACTTCGTTGTAATACAGAGCGCGATCTACCGTGAGGGAGTACTTGTAAGGCGTGTCCTAAGCGTTAACGAAATCATAGGATACGATCCCCGTACGGACTCTGTTCTATACATTCCGATATTCACTTGGGATCCCGTGCGTGACAGATTCACCTTCAGGGGGCGTGGCACTAGCTACCTTCTAGAGGAAAAGATAGGCCTTAAGAGGGGCTTGTCTCGCCGAAACATGTTCCTCATATATGACGAGCTCGAGCTCCGTGCAAAGATAATTAGGGCGCTCATAGAAAAGAAGGTTTTCCACTACTATGAGCTATTCAGAATACTTGCACGCATATATTCCATAACAATGGAGTATGCGCGTAGAGCCTCTAAGGAGGAAGCACCCTATGCCATAGTAGAAGCCTTGGAGGATGTACTTGTCAAGATCAAGCGCGGCGAGTTCATAAAACAATAGCAAGGTGAGAAAGCCTTGGCCCCTCGGGGGCTTAGAGACCCGATCTTTTTAGCGTCCCTGGCGGCGCCCGTTGTGGGATACTTTCTACGAGGAGTTTCAGGTCTTTTCTTATTCTCTCTAGTAACTTTGGCAATCGCGTTTTGGAGGATAATCTTACCGCTAGTTAGGTCGATGTCAGGCGAGCGCGAAATAACTTTGAAACTGCTTTACTTGTTGCTCCACATGTACACCGTGTCAACCGGTAAGCCAGAAAGACGCCGTCTTTTCGAGCTAAACACTCTTGTTGGCGGATATGGAGAGTACCAGTCGCTGCTTAGACGAATAGCGGTAATAGCAGTTGAATGGGGATATGGATTTGTAAGGGCTATAAGGATTGCTGCTCGTGAAGTGAAAAATGAATACTTTAGGGGCTTCTTGATAAGGCTGGGCGAAGTTCTCCGAACGGGTGAAGACGTTACTAGATTTCTACGAGTTGAGCTTGCCACGGCCCTAAGACAGTATATAAGTAGTTATAGTAGATCAATAGACCTTTTACGTATATTTCTAGGACTTTATGCGACGCTTATGAGTGCTTCTGCGTTTGTAATCCTTACATTTACTCTCTTGGCATTGTTTGTCGGAAAGGATGTAAGCATTTTCATCGTCTCGCTTGCGATGATTATAATAACGTTGTCGACATTTGCGTTGGTAGCAAAGATGATAGCTCCTGAAGACCCATTAATATACCGGAGCAAAGAAGTCCTAAATCCAATGATACTAAAACTTAATAGGATAACTCAATTATCGCTAGCCATTGCACCCTTAGTAGGCGGAATTGTATATTTTATTACAAAGGACCCGCTTATAGTCATACCCTCTCTTGCATTGCCAGCAATGGCACCTGGCATCTATGCAATGAGGATTGAAAATTTTGTTAAAAAGATAAATAACTTTAACCAAGTCTTTGTAAGAAGTTTTGGATTAACATTCTCGGTTTTACCAAACTATGCAGCAGCACTTGAATCAATACTGGTAGCAGACTATGGGCCTCTTACTCCCTTCCTAAGGAGACTCCATGCACGAATAACTAATGGCATTGATCCACATATTGCATTTAGATACTTTATATCCGAGACAGCAAGTATGGATGTACTGAATAGTTCTAATATAATCGTTGACACTATTGATGCAGGAGGCGATATGGCTGAAACAGGGATGGTTCTTTCAAATACTCTTATACGTTTAAACGATGCACGTAGGGATAGAGAGCGACTAAGCAGAACGTTCGAAGTAGTTGTATACCTTATGCAAGGCCTTGTCGCAGGAATAGCTGCAGCTATAGTGAACATTATTACAGCATTTGCGAGATTTTACTCACAGCTATCACAGATAGTTTACTCTTCGCCCCAAGTTTCTCAGTATCTGCCCATAATGCCATCTCTTCCACCATTGAATGTGCTCGCATGGACAATAGCCATTTTCCTTGGCAGCCTAATACTCTTAAACTCAATAATAATAGCCTATGTTCGTGGAAGCATATTTGAGATCTCACTATTGCATGCAGCTGTTCTAGCTACGGTCACAGCCATAGCTGTTAAGATTATGCAAATACTTGCGCAAAGCCTCATAATTCCTGGCCTCTTACCCCCAATAACCGGCTGAATTCATAGCCAGGCTAGTCTTGTGTATAGTATAGATAGTTGCTTCAGATTATAGAGAAAGAGCTATAGCTGTAATATCATGGGTATTATTCTGGGAGTGCATAATGCCAGTGCGCTCCAAGCGAGGCTTGCTGCCTCTAGCAATTACGATAATTATCTTTGCGCTGGCTGTATCTATAATGACTGTGAGTAATGCGGATACCAAGGATTACACGTATATCATAGATCTCAAGATAGATAATGATACTTATGTTGTTGGTCTCAAAGTTGTCTACCCGCTCTTCGTTTCAACGGAGAACACGATTCAGACAAGTATAGCAGCAAAATTACTCTACTCAACAACTAACAAACCAATATTTGTAACCATATCTCTCCTAATAGATGACATAACCATATCCTCTTCAAGTCTTGGATACATTATGCCAAATTCTACTCTAAGTACCCTCCTAAGAGGAATAGTTCCGCCACTTATTGCGGAGAAGATTAAGGACACACTACAGCCCTACTACGCTGTCATAAGAATAGATGCCTATCGGAATTCAACACACATCTACAAGCTCATAAAGGTACCGATAATAGTTATGCGCGAAAAACCAGCCATGGTCCTTAGAGCATTGTTTGCCAATAACCTTACATACTACGTAGCAGTGAGCGGAGAGACGGCTTCGATACCATTAAAAATACTAGTATCAAACAATGGAGCCCTCCCGCTTCGAAACGTATTCTATGAGGTAAGCTTAGGAAACATGACTATAGCCTCTGGATATTTAGCTAGTATTATCGAACCTGGTAATAGTGCTGAGAAGCATCTTTACATGCCGGTACCGTTTAAGGATGGCGTGTATAGTATCGATGTTAAGGCTACTGGATATAGTGGTCTTGACAAGGTAACCTCGTCAACAAATGTAATCCTCATAGTTATACCACGGATATACGTATCAATTACAACACTTAATTCAACAGTTATTGAAGGAAGCAATGTATGTTTTAAGATAAGCACGCTTAACATGCCCTCTTATGCTAATGCAAGCATAATAATCGAGGAAAAATACGAAAATGGTTGGAATCCCGTAGGATTTCTAAACAATATTTCACAGAGCGTATATTGTACGCATATACCATCAACTGGCCTCATAGCTCCTAAGGTAGCGAGATTCAGGGCTTCCCTGCTGCTACGGATCTACGGAATAGACTATGTGATCAGAAGCAACGAGGTTAGTGTAAACGTGCTTCCGCTTACAAGTATTATAAGAACAGCATCGCTTACACTTGTTCCCTCAGATACATCTATATATAGAAACGAACAGCTTCGTCTTAACATTATGCTTTCGCCGTCAGTGCCTACGTGTCTACCTTGTAGAATAGAAAAATACTCTACAAAGTCGATGAGCTGGGAGGCGCTTACTACAACCCAGCTATGTAATGGAAGGGGTGATGTCTCGCTAACCGGCATTGATATAGGTGAAGGCAGGGCTACAATACGCGCAACGGTATCTATCGACGGCGTCTTTATCATAAGTAATACTGTTACCGTTATGGTTTACGGCGAGCCAAGACTAAATGTAAATATCTTGCCGAGCATAGTGCCTCCTAATTCAACCCTAGAGGTCATTATCTCTCTAGAGCCATTCCTCAAGCCATATAAGGTATCAATACTCCCCTCCTGGAGCAATATATGGGTAAATGCTACAGCTAGTAAGCCGGTATTTAAGACAAGGCTTGCAGCTCCCGAAAAACAAGGCGTATATACGATCAAGATACTAGCCAACGTTGATGGTTATAGAATTGAAAAGATTGTACAAGTTACCGTAACCAAACTAAGCCTAACTGTAACCGTTGTCCCAGAAACACTAAGGATCGGTGAAGTAAACAAGATCAAAGTCAAGGCAGAAATATATCCAGGAGTTGTCAATGCTACTGCAAGAATAGAGCTCAGAGGAGCCAGTGGAATAGTTTCAGCTAATACAACACGCATAGTTAATGGCATAGGCGAGGCTTTACTTGATGCGCCCCAGGAACCCGGAAACTACACCGTGGTTGTCATGGTTCCAGCATACGGCTTGGAAGCAAGCAAGTCAATTCAAGCGCTCAGAATAATATATGGCATAACATTAACGTTAAACACAACGAGTGCTCCTGCCGGAAGCCGTATAGCGGCAACTGTAACCATAACACCGCCCCCTAAGGAGCCGGTTACCGTAAATATACTCATCCGGGAGAAGGGTACACAGCTCTGGAAGACGGCTGCATCAGGACTAGCAGTCAACGGTAAGGCTAGCATAGTAATAAATGCTCCAAGTACCCCAGGAACCTACGAGGTACAGGCAGTTGCACCACAAATAGGAGCTAAGAGCAATATTGCCGTGCTAACAGTCACACAAGCCGAACAACCGAGCAGAACACAGTTAATGGCAATAATCGGCGCTGTTGCGGCTGCAGCACTCCTATGGAGCATAAGGACTATACGCAGAGGATAAGTTTTAGAACTAATTGGGAGAGCAAATGTCTTTAAACACTATAGTAGTGGGGAACGGGCTGATAAACGGTATTGTACTGTTCCTGCTATTTGTCCTCCTAATACTAGTAGCTTCCTTAGCCTATCTCATGACATCGTCAAGAAAGGGTAGAAGTACAGAAATAGCTCAACCAAGCCTTACCGCCACAACGGTTACCACTCGTATGGCCCGTGGTGGCGGTGGCGGAGGAGGTGTTTCGGCAGCAACTGGAAGAGAAGAAGGAGGCCACGTTGACCTTATTGAGGACTCTGAGCTTCCTCCACCGTCTACGGGTCCCCGCGAACCTATAGATGCCGTACGTTCGCGCGTATTGCTTTCTCTTATAGAGAAGCAAGCAGTTCCTTTGGTGGAACTTGAGCAGCACATTAGGGCGGATAAGGAGTATATTATGCAGGCGCTTCGAGAACTCGAAAGTAAAGGTCTTGCACGCATAGAGGGTGATGTCGTGATTATTAGTGAACGAGGCGAAAAGATAATAACCAAGCTTCGAGAAAAGTATGCTGAAAAAAGCAATTGGTATGAATCCCTATAATTTAAGCAACTCAACGCCTTTTCAACATTCACAGTAATTATTGGAATAGAAGAGAAGGCGTATGTAAAAGGTTAGAGCCATGGTTTCCCGCCGTAATCCTTTAGGGGTTATTGAGGACCCTATTAAGGCAATTATTATTGATACTATTGCGCGACTAGATAGGAATTACCTCGTTAGAGGAATAGAGGTCAAAAGACGGCCCGGAGAATTGATCATAACTGTTGAGCTACGACCTAGAAACACGTCAACAACCTTTACTATATCCACTTGGCGTATAATAGAGCTTGAGGAAAGGCTCGTTGCTGCACTTGGTGTAGACGCCGACCTAACGCATAGCCGCATAGGTGTTAGCCCTGAGGGTTACCTCGTTATAGTATACACTATAAAGTCGAAAGAAATTGCAGATCTTCTCCCCGAGGAGTAGTTATTCCGCAACACTGACGTATGATTAAAAGGAAATATTGTTGAACGCCTACCGCCTATCATATTTGAATGGAGATACTATGTTACCCCATCGTGACTGTGCTTCCTTTAGCCTTCTCTTCTGCTCTATTAGGACGTCGAATACCTCTTTTGGCGTGTCTGGTATGGATCGATAGATTTCGATTATTCTTTCGATCTTCGCGAGGTGTTGTGGCACACGTGTTGCAAATTCTTTTTCATATCGTTTCTCGCTATACTCCTTGCCTAGATGTTTTCTGAATAGTTCCACGAGGTCGTTATATATTGGTATGAGCCCGGTTGGTGTGTGCAGTGCATCCACTTCGTCATGAACTCTTAGCTCCATCCATTTTAACCAAACTCTTTTATCTATCTTATCTGCTATATAGTTCCCGTTCTCATCTTTCAGGAAGTAGTTTACTCCAAATATCCGTGGAAGCTTCTCGACCTTATTAGGAAACTCAAGGTGTAGCTTAATGAACTCGCCAACAGAGATTGGTAAGAAGTCTAGTATCGCGAACGGA
Source organism: Pyrofollis japonicus (assembly GCF_033097485.1). Lineage (NCBI taxonomy): Archaea > Thermoproteati > Thermoproteota > Thermoprotei > Desulfurococcales > Pyrodictiaceae > Pyrofollis > Pyrofollis japonicus. Next base: position 1,514,871 of record NZ_AP028634.1, read on the forward strand.
TTGAATTCTAGCTTGCCTGCTTTGCCAAGTACTGCTGCTGTTTTCTGCGACTCAAGTGCTGCTGCCTTTGTCACTATGCCGTGGACCCAGTCGTATGCTTCTTCTACTGGCACCCATGTGTCGGGGTCTCGTCCTCCAAATATCATGGCGCTTACAGGGACACCGTAGGGGTCGTTGTATCGAGGATCTAGGCGCTTAAGATACTCGAGCTGTATAGTGAATCTCGCGTTAGGATGGGAAGGAGGTATCTCGTTCCCATTCTCGTCCTTCTTTCCAGGCCGCCATTCACCTGCATAGTTTATGCCGGGGCGAGGCTCTCCTTCTTTACCGTTCCACCATACTTCACCGTCCCTTGTTAGGAGTACGTTCGAGAATATTATCTCGTAGTTGGGGTTCGTTAGCACGCTGTAGAGTTCAGGATCATCCTTAGGGTTGACACCATCTATTATTCCGAACATGCCTTTTTCAGGGTTAACCGCGCGTGGTTCTCCCTCAAAGGGCCTTATTATTGCGAGGTCGTCTCCCACAATCGTGTCAGCTGTGAAGGTTGTGGAGGTCTTTCCGCAGCCTGCGGGGAAGGCACCTGTGAAATAGGTTATTCTATCTCCGGGGCCGCGGACACCCGCGATGAACATGTGTTCACAGAGCCATCCCTCAAGGCTGCCCTTGTATATGCAGAGCCTAAACATGGGTTTCTTTAGCCCTATAGTGTTTCCGCCGTACTGTGTGTTAAGGCTATAGACCGTGTAATCCACTAAGTCGATATATATGCGTCTCTTATCGATGTTCTTGACCCATCCGTGTTCGTCCTTCTCGCCGGTCGCGTGGAGAAACCTTGCATAGTGCAGGTTGGGAGCCTTTTCAACGAATTCGTCGTAGCAGAGCCTGTATAGTAGATTCTCGTTGTGTGCAACATAGGCGGAGTCGGTGACTTGGACAGCGTGCATTGTGAAGGGTGATCGTTTTGGCCCGAAACAGTAGAAGCCGACAAACATTTCTCTGCCTTTCATCATGCCTGGTACTATTTCCTTAATCTCCGCTAAGCCCTTCTCTCTGTCAAGTGTGTTAATGAATGGTATCTCCTTGCCGCCCGGGTATAGTATCCTAGTGTTCTTACGGTCTCTCGCAATATCGTGAGGCCCATCGAAGTGGACAGTATGGTTAGGGTGCTTGCTCGGTATCTCTTCCTTATTTTGTATTGCTTTTCTACGCACGTATTCAAAGTCTTCTTTACTCGTGATAAGGTATACTGAAGCCGGTTGCGCAACGGTAATTATGTCAGCTATCCACCTATGAAGGCTCGGATCATTTATTCGGAGAAGCTTGTCCAGCATATCATCTGTTAAGGCTTTTTTCAGGACAGAAAGATAGTCATAGTCTTTTTCAAGTAGCATAAATCGATTCAATACTTAAGCACCTTGCAGGGCTAGGTACTTACCCAACTAGCTACAAAGGCGGAACATTTTATAAGCATTATCAATACTAAAATTACCTTTTTAAGAACGTCTGCAATACGCTGGAAGGCTGATTTTGTGTGTATTGAGAAGATTGGTGGGCCCGCGGGGATTTGAACCCCGGACCTCCGCCGTGTCAGGGCGGCGTCCTAACCAGGCTAGACGACGGGCCCAGTTATACCCGTGTAGTAAATACTTTCCTCTCGGGAGACGGGGTTAAGTCTTTATTGTTGATTCCTAGTCTTTCGTATCGACTCTATTATTGTCTTGGCCGTTGCTGCTGGGTCCCTGCTCTTCCTTATGGCCCCTCCAACAACTATAATTGATGCGCCAGCCTCGGCGAGAAGCGGGGCGGATTTCTGGTCAATGCCTCCCGCTACGGATACATAAACACTGAGCCTATCCGAGACTCTTTTCACGATTCCATACAAATCAGCAGCGGTCATCCCGAGTGCTCTCTGCGCATCAATACCTATGTGGAGCTCTACTATATCTGCTCCGAGGGCTTCTACTTCTTCTGCTCGTTTCTCAATATCCCTTACTGCAACCATATCAACTATAAGTGCAAGTCCTTTTCGATGTGCCTCCTTAGCGGCAGCTTCTATGGTCTCGTCAAGCGTGCATCCTAGCACGGTCAATGCCGTTGCACCAGCATCGCTGGCTATCATTGTTTCTAAGTCTCCTGTATCGGCTGTCTTCGTGTCTGCAACCACCGGTACTGGCTTTACTACTTCACTAAGGTACCTGACTGAAGAGATCCCGGCTGCTTTTATTAAGGGTGTTCCGGCCTCTGCAATCCAATATTTATCGCCTATTTCTCTGCGGAGCAATGAGGCCAGGTATAGTGCATCTTCTAAGCGCGTATAATCCAGTGCTACTTGGAGCACTGGTGCATCCTTTTCAAGAATGTCTAGAAGGCGTGGCTTCACGGGCTAGCCCTGAAGAGTAGGCATTCATGTCGGAGTTTTTAAAGAAGCTGCTCAATACCATCTTAATGGCGGTCTCGATGCCTCTATATCTCGTTGGGGCAGGACCATCAAGGCAATACCTTACTCTCAAGGCTCTAGAACTAATCAAAGCAGCTGACAAGATTTACATCGATACATACACAAGTATCGCTCCAGGTCTCTCGAGGCAGACGGTAAGCGAGCTATCCTCGAGGGCGGAAGTAGTTGAGGCTCCGAGACGGTTGCTCGAGGATGAAGCGCATAAGATTATTGAGGAGGCAAAAAACAAGAATATAGTAGTGATTGTGCCAGGTGACCCTCTCTTTGCAACAACCCATGTATCGCTGCTCGTGGAAGCGCTGCGACGAGGAATACATGCAGAGGCTATACCCGGGGTCTCGGGCATACAAGCTGTGATTGATGCAACCGGGCTACAGTTTTACAAATTCTGCAGACCTATTACCCTAGTTTATCCAGAGCAAGGCTACAAGCCGTTTAGCGTCGTCGAGACCATATGGCAGAACATGGAGAGAAATCTTCACAGCCTAATCCTTTTAGATCTTAGGCTCGATGAGGGTAAAGCAATGACGATACCTGAAGCTGTCAACATTCTTCTTCGCCTAGAAGAAGAATTTGCAAGCATGGAGAGGAAGCAAACGAGGCTAAGCGATGCATTGATGGTTGGTGTAGCTAGAGCAGGTCTCAGCGACTCTAAGTGTATTGCAGGAAAACCTGCTAGGCTCTTGGAGGAAGAGTTCCCCCCACCCCCACACACTCTAATAGTTCCTGCGCCGAGGCTTCATCCAATGGAATCTAATGCGTTAGGCGTGCTCTGTGATTGTAAAGAATGCATATAGTGGAATTGTTTGATGTGCTCGTCTACATGTGTGTCAAGCCCCTTTGTTCACTTTCTTCAACATATTCACAGCTTCTCGGTATCAGCATCAGCATTGGACCTGCCTCGGTGTTCTCTACGAGAATAGCAGCGATTGGCGCCTCCTTGCCATCAACATCCAGGTATATCTTAAACATTTTAACTGGAGAGGCTGTTTCGGCTGCAAAGGCCAGTGCTATAGGGCCCCAATAATTATCTATCTCTACGTCGCCGAATAAGATTCTCCCCTTATTTACATTGAGCGAGCTTATTTCTACTGCTCCGCCACGCTCAACTATGGTTTCAACATTCTCTCTTCCGAACGTGGCGAATAGGCACCCGTCAATAACTATTAATGGTATTGAAGAACCGTCTAGGTCTAGTGCCGTTACACCTAGGTCGAGAAAATGGCATACTATTTGGCCACTATCCGGGTCAATGGCACCTCTCATCTGCATTAGTGCCTCAAAAACAGTATAGGGTATTGTGAAGTACTTGGTTAAAGAAAGTCTAGGCTTCTTCATTATCTCCGTCACCTACTGTACGCGCCCCTTTCCACCACATGCAATCATCTATGTAGCTTTCTTTAACAAATAGTATAGAATAGTATCGATGTCAGAGATTATGTAGCTTAGCCTAGTATACTCGTTTGGTTGATGCGCTGTCTCATCGCAGGTCATCCACACGATTGCTGGGTAGCCGTGCTTGCGCAAATAGCGCGCCACTGTACCTCCGCCTATACCTATTGGGCGAGGCTCAACCCCCCTTGTCTCCCTAATTGCATCTAGAAAGCCTGCTACGAATGGGCTATCTAGCCTCGTGGGCTCACCTGCATCGTCGTAGCCTAAAACATCGATATCAACATGTGCTCCTGTTGCCGACGAGAATTTAAAAGCAAGTGACTTGGCAAGTTCGATTACGTCTCTTATCTCACGCTTTGGAAGGATTCGACAATCCCAATATACTACATCAGTTCCTGGTATCGTGTTTATGTTTCCTATATTTTCCTCTTTGCGTGTTGGTTCACACGTTGAAACTGGTGGCTCATATACCTCGTCATACTCCGTGAATTTTTCTCGAAAGGCTTTATCAAGCTCAAGGTTAAACATCATTCCTAGGCGGTGCGCGTTAAGCCCAGTATGTGGCATACTTGCATGAGTCTGCTTGCCCTTAGTGACGACCCTCATATGTAGTATATGCTTCTCTGCAACTATTACTTTTGAGCCATCGGGGCTACCAGCGTCGGGGACAAGGAAATAATGTGATCCGCCGTAGTCGTTGAAGACGCCTTTGTCAACAAGGTATCTTAGACCGTATCGGCTCCCTGTTTCTTCGTCACTGACGAGAGCTATCCCGAGGTTTATACGAGGCCGAATACCTTTCTCAACAAGATACTTTGCAACGGCGAATGCTGTAACGACGGCCTGACCGTCATCCTCAACCCCCCTTCCATAAACGTAGTCATCTATAACTGTAACGCTGTAAGGGGGATACTTCCAGAGTGCAGGATCCCCTTCGGGAACCGTGTCAATATGTGCTACTATCCACAAGGTTTTGTCCTTTCGTTCGCCATTTACCATGGCTAATATGTTTGGCCTTATGCCTTTTTTAGCCCTCTTGTCGGGGGCATCAACGCGGCGAGCAACTAGTCCTAGACTGCGAAGCTCCTTCTCAAGTATGTCTGCCCTTTCAGCTTCCCCGTCTCCACCAAGATCGGGAGATATAGCCTTTATTGGTATAAACTTCTTATATAACGATATAATATAATTCTTCATATATTGAATATCGTTACTATTTATTATGCGCGTCAAGAACTGTACACCCATGTCTTCAACGCGCTCTATAAAAGACTAAAAACTTCTCAGAAAATAGCTCGGAGCCCGATTGACATAGGAAGCCAGAAACGTCTACCAATGATTAAGAATATAGCTAATTACGGTGCTCAGGCATACAACTTAACACTGAGTACGGCGGCACCCCATTCGCACAGCGTCTTGACACCTTTGGTAACTCAAAATGTGCGAGGCCCTAGGCTGCATTGCTTCCACACGAACTTGTCTCAAAGTATATAATACCAAATATAAGGGCGCTCATAGCGCATAGGCTCGTTGAAAACGGTCTAAGCCAGGAACGTGTTGCACGGTTGCTTGGCATTTCACAGCCAATGGTCAGTAAGTATTTGAGGAGAAAGCGGGAGGAAATAGTAAAAGAATTCGAAAAAATAGGTCTTAACATTGAGGAGCTCAATTCTGTTGTTGAGCTTTTGGTATCCCTCTTGTTAAAAGGCTCGGTGATCGAATACTATCAAGCGTTTACGAGCTATGTTAATCTGCTCCTTTCTAGGGGTGATCTCTGCGAGCTACATAAAAGACTTGAAAAAAGGCTTCCACAGAACTGTGAACTTTGTCGTAATGCGTTTCGGGCTTTGAAGGATACAAACATAGCTGAAGTTGAGGAGGCTGTTAATGAACTAGTAAGACATCCGTTATTTTTCCTCCTCGTTCCAAACGTCGGGACAAACATAGTTCTTGCAAGAGATGATGCAAGAACTATATATGATGTGGTCGGTCTAAGTGGCGGTATAGTGCGTGTTAATAGAAAGGTCGTTCCAATAGGCGAGCCTACCTATGGCGGGAGCAAGCATACAGCGCTAATATTGTTAGCCGTAAGGGAGAAGTGGCGCTTCATACGTGCAGCAATCGTTATTGCATTTAGCGATAAGTGCATAAACTATTTCAAAACCAATGATATGTTTGTACTCGAGGTTGGGCCGCACAGTGATCCCAATAAATTACTAAATGACATTAAGGACGCTGTCATGAAATCGGTGAGACCAGTTGATGTGATAGCTGACCATGGCGGTTACGGACTTGAACCAGTTATCTATGTCTTTGGTTCCTCTGTAAGAGATGTAGTTAAGAAAGTTCTTGAGTGCTTAGACTTGCTCAAGGAGACTGGGGACTTTGAAGCAGGCGTGAAAGGCTGATGAGCTAGAGCCTGGGGCTTGGCTCCTCGGTATAGAAGTCCTCGCCTCCTGCGAGGACTTGTTGTATGGCTGCATAGAGGTCGTCAAGCCCATAGCCCGACACAGCAGATACAAATCTAATCGCGGCAGGAGCAGCTACGTCGCTTGGCATTATTGCTTCAAGTGCTTTTGCTGAAGCCTCTGCAAGCAATGGGTCAATTCCTTCAGCTACAAGGGTTGAGTATAACGAGTCAGGGCTGTTCAGTATCTCGTTGATTTCTTCCATGCGGTCCGGCTGTAATAGATCGGCTTTACTCACAGCGTTTATTTGTGGAAGGCCTATGCGTAGACGAGTCGACATCGCTAGGAATATGCTTGAGGCGAGGCTTCTAGGATTAGACGCGAAGACGGCATCAAATATGAATACCGTAACGGCTCTATGATCGGCAACAATTTCTTTCAATACATATGGCCCGGTGTCTCGAAATGCAAAGAGCTCCATTTGTCCAGGTGTGTCTATTAAAACATAGTTAGCCTTAGTGGCTTCTATCTCGTCTCTAACCTTGTCAACGTACTGCGTAAGCATATCTATTGATGCAACCAATGCGCCATTGGGACCTAGCTTATACTTCTCCATCACCGTCTTAGTGTCAATATAGTCTCTTACATCTACCTCGGGCTCATAGGGTAGCCACTCAGCAGCAGGATCTAAATTAACACGTGCAGCATCTAACTGGTTAAACTCCATCCAGTCTCCCAGTGCATCAACGAGATGTGATTTCCCGCTACCAGCGGGCCCTACAATAATTACGTAATACACATTCAGCACCAATGAAGCAAAACGTATTCCCTCTTCTTAAGGATTAATGAAGTCTAGCACTTAATTATCGCCGCACCCTTACCGCTATACGCGGGGCCTGGGCTTGTCTGAGCCAAGTACAAGCGAGAAACTCGTACCCGTCAAGGTCTCGAGTATACATGACTTAGCAAGAATAGCTGCAACCATAATAAGCCTTGGGCAGCCAGCCTACATAATACGCTTTAACAACAATGAAAAGAAAATATATGGCATTATAGCGGTGCTAAGAGACTATTACAAGCTCTATGGCCTACCAATGCTCTATTACTATGTTGACACGGATAAACTAGGTGATGGAAACTACCTACTCGTCAAGGTAGACGATCAAGGTGAACACGTAGAGGTATCAAAGGGGACAAAACCAGGCTGGATTGCAGTGCCCATTATAGACCTTGCCGAAAAGCCTAGCTTCTTCCCCGAACTGGGCTAGCATGTTTTTACAAAAGATAAATTATGCGCGGCGACGCACAGCGTTGTACAGCTTTATTCCAGTGTTGCAGTGGAAGCAAAGGATGCAGTAGAAGAAGTAACACAGTATCCTCGGGCTTAAACCCCCTTCTTATCATGAAGTAACAATAACGGTGGGCGCGGATATGAGACTTGTAACAGTCAAAATGCCGGAAACATATCTTGAAGGGCTTGATGAGCTAGTAAAAATGGGCAGATACAGCAGCCGAAGCGAGGCAATACGAATAGCTGTGCGGGAACTCCTCAAGCGAGAGCTATGGGGCGTACCTGAGCATCCGACGGGATTCGAGCTAACCCCCCGCAGGGAGCCAAGAAGAATAATGGTCTAAGCCTAAAGACTTCGCTATAAGCACAAGAAAGACTGCCGTAATGAACTAAGTTAATCGTTTATTTATCTAGGTTCTATGCCGTATCATCACTATTCTCTAATGGTTAATACTATTGCCTAGAAACACGTTACTCAGATAAGAGCTATACTGGAAGATACTATTAGTTTAGCTTAGTATTGTCGTTTTGTGGCCAGAACTAAGTGGGCCTTAATGGTGTCGTTGTTGACTGGTACAGAACTCCTTGCAGCTGTCGGGGTAGTGATAGGCGTTCTTTATGGACTGTATAAAGGTGATGACCTTTTCCACATAGTATTATATGGTCTTCTTTTTGGAATATTGCTTCCAATAATCTACATGTTAGTCATCATCCTCGTGAAGATCCTCCTAGTGATTGCTGCAATAGTTGTTGTACTAGTAATTCTTTACTTGATTTATAATTCGCTAAAACATGGTTATGGAAGGCATCGTAGAAGGAGGTATTGGTAGCATGGGGCTATTTCTAATAGGCTAATTAACCTATAATAGTCTAAACACTTGTTTCTTCCTAACGAGGCGTATGTGGATGCAACAGAGTCTTGTACGATACTTGACAATATTTTTCTCTCTAATGTTAATAATAAGTGGGTTTGCGGCTTATACGGCTTCAGCAAAGGGTGGAGGAAATGTTGACTATATAGTAGTAGGTAAAGTTAATGGGGTTATAGATGGAGCGGTTGCAGATTATGTTGAACAGCTCCTAGATTACTCGAATAGTCTAGGAGCTAAATTGGTTATCCTTGAGCTTAACACGCCGGGGGGAAGCCTTGATGCTACCTTACGCATTACTTCATTGTTGCGCAAAAGCTCTGTACCAGTAGCAGGCTTCGTTGTTGAGAGATGGGCTATGAGCGCTGGCACTATTATTCTCATGTGTACGCATTATGCTGCAATGGAGCCAGGCACAGTTATAGGTGCTGTTCAGCCAGTTGCTCTAAGTCCATCTGGCTCATATACGCCGATTAATGAAAGCAAGATACTAAACCCGGTCTACAAGGAAATTGAGGTATGTATGAAGATGCATGGAAGGAATGCAAGTGTCGCCAGGGAATTCGTGTACAACAACCTCGTACTTGATGCTGAAGAGGCTAGAAAACTGCACGTGGTTGAGGCCGTGGCTTCAGACATCTTTGATCTTCTTGGAAAAATTAATGGTTCAACGCTTTTCGTAAACGGTGTTAATACTACAATATATGTAGATCCGATGCGCGTCAAAATCGTTGAGTTTGATATGCCCATGGGTCTCCAAGTTGCTCATTGGCTTTCCGATCCCTTTATAGGATCTTTGCTTACGAGCATAGGGTTCCTTTTGCTAATCTTGTCGTTTGCGACACAGCATTTAGCGTTTGCGAGCGTAGCAATAGCATTGATAATTCTCGGGCTATTCAGCTACGGGTTTAGCACAAGCATATTAGCTGTCGCACTACTCTTTACAGGAATTATAATGTTGTTCATCGAGTTATTTGCGATACCAGGCTTCGGGGTAGTAGGGTTTACCGGTATTGCGCTACTACTTCTGGGTGCTATAATGATGTTTACAAGTAAGCCGGTATATATAGCAGGAGATGTTATGAAGGCAGCTTTCTATACCTTGATGGCTGTTGTGATTCCCTTAGCAGGATTATTAGGCATAATTGTGTACAAGGCGTTGAGAGCTTGGCGGCTACAACCAGTATACACGCCAAGTGTTGTTGGAAAGAAAGGAAGAGCTATAGACGACATACCGGTTGGTGGAAAGGGATTCGTCATTGTTGAGGGCGAGTATTGGCAAGCGATAAATAAGGGAGAAGAAGATATACATAGGGATGACCCCATAATCGTTATAGATAAAGAGGGCAGTATCCTTATAGTTAGGAAAGCTAGCGGCGATAAAGGTGGGTGAGGAGTACTCCCCAGCCAGAGCCCCGACTAGGGCTATGAGGATAATTCCTTTAGCCGACGCAACTCATTCCTGGATACGAAAGATTTATACCTAGCAAAAACAGCAACAATTACTTGGTAGAAAGCAGTATCGGTGATTGTAATGCCAGCTCATACTGATTTAAGTGTTGACGAGAAATTGACGAAGCTTGTGACAGAGCTCAGGAGAAGAGGTTTACGAATAACTGCTCAGAGACTTGCAATAGCCAAGATAGTACTTGAGAATATTAAAGAACACCCAAGCTTTATGCAGATTCTCGAGAAAATTAGGTCAACGATGCCAGGAATAAGTCCTAGCACGATATATAACAACCTTCAGTTGCTTGAACAGCTAGGCCTTATACGGAGCTTCGATGTTGCAGGTGAAACGCGCTACGATGATGTGCATGATCATATTAACATAGTCTGTATTGATAGCGGGAAAATATTTGACGTAGATAATCCTGAAATCGTGAAGATTATCAAGGAACAGATTGAGAAGAAAACTAAAGGTGTGAAAGTTTACAATACGATAATTTACGCAGAATGTGGTAGTAACGGGGCCTCAGAGCCAGGCTGACATCTTCACCGGTCAGCGTGGGCGACAGATCCTCAGCGGCCCTAGCTACATATGTTCGTACGTGAAGCCTAGTTATAGGTTAAACGTACTTTCTGCTTTATCCAAGTAAATACCTAGAAAAGATTAATGATAAGAGGATAAGCTTGATAAGTGTCCTTACACAGTTCTTCTGTACGTTAATGTGGTTACTTATTGTTAGGGCTTGGGTTCAATAAGCTTTAGATCCTCAAGAACATCAAGAAGCTCCTTTATTTTTCTTGCAACTTTTTCCCCGTCCTCAGTTAGTTTGGCACACTTACTATTACCGCAATGATAGAGATTAATGAGCCCAAGCATTGCGGCTTCACGTGCGCTCCTATATGTTGTCCCAACCCCCATGCCATACTTGGGTATGTGGTGTAATGGCATAGCGCCGTACTCATATAGTATTGCCAGTATTCTCAGTATGCCGGGCCGCGCAAGTAGCCAGTACCGTCTACTAGCGTTTCCTTGCAACTTGCAACACCCGTGAATAGAAGGCTTCAAGGCTCAGCTGAGCCTACACCCGGGTTGTTCCGTAGCCAGTATCTTCGGATAAAAGGTATGTGGCCTCCTCGGGCTCTACTCTGCTGGCGGAATTCCCTGGGCGGCTCTTAATAAGGCTTTGAAGAGTGGTGCTGGCTTCATGGGTCGGCTATGGAACTCTGGGTGCGGCTGGCTTCCCACGAAGAATGGATGATCTCTTAGCTCGATGAACTCTACAAGCCCTCTGTCGAGGCTATAGCCTGAAACTACCATGCCGGATGCAACTAGTTTATCAAGATATTTTGGGTTGACCTCGTATCTGTGTCTGTGTCTTTCATAGATTATTTCAGCGCCGTTGTATACTTTATGTACTAGCGTGTTTGATATTAGCATGATCGGTGCTGCTCCAAGCCTCATTGTTCCACCCAGTCTGTCAACAAATCGTTGGTCCTCTAGTAGGTCGATCACGGGGTATGGTGTGTTGGGATCTATTTCGGTGCTGTTTGCACTTTCCATTCCTGCTAGGTGCCGGGCGATAGTGACTACAGCGAGTTGCATCCCGAAGCATATCCCGAGGAATGGTTTCTTGTATTCTATTACATTCTTAATTACCTCTATTTTGCCTTCGGCTCCTCGTCTACCGAAGCCAGGGAGAACTATTACGGCATCGTTCTCCTCTACAGGTTTTATTGGGTTTAGTTTACCTTGCTCGATTTGTGTTGCTTCATACCAGTTAAGTATGGGTTTTACACGTAAAGCTGCAGCGGCATGGCGTACGGCCTCTATAATGCTTATGTAGCTATCTTTTAGCTTCGTGTACTTGCCGACCATGCCTATACGGACTTTCTTGTCGGCTCTCTTGACGCGCTCAATAAAATCGATCCAGGCGGAGAGGTCGGGCTCTTTATCTTCAAGGCGGAGCCGCTTAGCAATATATGACCCGAGTCCTTGTTTTTCAAGTACGAGAGGGACCTCATAAATTACCTCAACATCGGGGTTGCTAAACACGGCCTCCGGCGGAAGATTAGCATAGAGCGCTATTTTTCGTCGAGGCTCGTCCTCGAGTGGACGAGGGCTGCGTGCTATAATAGCGTCTGGCTGTATACCTATACGCCTTAGCTCTTGTACACTGTGTTGAACAGGCTTCGTTTTTTGCTCGCCTGTAGTGCTTAGCACCGGTGCAAGTGCTACGTGGATGAACATTGTGTTTTCGTAGCCTTCTTCGAGCCGCATCTGCCTTATTGCTTCAAGGAAGGGTAATCCCTCTATGTCGCCTACAGTTCCACCTATTTCAACGAGGACTATATCCGTGCCCGAACCCTTTGCTACTTCTCGTATACGGGACTTTATTTCATCAGTTATATGTGGTATTACTTGCACTGTTTGGCCCAGATAGTCTCCCCGTCGCTCACGTTGAATTACTTCAAGGTATACTTGGCCTGCTGTTATGTTGTTGCGCTTCGAGAGGTTGATGTCAAGAAAACGCTCGTAGTGGCCTAGGTCAAGGTCTGTCTCTCCACCATCCTCCGTGACGAAAACTTCTCCGTGCATATATGGGTTCATAGTACCTGCATCAACGTTGAGATAAGGGTCTATCTTTATGGCTGTTACGGAGTAGCCTCTGGACTTAAGTAGCAGCCCTATTGAGGCAGTTGTTATTCCCTTTCCGACACTGCTAAGGACGCCACCAGTGACAAAAATGTACTTGGTCATATCCGGCCCGGTAGGAAACGGTTATTGTTGCCAGATTTTTAGTAGCTCGGTTCCATTAGCTCCTACTCTCAGCTTTCTGAGAATTGAAGGATATCTTAAGATTCTATCTGCTGCAATGATTAATATAGTTGAGCCCCTGTCTAGGAGCCCTTGCTCTATAAGCCTCGTTGCAGCTACAAAGGCGGCACCCGTCGATGGTCCGGGTAGTATTCCAGTAACCGACGCTAACACACTTACGCCGATAATTGCATCACCAGGGTCAACACCAATTGCTTTATCAACATACTTGCCATACTTCTTATAGAGTTCTGGCACAATGCTTACAGTCAGTCCCTCGATAGTCTCACCTTCTCCTTTGCCTCCAACTATTGGAGAGTCTTTAGGCGAAACCGAGACAACGAGCGTTGAACCTATGGTCTCCTTAAGGCGTCTTCCGACACCCGTTACTGTGCCTGCTGTTCCAACACCCATAACAAAGGCATCAATCCACTCACCGACTTGAACCAGGATCTCCATCGCGGTTGTCTCGTAGTGTGCAAAATGATTTGCATCATTAGACATCTGGTCTAGTAAATAACATCCTCTCCTCTCCGCTTCTTCCATAGCCCAACCGCGGTCCTTCCCCTCATCGCCTATTTCCACGAGTTGTCCGCCAAGGCTCCTAATTAGATTCTTCTTTGTTTCCGAGGCGTGCTTCTCTACAAATAGTAGTGCCTTCAAGCCAAGCCTTGAAGCAACCCATGCAACAGAAGTAGCAGTATTCCCACTACTAATCTCAGCTATACAGTCCCCTGGCTTTACTATCCCCTCCTCTGCGGCCCTCTTAACCATGTAGAGGGCTATACGGTCTTTATGACTCCCAGTTGGATTAATGTATTCTAGCTTCATGCAGAGCTTGTATGAACCAATATTAAAGCACTTTATAGGTGTCTGACCAATTACGTATAGTAACTTACCTATTTTTTCAAGCAATTCGGCTCTAGTACTGGGCTTGTTAAGAATAAGAGACGAAATGAGAACCACCTCCTGGTTTCCAGGAGCCCGTACGCGCCGATTGGTACTAGGTATGAATACTGGCGCTAATAGTCCTTTTCACGCGTGGAAAGAAATAGCTAGTCGCTATGGCGGAGCTTCTTTTCTTCTCTTAAGCGCTTTACCTCAGCTGCTATCCTCCTAAGAGTCTCAAGCTTTGAGCCAGCCTTGTCAACAATAATCCTCTTTGTTTGCTCCCACCATTTCCTTGGATAACGTGCCTCTTCCACAACAGGATTTAGGCCTAATCTTCTCGCTGCTTCAACGATTTCCTCGACGCGCGGCTTCCTAACTGCATCACGCAGAGGTATTTTACGGCCTTCTCCGCGAGAGGCCGAAGAATCTATGTTAACAGGCCATAACACAACTCTTTTGCCGCGGTACTCTTTGCTCACTTCCTAAACCCTGGAACCAACACAACGAGTACAGAGCTATTATCTATTCTCATTAATCGTTACGGTGTACTTTCCTCCTGTACCTACTTATTCATATCTGAGTGCTACAGCTGGAGGGATACGTGAAGCTTGATACGCTGGCAACAATCCCCCAAGCACGCCAACGGCTATTGTTACAGCTAACGCTTCCGCTATAAGCGAGATACTTATTGCCGGTGGTGCTTTTATGACAACAGTCTCAGCTCCTTGTATAACAAACCCCCGCTGAGAAAGTACATAAGCTCCTACCGAGCCGAGCCCTATACCTATTAGCCCTCCAAGGGCGCTCATGACAAGTGACTCAAACAGTATAGAAGTTATAATCTCGATATTTGTAAAACCTATCGCCTTAAGCACGCCAATCTCCCTTGTACGTTCCATCACGGATGTGATCATTGACGCCGCTATACCCGTAATAGCGACTATAAAGGCAGCGCTGCCAGCTGCCACAGTTACGAGTCTCATAGCACTCGTTATTGAGGAAATAACCCTTGATATCTCTATTAAGGAGATTATTGCAGCTCTTTCACCATATATCTCTCTAAGCTTCCTCGTAAGCGGCTCAACGTAAGCAGGATCGCGAACTATTACAATCACTCCGGTCCACTTACTAAAGCCGAAAAGCCGTCTACCCGCTTCGAATGGCACAAATACTGTTGTGTCGGGATTAACAAAGAATGCATTACCGAACTCACCTAGGATACCACGCACCACAACGTTTACGTTCTTAGTCTTCATTCTTCCCTCCTTTATACTGTAATATTTCAGTGTAACTATATCGCCGACATGGTAGTACCTATTGCCTTTATCATCAAATGCTATGAACTTGCCTATAACTGCCCCAACTACGTCACTTGGAGGAGGTATATTGCCTTCTTCTATTCGGAGCTTCTTTAGTGCTTTAAAGAATACTTCAAGGTCGACCGCATAAAGTGATGCATCAATATATCTTCCTCCCTGTTTCACCTTCACTCGCGTACTATAGAACGGTGTAACGTATTTTACTTCAGGGAGCTTTTTGAGGAATTTCAAGTCATCGGATGTAAGTGCATAACTTGAGCCAGGCATTATAATTATGAAGTCTTGTCCAAGCCCTTGCACTTGGCTAATAACATAATTAGAATATCCCTCTACAACGCCTAGTATCGCTACTAGTGCGGTTGGTCCAATAGCTATCCCTATTATTGTCAATATGCTGCGGACCTTCTTCTCCCCAAGCACTCGCACAGCTAGTCTGAGTAAATCAACTACTTCTAGCAGATTCATCACTGATTTGCACCCGCTCTTTTCTTAGCAGTTTCAAGGCTAGCACAGCAAGCCCGGCGAAAACTAGCACAGTAATGCAGGCATTTCTGTAAAACTGGTTATTGCTCTTTTTTCCCTTCTCTGTTTTCACGTTTTTCGGCATAATGGTTTTACTTATTTGGATAGTTTTTGTAATCGAGTATTCTGCGCCATAACTGTCATGATACTTTATTGTCAAGTTGCAATACTTTGTATATGGAGTATGAACCTCTATTCTGAAAGGCGCCTCGCTTCCAGAATCTATATCGCCAATTATAGACACAGTCTTCTTATTTTGGGTGCTTACCAGTACGGAAACGGTTTTGGCACTCTCTGTGCCAATGTTTGCAATAACGCCCTCAATAATTAGCGTGTTGTTCACCCATTTAGCCTCTAATTCCTTAATAGCTAGTACTATCGGCGTGCGTAATATAGTGGAGACTGTTGTGTTAAAGATCTCCTTAAGCCCCGTTGCGGTCTCATAAATAATCGCCAGTATCCCGTTAAATGTATAAGACGATGCTGAGCTAAATGATGCAGGATTATAGTTTAGTACATAGTTTAGTGTCACGGTTTCTCCCGGTGCTATCATAGGGATATACTTGGTTGCACTACGCGGAAAAGCCGTATATGTTGAAGGTATTAGAGAGGCATATACATTGTATATTGGAAGATCACCCTCATTCGTTATCCTGATAGATAGGTTGGCTAATCCACCGCGAAGTACAGTGCTCTTCGGGACACTTACTGCTACATAGGGTGTGCCGCCGATAAGAGGCAACTTCACCAACGCCTTGGCAACATGTATGTACCCAGCCTTGTCTACAAAGTATAACCGTAGTGTTGCGTTATAAAGGCCTGGCTTGAGATCCCTACTTATGCCAAGCTTCGCGATAAAGACGCTTGAGCCGAGCCCTCCCTGCGTTAATGCTATTTTTTCGAGTACATCAGCTAATTGACCACGACTAAGTATGGCAATGTACTCGTTATATGGCTTTGCCGGTACCAATTGTTCTCCGGTATCTGGATCAAATATCCCAGAAGGCATAACCAGTTCTAGATGCTGTATACTTGAGACAATGGATGGGTCATAGATTATACGTATTGCGAGCAACGTGCCTCTGCTCCCTGGAGTCGGAGGCGATAGCCAGTATGGATCAACAGTTATAATGGCTGCATTAGGGTCATAGATCGGGATTTCTACTTTGACCTCCTTCTTGATAACATCGTATACAGTGTAATCTGTATAGACGTATTCTATCCTTATCGGCACTATGTATGTCCCGGGCCTGAGGTCCCCATATATCTCGATATAGGTTGTCAATACGCATTGTGAGCCAGGAGGTATTGCGTTGCATGAGGAGGGCTGTGAAACAATCTTTCCAATACTTGTTGAGTCAACGTCTATTCTGACTCCTCTCGCGGTACTTGGGCCGGCATTGAAGATGATTATGCGCAGGGGCGCAATGTCTCCTGGAACAACTTTTACAGGCGGCGAACCTGGCGCTAGCGACCAGTATGCAGATATCTTTAGGTTGGGAAGATGATTATTTATATCATCAATGCGCACTTTGATACTTATATTTTGAACTGATATTCTTATATCATTCTCGTAGCCGTACCATACCTCGGCGCCTACGCTATATGTACCGGGTACAATGTTCTTATCTATATATAGTGATAGTACAATATTGCATGTATGTGATGGAGGTATTGGCGTATCTAGGCAAGAATTCGCAATACTTACATTAATGTAATTACTCTTGCTCCATGTACGTACTCCTACTATATGGACAGTTTCCGGGACGGTGTTAAGAAGTGTAATGGATACCCTAGCATCTCTTGCACCTGGCAGAATGTATTTGGTCAAATACACAGTATTTGTCACTTTGAAAATATCCCTTTCTAGTACGGGGGGTATTACAATTAATTCGCTCGTTCGCGTCTTATATAGCGCACCACTAGGAGTTATAAGGGTCGTAATTATCTCAACGCCTAGTGCAACTGGCTCCGAGGAGTTAATCACGCGTATAGAGGGTAAGGTTATCCAAACCGGTCTTCCCGCTTCTATTGGCTCGTCAAAAACTATTGTTAGGTTCTCTGAGTTACCTCTGATGAGTGCATTAGACAAATTAGTTATTTCGACTAGTATTGAATGAATTCTATCCTTTCCCCAATATTCGAGGAGAAGTCGAGGAGATGCGCTATAAGTATTATTTGCTATGACTATATTTGACCAACGTTTATCCAGGATTTTTAGCACATGACTGGGCGCGTCTTTAATCGGAAGTGTTGCGTTAAACCTTGATATTCCTATAGTTTTTTGTCCTTCCTCATCTATTAGTGCTTGTATTTCGAATCGTAAGGTGTAGTTTCCCGGTTTAATGTTCTTAGGTATGTTTATGGGTATTCTTACTTCAAGCACGTCTCCATAGTTTATGAAGTTATTGCTGAGCAAGATAGTATTGCTTATGTTAAGCTGATCGCTATCGACCTTAAGCGCTACGGCCCTTAAGGGCCATGGGTTATAGTTTCTCAAAACAAGCTTAATTGCCTCACCTATCTCGCCTGGATAGGCAGCCCCGTCAATCCAGTCTATGGACACTGCTCTGACCTCTATGCTGGCGCTTGGAAGAACCGTTATTGGTATAGTTGTCGTAAAGTGTCTTAACCCTATAGAGCCATCTTTCTCAAACCCATAAGCAGTTATGGATATGTTTGCCTCATATGTGCCAGGCTTAACGCTACTATCCACATCGAGCGTAGCCTCTATAGTAAGTGAACCGCCATAGGTTATAGATAGGCCGCTCATGGTTACATTGTACACACTATATCCGTTAATTGTAAAGCCTCTAGGAAGGACGATGGTGGCATATACATCTCTTATTGTGAACTCCTCGTTGATGAGCATTCGGAGCAAGAGTTTTGCAGAGTGCTCGCCGGGGTAGGCATAGGGTGTAACAAGGCCCCTACCCAATATAATTGTCTTTAGTACTGGCACATTGTGCACCGACAGCGGAATCTGTGTTTCCCATGGAATTTTGACCCTTGCACCCTCACTTTCTATAGTCACGTTAAAGTTAAGGAACATCGTGTAAATGCCTGGTTCCAGATAAGGGCTAATGCTAACAGGTATCTTTATTGAGACCATAGATCCCGGGGGGATGCTCCTAGTGAAAACATCATGGTAATTCGGGGAAGTTGTGTCTGCCACATGTATTCCTCTAGGAAGTTTTGCCGTCATTTCAACAGCAACTATGTTGTACGTAGAGTTATTCCGGATATCGAATTGGATACCAGTATTGCTTATTCCAGGATACGCTCGGCCGCTAGTGAATGCTGCTTTCTCAACGCTAAGGCTCAGCCTAGGCTTTGGCTCAATGGTCACCCAGACGTAGCCTTTGCTGCGAATTATTTTTGTGTCACATCTTTTTTCAAGAACAATGCGAACTAGGTATTTTCCGGGCTTAGCACTTTGTGGAATATTTATTCTAATTGTAAAAGTGGTCTCGTCCCTGTTTAAAAATAATGTTTTGTTGAAGCTCTGGGGATACCATCCTTGAGGCATATTAACTCTCATAGTAATGGAGCCAGTTACGTTTGGCGAATATATGTCAAAGTACATGATATCATTAATGGCACCTGGGTAAGGGAACGGAGAAATGTAAGCCCGTATCATGGCATAGGGTCTTTCTGTCATATTACAACTAGGTAGGGGTACGGTATACCATTTAGAAGCTGTCACTGTGCTTGAACTTGTAACTAAGTACGTGAAGAAGATCAGTGCAAAGGTCGCTGCAAGTAGCAATCGATTCAATGCTTTATTCCCTATGTTCTTAAAACTGTTCTTTCCAGTTAAAATGTTATGATTTGCATTTCTGTGGTGGTACTGTATGTTCCGTCAGAGGTTGATTAAGGCTTTATGGTTTCTAAGATGCACTTCGATCGATCGGGCTCTTCAGATCCAACTATTGTTCCGTCTCGCAGCTGGTAAATCTTGTTTGTACAATTAGCTACTTCTGGGTCGTGGGTCACAATGACTATTGTGTGGCCCTCTTTGTTCAGTTTCGTAAATGTCTCAATAACTATCCTTGAACTCTTTCTATCCAGTGCACCTGTTGGCTCGTCTGCCAAGATTAATTTTGGACTACCAACTATAGCTCTTGCAATTGCTGCCCTCTGTTGTTGTCCACCGCTCAGTTCAAGAGGCTTCTTTGGTAACCAGCTTAATTCTCCACCTGCATCTAAAAGCGCTCTTGTTACAAGGCTGCGTCTTCTTGACCTAGGTATTCCTCGAGGTATAAGCGGTAGTTCGATGTTCTCAAAGACGGTCAGCCTGTTGATTAGATTGAATTGTTGAAATACGAACCCAATAAACTGGTTACGAAGCTTTGCCGCCTCGCGATCGCTCAGCTTAGATGCATCTCGTCCCGCTATTAAGACCTTCCCGGACGTAGGCCGATCCAGCAATCCCATAATGTTGAGGAGTGTTGATTTCCCAGAGCCGCTGGGACCCATTATTGCTATGTAGTCTCCCTCCTGGATTCTTAGGCTGAGTCCTCGAAGGCCATATGTTCTGACTTTGCCTGTGACATAAATCTTTACGACATCCTTAAGAATGACAATTTCGTGAGCCATTACTTCACCTGCTCAGCCAGAGGGTACACTCGTCATACTTCAGCCCGATAATCCTTCTTCATCGCATAGGGCTCGGTAGCGGAAGGGCCCTATCACCACTCAATGGTAATACCAGTCCTCATTGCCCGGTACAGCGGAAGCAAGAATCTCCTAATTAACTGCATCGTTAAGTGAGCTTTTGGTTATTCTTGGTATTTTTCGCCCTAATCCATTGTGAACCCTACTATTCTACAATGCAGCTCCTCTTCTTTACTCTAATGCGATGTTCTTCGAGGAAGTGTATTAAGTCATTAAGCTTTTGGCTAAATTCTTCCGGCGCGTTTAGCCCTATATGCCCAGCTCCTCTCGCAGCAAGCATGATAAACCATGCATGTACTAGTCCCGTTAGGTAGGATAAGACTGGTCTATCAATTTTAAGACGTTCTTGATTCTCGTCAAGAATGTACTCAATAGTCATATACTTGTCCGACTTGAATCCGCTACTATGCACATATAGTATTACTCTATCGTTTTTGCGCGGAAGGTTTTCCTCTAATATACGTACCAGTAAGTCGCGAGGTGATATGGAGCAGCCATGCGCTACATACGGCTTGTTGTCAAGTAGCCCTATTCGACGTAAGAGTCTGAGTAGCTCAACGTGCCCCCTATACCTTATGGTATATTCAACCATGTTATCGACATCGGCGAGCGATACTAGAAGTGTCCTAAGCCCGTCTGTCGGCATTGCATCGAACTCGCCCAGCCCTGGCAAGGTTACTACTGTTGCGTCTTCAATCGGGTCTAAGAATACTTGTTTCCCAAGTAGCCTTGCCCTAGCCTTTCTAAGATACTCTTCTAAAAGGTCGCTTATTGACCAAGAAGCTACGAGTCCAAAGGGGGTCGTCCTCTCCTTTTCAATGCCTCCTACATAAATGTTCACTGATTCACATGTATCGAATTGTTCACAGCTATGGGCAGCAAGTATATTTGAAAAACCTGGTGCAAGTCCTGCATCGACAAAGACCTTTACCTTATTCTCTATCGCGATACTCTTGAGTTCCAACGGATCCTTAATATATGACACGTCAACAATGGCTCCTATCTTTGCGTTTATGAGATTAGTTAGTGCTTTCTCGGCAACCTTGCTAGGCAGCGCTGTCGCGGCTATATCACAAGTGGCAGCAATTCTTGTTGCTGCAGAAAATTCCGTTATGTCTATAAGATGTGCTTCAAACCCTTTCCTCTCAGCATTTCGGACTCTTTCACCGGAGGCGTCGTAGATTATTGGATCCATGCTATTCTCGCGCAAGATTTCTGCTGTAATCTCGCCGACTCTACCAAATCCTATGAGGCATATCCTCGTCAAAGAAACCACGTGCCCACGTAACTAGGAAACACCGGCATCGTTTAAAGAGCTTAGTGAGGCAAAAATGGTGTTGATTTTCCTAAACCGTATTAGGGGTTTCCCTAACATATTTTCCATCCAGGCTCGGCCTCGTCGCCCACGGTTACAAGAACGGGTCTTTGGCCTTTCTCGCACCCAGCTGCAAGTATCATGCCTTCACTCAGGTAGCCTCTAATCTTCTTTGGCTTGAGGTTGGCGACGACCACGACTTTCTTACCTATCAAGTCTTCGGGCTTGTAGTATTCCGCTATGCCGGATATTATCTGCCTGCGCTCGCTGCCTAAGTCAACTATCAGCTTTAGGAGGCGTGTACCGGGTATGTGTTCAGCCTCAATAACTTTGCCTACACGTAAATCTATTTTCGCAAAGTCTTCTATCGAAATGTAACTGTTGCTGCTCATCTTGTTTCACCGTATTGTTTTACTCTGCGGGTTTCGGCGGCACCTCAATAATTTTCTTGCCAGCGACCACTTGATCTATACTATGTATTGCAGCACCTACTTCCTCCAGAACCCTCTTTACAGATTCAAAATCTATATCTTCACCCTCAATTACTACCGTAAGGCTCAGAGTCTCAACATCAACCTCGTTCACAGTTATATTTACAGCGTCAACCCCCTTAATCCTGCTCAGTTCGAGTGCGACATCCACTATCGAGGGCTCCTTCAAGGGTTTTAGAACGTCAAGAACAAGGCGGCGAAGCCCACTCAAGGTCTCTTTTAACACCTCATAGAGTTCCGGCTATGGAGATTTTATCTGCCAGATAAATCTCTACAAACACGCACAAGGCTTTTATTTCTATTTCCTCTACCTCAGGGAGCCTTCAGCGCTCCTAGGTTAAGACCGATACATGGTCTCGTACGATAGGCTGAATCATCTTATAGCCTAGTCCTATACTAGACTTCCGTGGCGCCAGAATTGGCGCGGATGAGGCACTTAGACGATATCGATATGAGGATTCTAAAAATACTTGCCCGAAATTCAAGGACCAGCATAAGGGAGATTGCGCGCGAGCTTGGTTTAGCTGTTTCGACAGTACATGCTAGATTACAGAGGCTGATTAGTACAGGTATAATTAAGAAATTCACGATAATCCCGGACTATGATTCACTTGGCTATACCATATCGGCGCTAATGCTGCTCCAAGTTGAAGGTGAAAAGATCATAGATGCTGAGAAAGTCTTAGCAACAGAGCCAAACGTTATAGCCGTATATGACATAACGGGAGATTATGATGTAGCAGTTATTGCTCGATTTAGAGATGTAAACGATTTAGACGACTTTGTTAAGAGGATAAACCGGATTCCCTTTGTCAAAAGAACTGTCACAAGTATAATACTAAGGGTTACTAAGGAGGACATTGCTTCACCCATTCTTTCAGATAATTAATGCTTTCCTGTTTTCTATCGGAATCTAGCTGCCTTTTTGCATAGAGCCGGGCGAGAAGAAGGCTTAAACACCTCCACTATCTAGCAAGCAAGCGGGGTCCATCCATGGGCGTGGAGAGGCCGAGACCTATAGTGAAAAAGCCAAGGCTATTAAGCTATGGAGGTACCGACCCCGGCTTAAGGGAAGGCAGGGGATTCAGTATAGCCGAGTTAAAGGAAGTAGGCCTTACCCCTAAGGAGGCAATGCGACTCGGTATACACGTCGATAAAAGACGCAAAACCAAGTGGGATTGGAACGTGCAAGCGCTTAGAGAATATCTTGAAGCAATAGGCTATAGGAGGTAGTAAGCCAGAAGGAGTTTTACTATTCAATTATTGTGTCAATACAGTAACTTATCAGCTTAGCTCAAGTTAATTAATGTTTTACGGTCCAAGGCCTCATGGTTACATCATACCTATTGTTGTCTCGGTGGTGTCTAGGCACCGCTGAGGGAAAAAGTGTGGAGTCGGAAAAGCGTATACCACTGCTATCAGTGCGCAATATAACAAAAGTGTATCCGGGAGGTATTGTTGCTAACAAGAACGTGAGCCTAGACATATTCCCCGGCGAGGTATTGGCCCTTCTTGGCGAGAATGGTGCTGGTAAGACAACACTTGTCAGTATAATAGCCGGTCTTTTGCAGCCTACAAGCGGCGACATAATGTATAATGGTCAAAAAGTGCGGCTCAGCGATCCGCGTGCGGCTATGAGGTTAGGTATTGTACTGATACCTCAGAACCCCATGCTTATTGAAAACTTCAGTGTCGTGGAAAGCCTCGTGCTTATTGCAAGGCTCGCAGGTATGAAAGTCGGGGCGAGAAATGTTCGCGAGCTGGTTAAAAAAATAGAGGCTAGCTACGGTCTTCAAGTAAATACTGAGGCCAGGATCTGGTCGCTCTCGTTTGGCGAGAGACAAAGGGTTGAAATAATCAAAGCTCTAGTTCTTAATGCTAAGGTAATTTTACTCGATGAGCCTACCACGCACCTCTCTCCAATCGAGGCAGAGAACCTCATAAAGCTTGTAAGGCGGCTTGCTGAGGAAGATCGTGCAGTAGTTTTCATAACTCATAGAATTCACGAAGCCCTTAAGGTCGCTGACCGGATAGCTGTGATGAGACAAGGCGAGCTTGTTGGAGTATTGAAGCGAGAAGAAGCAGACACATCTAAGATACTTAGCCTAATGTTTGGCGAGCGTATTAAGAAAGTCGCGGAGTACATGAAGGAGCGAAGAAACTTACTGGGCAGAAGCATAGGTAGAAAGGTGCTAGAGTTAAACGATGTATGGGTTCGCGGCCCTCATGGCGAGTACTCAGTTCGTGGCGTATCCTTTAGCGTAAGAGAGGGAGAAATTGTCGGGATTGCAGGTGTCGCTGGAAACGGGCAACGAGAACTTTTCGAAACACTGATCGGGCTGCGTCGTCCCGAAAAAGGAGTTATAATGCTTTGCAAGCACGAGGTCTCTGCTGCGAACCCCTTCATGAGGGGCAAGCTTGGTGCAGCGATTATCCCGGAAGAGAGGCTTGGCTGGGCTGTTGTCCCTGGAAAAAGCCTTGTATTTAACACGGTTCTTGGCCTGTACTCTACTAGCAAGGCTCCGTTTCGGTTTAACATGGTAGTTGACTGGGGGATGGCTCGTCGAATAACGAGCAAAATAATTAGAGAAATGAAAGTTAAGACACCAGGCATTAATGCCAGGGTGGATGAACTTAGCGGCGGCAACATGCAGCGCTATATTGTTGGTAGAGAGCTGTACAAGGAGCCATGCACTATAATTGCCTCTAATCCTACAAGCGGCCTCGACGTGGAAGCAGCTGAGTCTATCCGTACATTATTAATGCGAGAAGCGTCGCGAGGGGCAGGAGTCCTAGTAATATCGGAAGACCTTGACGAACTAGTTGAAATCTCTGACAAGATACTAGTCATGAACCGTGGTAGAATAGTGTATGAAGCCTCGAGGCCGTTTGATATGAAAAAGATAGCAGAAGCCATGACGGTGAGCTAGCCATGGCAACTACAGAGATCAAGAAAATAATCTATGGTGTTGTGGGACTTGTAATAGGTATACTGGTTTCTCTTAGTCTAGCCGGTATCATAGGTGCATATACAGAGCTGGGAGCCAAGGGACTAGTTACAGCAATTGTGAAGGGATTTGCTGATACTCGTTCGTGGCGTGCAGCACTTCCATACTTTATCCCTATAGCTGCCTCCGCCATAGGGCTCGCAGTTGCCTACCGTGCAGCATTCATAACTATTGGTGCCGAAGGTCAAGTCATTCTTGGAGCAGCTTCTGCTTTCTGGCTCCTCTACTATGTGTTCGAAGGCCATGGAGCCTCTTTGGCTGTATCCCTTGCACTCATGCTTGCAGGCCTTGCGGGAATGGCTTATAGCCTCGTTGTTGCTGCCTTGAGAATATTTATTGGGGTAAACGAGATCCTCTCAAGCTTAATGTTAAACTACGTTGCAATAGGTATTGTCAACTATCTGGTTGCTGGGCCCTGGCAACAAGGTGGATATACGAGAACAGCCATGCTTCCACGGGCCCAGTCACTCAGCCTCGGTGTTGGCGTTGCCCTAGTCTTGTTTATTGGCGTCTTGCTTGAACTCTTCATTGTCTACACTAAGTACGGTGTAGCTATTGATGCGGTGAAACATGCAAGGCGTGCTGCACAAACCTATGGAGTAAGTATTTCCTCAACTATTTTGCTCGTATCAGCTATTCAAGGCTTTGTAGCTGGTATGGGCGGAGCAGCTATGCTTCTAGTTGTTCTGCGACAACTAAGGAGCATAGGGCTGCAGGGCTGGGGATACGGGTACATGGGTATACTTGCAGCGTGGCTGGGGGGCCTTCATCCAATAGGCGCCCTTGCAGCCAGCCTACTCATATCCCTCCTCTACTCGCTTAGATCGATGCTACAGCTTTACGGGATAAGTGATAGCCTCGTCCTAGCCCTTGAAGCGATACTCGTCTTATCAATGTTAGCGTTTACAACGCTTGCATTGAGGCGGGGAGGGGAGTAAAGTATGGTAAACATAGAGTCGCTGCTTATACAGGCACTACCTTACGCTACTGTATATTCACTGGCTGCTCTTGGCGAAGTCTTCCTAGAAAGGACGGGTCTTTTCAACCTTGGCCTCGAGGGCATGATATACTTGAGCGCAGGCGCCACGGCTCTAGTGTCTCTGCATACGGGCTCCCCCCTCTACGGTCTCTTGGCCGGCTTATCGGCTTCCATTGCTCTTGCATTAATCTATGGCTTCTTTGTACTAGGCCTTAGGATTGACCAGGCGGTAACCGGGCTATCAATAGTGTTCTTGGGAATAGGGCTCGGAGATGTCATAGGAGGCGTAAGTGGAGGATCCGTTGTGCCGAGCCTTGGCAGGACAGGTACTGTTACTGTTGAGGTCTTGGCTCTCATCATTGTACCAGCGGCAATGTATGTTATGTTGTTCAGAATGTGGATTGGCTATGTTTTTAGAAGCGTTGGGGAGAACGAGAAAACTGCAAAAGCTCTCGGCGTTCCCGTTAGACTTGTTCGGTTGATAGCGCTTCTTGTAAATGGAGTTCTTGTAGGCCTTGCTGGGGTTTTTCTGTTCTTTAACGGGCCCCTAGGTGCTCGTTGGGTTTCGATGTCTTTGCTGGGCTGGGGCTGGATGAGCCTTGGCATAACAATACTTGGCTATTGGCATCCTGTAGGTGTTGTTGCTGCATCCTATCTGGTGGGCGTGTTGCACACGGTAAGGCCCTTATTGGAGGCTATCGGCGTCCCCGGTTCAATAGCTGATGCGATTCCGTACCTTGTGGTAATAGCAGCACTTGCAGTAATTTCCGCGCTTTATGAGCGCATGCACGTTAAGCCGCCTGCTGCTATTTGGTCTCGCTAACCCTTTGCCTTCTTAGTGCTTCAAGGACTCGCTCCAACACTTCATAGTATTCCATTACCGGTATAAGCGTAAGCCTTGATGCATTAAGTGTATAGAACTCCACACGGCTCTCAAAGCGATTCAAGAGTAGCTCTATATATGGTTTATACATGAATGCTTGCATTGGCGGCACGATTATCCAGACGCTGTACCCGAGTGAGAGACGCTCTCTTATTATTGTGGACAGCCTTGTGACCGGGTTACCGCTACCAAACAATGTCTCTATCTCAATCGCTATACTGCTTCCCCATCCTCGCTCAATTCTTATATCAATCGGCACGTTTGCAACAATTGTTTCGACGTTTAAGGTTGAGGGATCAATACCGATATCTATTACATGTTTTATCGCCGCTAGCTTAAGGGCGTAGTGCGTGAAAGCAGTTTCAGGTCTGGCTTCTTCATCGTCAATAGCTTGTCTGGAGTAAAACGCGAGCAGCGGGTCGTTGGCCAGCACTTCAAGAGCTCTTGTATAGTTTTCCTCGGCTTTTAATACTACTTGAGACAAAGTATCTGCATCGATTAGCTCATACAGATTCCCATAAAAGAGCATTGCAAGCCTCTTTAGAGCGTCTCCGGCTGTAGGCATTGTCACTTCAATATAGGGAGGCAGGCTTGTGAAAACAGCGTGGCGTGCAACTATTCTAGGCTCCCATAGCCTCTTAACAAGTGCAAGTGATTCAGCGCTTCCGTAGAGTACTAGGTATCCAGGGCCTTGTGCAAAAATCTCGCGCAGTCTATCACTAAGAGTCTTTACAAAACGCATAAAGGATGCTTCGTCGCTTGTCCCTGTTTTTAACGAATCTATGTTGACAGCGTAGATGCCCGCCCCCCTTATTGCTGCAAGCTGGTACTCGGTGAGCCTCTCAGCAACATACATCACCTGGAATGGGATTGGTGCCTTCCACTGTGTCTTCAGGACTTCGCGCAGTATTCTCAGAAGAAAATCTAGATAGTCAAGTTCTTTTATGTCTGGTCTAAGTGCTAGTATTATGCGTGCTTTCTCGCTATAATCACGTATAGCGATACTGCCAAGCAATACCTCAACGGGGTCGTAGGAGAACCTCGGGGTTTGCGCATCTGGCTCCTTAATGTTGAAGGCTTTATGTGAACAGATCACTGGTTTACAGTACCATATGCCTAGACTAGTCGAGGGAATGGTTCTATCAAATTCCCGTATCTTAGCCATACTACCATCTAAGAGTTACCTTAATGCGTCTGGTATAGTAATAAACCTTAGTAGTTCCCGTATAAAAGAAAACCTTGCTTCTGCGAAAACGGGGGTATTTGAGAATGGTTAAGCTTATTGTACGGATATATCCTGATAACAGGGAAGTCGTTATAGATACGAAAAGCGGCTGTGGACGTGAAGTTATAAGGCTCTTAGGGTACTCAAGCGAATCAGTCGTACTAGTATACAAGGGTAAGCCGGTTCTCGAGGACACATGTTTTAATGATGGAGATGAGGTAGAAGTCTATGTCGCAACGAGTGGCGGTTAATAGGAAATGCAGCAAGTGTGATAGACAGGCGATAGTTGAGATTAAGTATGCAAGGCTCCGGCTTTGTGAAGAACATTTCAAGGAGTTTATTGAGTCAAAAGTCGAAAGAATTCTTAGAAAGACGAATGCTCTAAGAAAAGGCACCATTATTGTTGCAGCCGTTTCTGGAGGCAAGGACAGTGCAACAATGCTAGCAACGCTGTCAAAAATAGCAAAGCAGTACGGCGTAACAGTTGTAGGTGTTCATATTATCCTCGGGCTTCGCGAGTATAGTGAGAAAAGCCTTAGCAAGGTAACTAACCTATGCAAGGAGCTTGGCGTCAGCTGTATCACGGTTGATTTAAAAGAGTTAATCGGCTTCACGGTCTACGAGCTTGCGCGTCGGAGTAGACGCCCCGTGTGTAGTATCTGCGGGCTTGTAAAGCGTTACATGCTAAACGCTATAGGAGTTGAAATAGGTGCTGATTATATAGCGCTGGGACACAACGCTGACGACATAATAGCATACTCTATCAAATCTTTCCTTAGCCATGACATTGAAGCGCTCGCCAAGTTCGGGCCTTCAACACCAAGCATAGATGGCATTGCTGTAGGTAGACTCCGCCCTCTCTACGAGGTTTATGAGAAAGAAGCACTCCTCTACGCCCTTGTAAGTAAGCTACCCGTTGTTATCGAGGAATGTCCCTTTAGACCAGAGCGGCCGATCGAGGACAGAATAAAGGAGTTTATGAATAAGCTTGAAGAAGAACATCCAGGTATAAAATTATCGTTCATAAGGAGGCTTGAAAAAAGGCTCGAATTCTATAAACGGATTGCCGGGGACGAGCCAGTAGGAAAGTGCAAGTACTGCGGCCTAATCTCTGCAGGCAGCGAATGCAGCTTTTGTAGGCTAACACGCAGAATTGCAGGAAAGCCCTTGGGGCCGGTTGTTAGGGAAAAAATAAGAAAGATTTTAACAGACCAAGGCCTTATCCGGAGTCAATGACACTGCCGAGCTCGCTTAAGCTGTGAATCTTTACCCCATACTTCTTATCGGCCTTGGATATAATCCGTAGGGCCTCATTTGCAACAATGATTGCTTCTCGTACTCCTTTACTAGCAACGAACTTGTCTGTAACCCTGTTAGCTATCGCTGCGCATATGCATCCAGCCCGGAGTCCGTAGATATTAGCTAACGTGAAGATGGTTGCAGCCTCCATCTCGAAGCTTAGGACACGCATTTTCTGGAGATCGGGGAGCCTAGTGCGGCTAAGGCTCCACTCGTATCCATTGAGCCCAGGCCTGCTCTGGCCAACATGAAATGTTGCGGTCGATGCTACAATGCCTACGCGATAACTATAGCCAAGTCTTTCAGCGGCCTCGATGAGCGCCATGGTGAGGTCAGGAGAGGCTGCAGCCGGGTATTCGGGGAATGCGTATTCCAGGCTGGCTCCGTCAAATCTTACAGCTCCGGATGCTATTATTAGTGTGCCAGGTTCTATGTCTGGCTGTATTGCGCCAGTGGTGCCTATTCTGAGAAATGTATGAACTCCTATACGTGCTAGTTCTTCAATAGCGATGGCTGTTGAGGGACCTCCTATCCCCGTGCTTACAGCTCCTAGTTCAACATCTTTGTAGACTCCTTTGGCACTTCTATACTCACGGTGAAAAGCTAGATCCTGTGCGCTACTCCAAGTTGACTTTATTAGGTCGATCCTACCGGGATCACCTGGTAACAAGACGTAGGAAGGTATATCGCCGGGTCCGAGCATTATATGGTACATCTTCCCTCTAAGTATTGGCTCAGAAGCACTTGTCTCGTCTAGGCTCAGGGTACGGCACCGGGTACTCTTAACGCATTGGGGCTGCTACCTTAAGTTTTGGCCGCATCTATTAATAAGCGGCATCGGGTAGGCCGCGCCGCTGCGAGGTCATCCACGTCTTGCCTGTATCCAAGGATATAGAAGATGCTTACAAAAAACTCGTAGAAGAAATAATGAACTGCACCAAGTGTAGACTGCACAGATATCGCACCAACCCTGTGCCAGGGGAGGGCCCGCTCGATACCGATGTAATGGTTGTTGGAGAGGCTCCTGGACGCAACGAGGATTTGCAAGGAAGGCCATTTGTTGGCGCAGCTGGCCAGCTTTTAAACAAGTTACTCCTTGATGCGGGGCTTCGCAGAGAAGAAGTATACATAACAAATATTGTTAAATGCCGTCCTCCAGGCAACCGTGACCCTAAGGACGACGAGATAAGCGCATGCCTTCCATACCTCCTGAGGCAGATAGAACTCATCAAGCCAAAGCTAATAATTGCGCTAGGGAGACACGCTGCCAGAGTTCTGCTTGAACAAGCCGGCCACAAATGGCATAGTATGAGTAAGCAGCATGGCCACGTCTATGACGGCGTTATTTCTGGTGTGAGATTGCGCATAGTTGTAACTTATCATCCTGCAGCGGCGCTATATAGGCCGCAGATTAGGGAAGCGTTGGAAAAAGACTTTGCAGAAGTCATACGAAGAGAGGTCGAGAGAATAAGAAGACCTAGCAGTGGAGAGAAGAGGGGCAGTAGTCAAGCTAGGCAAACGAGTCTTCTAGACTTCTTCAAGAAATGACCTACGCGCTAGCAAAGCCACCGCGTAGGTCAATACAGCCAAGATGCTTGCCTCTATGAAGAGCGGTATTGGTGCTCCCGGTGTAACTGCTCCTGGTGCTGTATGTTCTACGGGGACAATACTTGCTTGTTCTTGATGCGTGTTCCAGAAGAAGAGCCCAAAGAGACTCCACACACTGGCTTCTGAGCCAAGCGTTGAGGCAAAATTAGGGATATTCACGATTTCACCAACCTCGCCAGCATAGTGTATAGCGTAGTCTAGGTACAGTATTGTCTCAATAGATGATGATAGACCGAAGACGGTGTTTTCCAGGATATAGAATGTATGCGAAACAACATGGTTCAACGGTATATCTGCATAATCTATGAATATGTTCTCGAAGCTCGCTATGACTTCCTCTGCGAGCCCAAGCGCAAGAACATAGTCACCCTTATCTAGTGCATCCTCAGCGTCTTTAAGCCAAGCACCTATAGTACGGTTGTCGGGCATGTATAGATTTTGGGTGAGATACTCTATTGACGACTGTATATACTTATATGAAAGATCCGCGTAATCAACGTAGTCCCGGATAGCGTTTCTCAAGGAATCGCAAGTTGTTTTCGGACCATTTATGTGCTCCGAGAATAACGCCCACGACTCAGCGGATACCGCCCTAAAAAGGGCAAGCACCTTGTCTGCACCGGTGTTTGCAGCGTTCTTTGCGAGATAGAGCCGCGATGCCGCTGCAGCTAATGCCTCTATGCGCCAAAGGTCGCAGACAGAGCTATTGCCCACTTCTTTCTCGGCCATATTAAGCACAGACTCGGCCTTCTTGATGGCTTGTTCCAGGCTAAGGCTGGTAACGTTTTCGATATAGTTAAAGCCCTTTTCGCGCTCCATCTCAGTTGCTAGGTTTACAACAGTATAGAATGCAATGCTCGCCGCACTATAGCTGTCTCCTCTTCCTAGAGCAGTCTCCGCCAATTCAATTAACGCCTTATACGTGTTCTTCCTAGGACCTTGGTAATCATCGAGTAGCTTGTTCGCAGTCTCTATGAAGAAACGTGTATAATTATCAAATACCGAAACGCTGTCTCTAATCGTGCTTAGCGTTGTGTTAAGGGCTTTTGCAGCGGAGGCTAAGCCGAACATTTCTTCGTCAATAAGCCTTGCCCCAGAGAGCGCCTCGGCTGCTTCTTCAAGGCTGCATGCAGTATCTATTCTAATTCCTTTTACACCCTCTAAGGCTTCGCTGCAAGGTAGGACAACTGTCTTATAGCCGGCGTCTTTAGCTGCTTTAACCTTCTGTGGTACGCCTGCAACAGGTAGTATGAATCCTGTAAGAGAAATCATGCCGGTCATGGTAGTATCGTTCTTCGGATAAAGGCCTCTTATTCCTAGAAAGGTTATAGCCGCCATCATTCCGCTAGCACTTGGCCCTTCAACTCTGGTATCAGTTTGAATCCTAACGTGAACCGATACCGAGCCTGGAGGTATATGGGACAAGAGAGAAGCTAGAATGTAGCCTACCTTGAACGAGTAGAAGACGCTTTCATGCACATATTGTTTAGGTTCTATAGTTAGCCCTCCCTGCCCATCGTAGCTTATCTCAACAAAGGCGGGTATGACCTCCCCCCTACTACCACTCACTGCAAGCAAGCCAAGCCTAACACTATAGGCCTGCGCTATGCTTGAAACAAGCGCCACAAATAACAGAAAGATAGCCAAAGCCGCTGCATATCGCCTATCCATTCCGGCCAGCCCTCTCGTATACCGGTGTTTAGAGAAAGTCATTATAGTATTGTTGCCCAAAATACAGCCCTGGCAGGAGAGCGCGAACACGTATTTTATCCTTTAAGGGGCGCAGAGAATGGCGGAAGAGGAAAAAATAGAACAACTCAAGGCGCTCATAGAGTCACGCATAGAGCAGCTTGAGCAAGAAATACAGCTTTACCAAAAACTACTAGAAATTATTGCTGAGTGTACGCGCAGCCCTGGGGGCCACATATCAGCATCCGCGGCCGGGAAAGAGTACCGCTCTAAGAGCGGAAAACCAGTTGCCCGTCTATCGATGACTCGTGACACTTTTCGCCTGGTCTTTCTCCAGCCCGTCCCAGCGTCCCACCCCTACATTAAATACGTTCTTACTAGTCTTGAACGACTATCGGAGAATTATGAGGGACTAGAGTACTCCTTCGAGGAAGACAATGGTAAGGTAACATCAATACTCGTAACAGGCGTTACAAAGGACAATATTGACGACGTTAAAGCAATACTCGAGTTTGCTGCAAAGAAAATAGCTTCCCTATACCATTAAACTACTAAGTAGACTCGTTTACCTTAAGGTCTACAACTACTTGGCTCTTCCTAGGGCCAACAGTCCTAACCACTCGTGCAAGAAGGAACTCGTAGTTTTTAACACCTATCTCTGCAAGTCGCTCCTCAATGAGCTGAACAGCCTTCCTTCTAGGATCAACCCCTTTCTCAGCAAAAACATGCAGATAGACATGGACTACTCCACGCCCTCCCCTTAAAGCATCTACGGCATTGGGTAGGTGCTGTAATGCGAGCTCAGGAAGAGGCATCAATACCCTGTCGGCCTCGTTC
Source organism: Pyrofollis japonicus (assembly GCF_033097485.1). Taxonomy (NCBI): domain Archaea; kingdom Thermoproteati; phylum Thermoproteota; class Thermoprotei; order Desulfurococcales; family Pyrodictiaceae; genus Pyrofollis; species Pyrofollis japonicus. The sequence goes on from NZ_AP028634.1 coordinate 1,548,299, forward strand.
CTAATATCTTTACCAACTATTTTGCCAGCATCGCCCAGCATCGGTATTACGACTTCTTCAACCTTGTTGAGCTTCACGTTTTCAACCATAAGCTGATACGCGTATGGGTTTATGTCTATGCTGTAGACTCTTTTTGGCTTAGCGTGTCTAGCTATTATAATCGAGAATAGTCCAGCTCCTGCATACATGTTAACAACTACTTCGCCTGGCCTAACTTGTTCAGCTACACGCTTATGTTCAGTTGAGAGCCTCGGAGAAATGTAGACACGGGTTATATCTATTTTGAACACACAACCGTGCTCCTTGTACAGCGTGGTAGTTCTTCTCTCGCCAGCGAGATGGGTAAATCTCCTTATGCGATATTCGCCCTCTATAGGGCTTGATGCAGCCCAGACGCTCTTTACATAGGGTAGTCTCTGGAGGAGAGCCTCAGCTAACGGTTTCAACTCCTCGATGCTAATGTCAAATGGCTTCTTAATAACAGCTATATCGCCAATAATATCTATCCTCGACCATATCTTTCTAGCTCTTTCCTCGCCGTAGACCTCGGCCGCGATTTCTCTTAGCAGCCTCTTCTTCGTCATAGCTTATCGCCTCTGCTTGAAAGCGAAGAGGCACTTGAGCAGCGAACTATGCCTATCATAGTCTATTTTGCATCGGTCTCCGTGACTAATGCATGCGATGGATAAGGCTGCTCTCCAGAATTCTCTAAAGAGAAGCGAAATCCTTGTTAATAAGCGTTGCAAGAATAGTTCGTGCCTCAGCTTTCTCCAAGCCTCTTGTACAACGGATTCCCAGCTTGGCTCATGTATCGCCCTTGCTATTTCGGGAGCGAGGACAGCTACTGCATAGAGTCCTCCCCCAGTAAAAGGCTTCGATGCGCAGAGCACATCCCCGACCCCCCAGGCCTTGCCCGCACGAATTCTCTTGGCAGGTGGTCCTCGAACAATTGTACCACCTCGATGAGAGATTATGCTGTCTAGTTCCAAAAGGCCTCGCCGCTCAGCCACTCTTAGAAGCTCCGAGAGCCTCGGCAACGGGTCGTCGAGGGAACCGAGCCCTATGAGGGCCTCCCTGCCATAGTTAATTGGCACGATCCATGCAAAGAAGTCGGGAGCGAATCGCCTACCATGGATAGTGTAGAAGATGTTTTCGGGCAATCTCTTCAAAAGCCTGGCCCGGAGCTCGAATCCTGCAAGCTTGTCACACTTCTCCACTCCAAAGAGCTTTGAGAAAGAACCATAGCCAGTCCCAACAATAATTGCTTGCTCGGCGCACAGCCTTGCACCCCCGCTAAGATGTACGCAGCCTTTTTCGGCATCGACTCTACTAGCACGTCTACGGAACAGTATTTTGTGGCCAAGGCTTTGCACTTTTTCCGCCAATAGTTCCTCTAGCAACGGTCGTGAAATCCTTACGGCAAGCATAGTGGACTCTATTGAGCAAAAGGCTTCAAGATTATCTTTGAGGAACACGGCTGTATCGTATATCTCTCTAACAGCTTCCCAGCCAAGTCTTTTTGCAGTCCAAGGGCTAACTAGTCCAGTGCAGTGAGGCGGCCAGCCCGGCCTATGAGAAGCCGAAACAACTGCAACTGATGAATTTTTGAGCCTAGAGGCCACTGCGAGCCCGGAGACACTCGCGCCGAGAACTACAACGTTGTAGCTGTTAAGGGGGTCAGCCAAGGCTAAACTCATCCCTGCAGCGCCATCAGCTCCGCCTGAGCCAATCATCCCCGCTTATTCATCATTCTAGGCGTTGCGTTAATAAGCTGCCCATCAAAGAGGTAGTGTATACGTGGAAGGATGCCGGGGTGGCCGAGCGGTCGAAGGCGGCGGGCTGCAGTGACAGCTCTGAGGACCGCCCATCGCGGAAACCCGTTGATCCCGGGTTCAAATCCCGGCCCCGGCTCCACATTACAACACAGCTGGTGTCTCCCTATCACCCCGGTTCTTACCCCGGCTCTTTCGCCGGATAGAAGACAAGTCCTTAACTAGCACAAAGCTAGAACCATAGAGACTAGGGGAGTGTGGCTTCTCATGCAGAGCTCTATGAGCACTGTAAAAGATATCGTGAATAAGCTCGCAAAGCAGGCAGGATACCGGGTTGAGGAACGCGGAGAAAAAGTGGTAATCACACATCCTAATGCACCGATATTTATAGAGGTGTTTGAGAGCAGTCGTGGAATTATGGTTAAGATAGGTCATGAGAATCTTAAGGACTATGTGCGCGAAATAATAGATACCGAGGAGAACCCGCGAGACTACATTGAGGATGTTCTTGACGATGTTTCTTCGCTTGCCCTAAGGATTGTTGAGGCCCTGCGCCAGAGAGGGCTAAGTGTCGTAAGCGATACAAGAACCGGCGTCATGGATGTCTTGGAGGAGTTGGAAGAAGCTGAAGAGGAGTGAGAGGAGGCTCGGCACCAGAAACCGTCATCACGTTTCAGCATATCTAGCCCTCTTCACAGCCTAAAATATATGTATCTGGGTAAGCAGTAATAAGGCTCTTACTAAACACCGTTTGCAAAACAAGGTGATGAGCCTCCTCTCACCCCCATGCAGAGCCGTGATAGCTGTGAAGAACCTCACGGTAACTGATGAGAAGTGTGGTACTGCTCCCTACCCTTCACCGCTTCTTGACGTCCTCTACGGTTATGGAGTAGGGACTCTATGTTTTCGTGGCCGCCGATTTCCGCGGCTTAGCGCGTTCCGTGAGATCCTCCTCAGAGCACTTATATGGGGAGGATGCATACAGAGAACATCTTCGTCAGAAGGAAGGATAGAGGAGTGCACGGTCTATAAGGGGAGACGCTTTTGCGCAGCCCGGCTAGGCGGTCGTGCCTGCTGCGACGCGGTTTTCAGCGAGAACTCTTATTGCAGTTTACGTAAAGACTTGCTGGGCTGGATCGAAGACTATTTACCGCTCATAGTAATTGATATGAGTCTTCTTAGAGAGCATAGGGGAAGAGAAATACGAAGCCTACGAGTCCAGATAGGTGCTACTCTGGGGGTAGTGAGGCGCTTCCTATGGGATCGCCACTTACTCATAGCCGGGATAGAGCCCGGTGTCGCTGAGTGGTTGCGCGCGTTTATGGGGCGTGCCTTGGTGGACTTTAGTGTTCTCCCAGGCGATGAAGCAGCAGAGCTAAGAGGTGCCAAGAGGATTATACTCCTTGATCCAAGCGCTGATAGGGATCTAGGCGTTGATGATGTTCTGTCAGCGGATGCTTTTGTTCTCGGCGGTATTGTGGACATCTTGCCGCGGCCCGGAGCAACACGTAGGTTGAAATTGCGCGGAATAGCTATTCCGCGCAGGATTTCTCTTCGAGGCGACATACACGGAGTTCCTTCGCGGCTTAACCAGCTAGTCGAGATTATTCTAAGGGCGCGCTATGAAACGTGTGGCGACATCGAGCAAGCAATACGGAGCACTATGAGTCCAAGAGATGCTAGGCTTCGTGCATACATTGAGCTTATGAGGTGGAGCAGGGGGAGACGAAGAGAAGTGCCGGTTGAGCTCTACTATGAGCTTAAGGAGTGGCTCCCCCTAAGCCTTAGGGATTTTATTCGTGCAGCGAAAATGGCTGGGCTAGAGGTAAAGGGGGTTCAGCAAAGGCCAAAGTCGTCACGTCACGATCAGCGATAGCTGGTCACATCATTACCCTTTCCCTGTAGCAGGCTGTTTGCCGCCTTTAGTCTTTCTTAGCGAGGCAGTAGGTGTCTTCACCGCAGACACTAATAACGCCTTTCTCAATGAGCATCTCTATAGCGTCACGATAATAGAACTCTTCGACCTCAACACCATACCATTCCTTGAAGCCCTCTATGATCTCTTTGTAGGTCCACTTGTCCTTCCCGGTCTCCTTATAGGTCTCCGTAATCATTCGCTTAATGAACTGGGTAACATCCTCTAGACGTGTCCAAGGATACTGGAACCAGGTCCACTCCTTCACTTCCAGGAAGTAATAGTCCGGCTTAAACTTCGCAACAGTGCTAATCCATTGAAGCGCAGCTATCTTTAGGTCATCTGGCTTCCACTCACTCAGTACATAGTCCTTTGCTAGGAGCAGTGTCTCGCCAGTATCAACTATGTCGTCGACGAGAAGTGCTCGGTGTCCCCTTAGGTCAACCTTGTAGGGGAACTTTATCACCGCGCGTTCTGCGGCCTTCGCTGCCTCAGTCCAGTGTTGGCTTTGAATGCTTAACAGATTCTCAACGCCTAGGAAGTCGCATAGTAGTCTTGCTGGTACGTACCCGCCTCGTGCAACAGCTATTACAACGGTGGGCTTGTATCCTGATTCTTTTATCTTGCGTGCTAGCCCTCTGCTCCATTCTACAATTTCGTTCCAGCTGACTAGTTTTACAGGGACGCGGGGCATAAGGAGCCCTACACCCTAGAGGAGGCTAAAAAAGAAGGATTCAAAGACTTTTTGCCAGCCTAGTCGGTACTCTCTATTTTACAGTGCACATGATTTTAGGCTTGCTTGCAAGGATCGTAGTTCTCGTCCACGCTTGGCTTCAATGGTATCAAGCATAGGAACTCAACGCCTTGGTCTCCGACAAAGTATTCGTGATCAATGTTTGGAGGTATGTATACGAAGTTGCGCTCCTTGAGCTCGTAGGTATTCTCGCCTATGCGTACCTTCATAGAGCCACGCAGCACGAATATCTCGTGCTCCCATGGATGTTTGTGGGCAGGGATATGAGAGTTCGGCTCTGCCTGGAATACTCTCATAGCGAAGGTTAGGGCGCCATCATCCTTCGCTATGAGCCAGCGAATAGTTACTCCCTTCACCGGTGTTCCGTCTGCAAGAGTTGCTTGCTTTGCAGGAATGTCTTCAACAGAGCCTATCTTCTCGCCACAGGGACCGCGTTGAATAGTCAAACCTCTTACACCATAGTGGTATTGGTATGTGTGGAGGATTAGAGTTTGGTGCCGGGCACGGTCGCATCCGGCCCGGCACACGTCATCGGTGTAAAAGCCTCTGCGGGCAAGGGGGCGCGAGGGGGCACGCTCATCCCAATAATGATGCTCGTCGGGGTGTGCCCCGCCTGACCGACCCGCTTCATAGCCCCGTAGCCGGGTCTCAGCGGGTGTGAGACCGGCGGGGCCCGGTTAAGGGTAAGATAATAAAACGGTAGGCTATTAGGGTTCTCTAGTATCTCTCTTGCCTTGGGAGACCGGGGCTACTCTAGTATTAAATGACTATTTGTTCCACGTTATTGCGGGGTGGCTCGTGCAGCGTGCGCGTTATGGGTCTCGACATTGAGCCAGGGTGCCGCTCCAGTTCAAGGTGCTTTTCTCTAGTCCTCCTTGAAGATGATAGGCTTGTTGCAAAATACGAATCCATTCCATTGCATCGAGTGATAAGGATTGTGTGGGAACACCGTCCTAGCGTTATAGCACTTGACAATCTATATGAGCTTGCATCTGACGAGCATGAACTCATACGCGTAGTCTCCATGCTTCCGCCGAACACGGAGATAGTACAAGTTACAAGGCTTCCCACCGGCGAATACGTTGACATACGCTCATTAGCGAAGCTAGCCGGGATAGATGTTGGTAGCGGTAAGCTTTCTCCCTCAAGAACGGCATATGTTGCTGCACTTCTGGTTCTAAAGGGATATGGCTCAAAGGTCCGGTTCGTCGAAGAGAAGACTCGCATAATTGTATCAAAGTCTCGTCGATTAAAGCATGGTGGCTCGAGTAATCCAAGATTTCAGCGCAAGGTTCGCTCCGCCATACTAAGAGCGGTGAAGCTGATCAAGCACAAGCTCGATAGAAACAGGTTCGACTATGACCTAGTTTTTCGTAAGAGTAGTGGTGGTCTCGAAAGCGCTACATTCATAGTGTATGCACCTAGGGATAGACTCTATGGGATCATTAAGCCCTACGAGGACAGTGATATAAGGATTGAAATCAAGCCAGTGTATAGTAGCCAGGTAGTCTTTGAGACTAAGCAGGACGAGACACTCCAGGGCTCCTTGCCATACATAATAGTTGGCGTTGACCCCGGCATATCAACGGGTCTTGCAGCACTAGACATTAATGGTAATTTCGTAGCAGCTCTTAGCAGGAGAGGACTTGATAGAGGAGATGTTATTGCTTGGATACAGAGTCATGGAGTCCCTGTACTAGTCGCAACTGATGTGAGACCTGCACCCGACTTCGTGAAAAAACTCGCCGCCAGCCTAGGTGTACCGCTCTATGAGCCCCCTGTCTCACTGAGCGTGGAGGAAAAACGTGAAATTGTTGAAGCTTTTGCAAAGAAATACCCAGAAGTGAATACGCTTCTTGATACCCATGTCCGCGATGCATTAGCAGCAGCGCTTAGAGCATTCAACAGCTACAAGTCAAAGCTTCAGCAAGTCGAGTCCTATGTCTCGAAGATAGGTATAGAAATGGACCTTAACCATATCAAAGCCGAGGTCATAAAGGGTGTAACAATTGCTGAAGCAGTAGAAAATGCTATTAATAGGGTTTTAAAGGGTATTGAGCCCCAAGCATACCTTGTAAAAAGAGTTCGAAAGCAAAGCGAGCATTACGAGGATAAGCAAGGCACTAACATAGTTAAGCTCAAGCACGAGATTGAAATTCTCCGTGCACAGAACAAGTTGTTGGAGCAAAAAATCAAGGAGCTTAATGAACGCCTTGAATTAATAGAAAAAGACTATCGTGTTACGCTCTTAGAGTATCGTAGCGATATTGAAAAAGATCGCGAGATAGCTCGGCTGACTAACGCCCTAGCACAACTAAGAAATGAGCTCGAGAAAGTTAGAAAAGAAAAAGAAGAAATGAGAATAATGTTAGAAAAGATGAAGAACATAGTAATGGGTGTTGCTTCGGGAGCCCTTATACCAGGCCTATACCTTGGCGATATCGGCAATGATTCGATAGATGCTGTTAGAGAGATCGTGAGCAACTATGGTAAGACAATTATTATCCTAGATAGAATAAATCCAGTAAACTGGGCACATTACGGCAGCGACTTAAAGGATGCAGTTCTAGCTGTGCTAGCACCGTCTTCAGAACTTGACAAGCGAAGCGCTATCGAGCAATACGATATCCCGGTTCTCCCAATCGAACAATACAGGGTTGAAGTAATTGATAGTCTTGCATTTGTTGACGAGCTAGTTATTAGTGATGCCTATGCACGGCTACAAGAGATAATACTCGAGAAGAAAAATAGGAATAAGCGTAAGGAACTCAGCCTAGATGACTTGAAGAAGCTATTTGCAGAATATAGGGAAAGAAGGGCTAAGCTATTCTCCAAAAATAGCTAAGCAATGGTTTTGTTCAGAAAGGAGGCTACAAAGTAATCACTAGTATACTGTTATCTTGCTCTCTACAAGCTCCTTCGTTATTTTCGCGAAGCTGTCCAGCTCCTCGGCAACAATTGCTTCAATCTCGCGTATCGCGTTGCTTGGCAGCAGCTCGCCAGGCTTCTCAGTCAGTACCTTCACGTTTGCAATAAGGGGCTCGTTTAGCGGCTTACCTATCTGGCTCAAGAGTTTGACATAGACTTCTCTTATTCCTTCAACGCTCTCGTATATCTTCTTTGCCGCCCTCATTGCCATGATATTGTATATTTTGCCTACATGGTTTACCGGGTTCTTTCCAGCAGCTGCCTCAAGGCTCATAGGCCTAAGCGGCGTTATGAGCCCGTAGGCACGGTTGCCTCTACCAGTCATACCATCGTCTCCGTGCTCGGCGCTCGTCCCAGTAACGGTCAGGTAGACTATTCCCTTGTCTGGTTTGTCGGCAGTGTTTACATAGACATTGACATCATAGTCAGGTGCTATTCTTGACGCGAGATCTAGGACAGCCTCCCTTATGGAGTCCTTTACTGAAAGATAGTGATCAACGTCCTTAACAAGGCTCGAGATTATCGCGGCTGCTATTGTTAGCTCAATTTTCTTTCCGCGACGAAGACCCATGACCTTTATGTCCTCGCCTACCTCGGGCGTCTTTTCCTTGAATTCACGGCTGTTTAGCAACCTCTCTGTTTCGTAGACTAGTTTCTCAAGCGTTGTCATTGGGGCGAAGCCTACACCAACACTCGTGTCGTTTGCCAAGGGGACATGCCTCTTGCCAAGCTCGAATATTCCTACGAGGTCTGCGCTACCATGACCTATCTTGTAGTCAACTATGACGTGTTTCTCGGGGTCAAGGAACCGGAAGCTCCTCTTTATCCAATCCTTAACCGCGTGCAGAACTAGAGGCCCTATCGGTATTTTCTCTCGAGTTCCGTCCTCAAGAATTACCTCTGTAGTTGCCCGTCCAGATACTATTATATAGATTGGCTGCAGTATGTCGCCTCCTCCAAACCTTGGCGCAGCCTGGCCGCCTACGACGAGTACTTTATCGAGGTTGTGGTGGAGTATGTAGCCATACTTGTCTAGATAATACCTTGATAGGACTCTGCTCGACTCCTCTGCGGCAGCATCAGCTATGGTGTCGGGGTGGCCCAGTCCTTTTCTCTCAACAAGCTCTACTTGTTGCTCTTCAATAGGCTGCCATTTTACGCTTTCGATGACAATGTTTTTGGCCACTTTTTGTTCACCGGTCTGTAGGGGGTGCATCTCAGAGGCTTTTAAGATATTAATGAGCCGTATAGCCGTGTTATTAGCTATTTAGTTGGCTCCATGTTATTGCCTTTAGTCTAGGAAATGATTATTGATACTAACACGTCATCGCTCTTGAAAATTGATGTTTCTAGAATCCTTTTCCGTAATACGTGTCTTGTTAACAGAATTACCTAGATGACTGTTTGACCGCGCTATGCGGTCGGCAGGCTTGGTGCCACTATCTCGTAGTCAACGCTGACATAGACTACGTGGCTTCCCCGTATCAATACGCGGCCATATTTCACCTTAGGCTCATTAGTTCCCGGCTTTAGTTCAACGCACTCGTCGAGTACTAGGTTCATCGTCGAATCTGTTGCGTGCAATTTGCCTACGTATTCGCTTCCGTCCTTAAGCTTAACGAATACAACTCTACCAATAGCGTCTCGTAGCATCTTCAAAGGACTTATCGTTTTTGCGCGTTGACGTTGGGACATTTTCACGCTACCCCCAAAAACCATGTATGCATTCTATGCCATTCAACCTACGCACTCGGCTGGGCTATAAATTTGTAGCACCTCTCAGCCCTTACATAGAAATGGAGGAAAAACCTACTATGAAGGACTTTACGCTAGGCATCCTCCAGTTCAGTGCGCGGGACGACGCCGTCGCCAGCCTTGAGAGAATAAAACAAATTTTGTCACAGTATAGCGTAAATGCAGATTTGATAATTCTGCCCGAGTACTCTAACGCGGATCCGACAGGGCTCAGCCGCGATACCGTACTTGAAAGAGCCGAGAAGCATGGCGGGTACTTCACCCGTGGCCTAGAAATGCTTGCCGAAGACTACGGTGTCTATATTCTGGCTGGGCTCCTTGAACGTGAAGGCGAGTGCGCCTACAGCTCAGTGCTCTACGTGACCCCTTCCAGCGAATCGAAGATAGTGTACCGTAAGAGAATACTATTCGACGCCCTCGGCGTCCGTGAATCAGACATACTATGCCCTGGAAAAACACAGCCACCGGTGCTAAACCTGCCCTTCGCTAGGATAGGGCTCCTGGTCTGCTTTGAGCTGCGCTTCCCCGAAATAGCCCGCCAGCTAGCACTCCAAGGCGCAGAGGTTGTAGTAGCTCCTACAGCATGGTTCCAGGGCCATCTAAAAGAAGAACAGTTAGTAGCAATAGCCAAGACCAGGGCCATGGAGAATACGGTCTACTTAGCGATAGCTTCCCAGTGGAGCAACAAGTTTACCGGTAGAAGCATAGTAGTTGACCCCTATGGTGCAACACGGCTAGATCTAGGCAGCGGAGAACGCTACGGCGAAGCATTCATAGAGTCAGCATATCTCAAAGAGGTGAGGACTCAGCTACCGCTACTCAAAATACTAAGAGAAAACTTAATGAAAAATTAATTTAACTGTAAAGTTATTACTTTGTTATTACTTTTTATTGCCAGACTAAGAGGCTTGGCCAGGCCAACCATATATATGTGACGCACTATCTTCTATATTTACGTCTATATACATGGAGTCTACATAGTATGCGGTATTCTTGCTCATCAATAGAAACTTTGTATTGCCGCGATAATAGCCTCCGACCATAGCTGTTGTATCGTCGTTAAGCGATACAATGGACTCGGCCATGTAGATATTCGAATTGATTCTGTCCAATGATATGCTGGGTCCAATGCTGAGCACCAGAAGCGGTAAGGCCTCTGAGACGCTTAGCCCTGCCGATAAAGCGTATGTGAGAAGGTCTGAGACAATTAGTGAGGCGGTCAGACTACCAGGTGCTTTTATCTCAGCGTTCTTGTTCTTATATACATAATGGTCATACATATCGTATGCCACTTTGGTACCATGCAGTGTTGACACGCTCCTAATAATATTATATGCTTTTGCAGCAGTAGTTGAGCCCATTGCTGGGTTTAAGTCAATTTCTTCCCACGGAACCAATTGATTATTAGTTATGCGTGGCCTTACAAGGGCTACATAAAAGTCGCCAATATCTTTGCACTTCAGGTTCTTTAACCATAGATATGATTTACACTTCTTTATATGATATTTTGCAAGTGCTGCATCGCCCTTAATCCCGAGCGCTAGTATAGCCTCCTTGGTATTGTCTAGATTAATATATTGGCCATTCTTATACGCATGGTTCTTTAGCTCAGTCACATGGTGGAACCATAGTCTTCCGCCAGATAATTGGAAAGAAGGGCCAGGTATTGAATACGAGTAGCCCGCGTCAGCTCCCGTTTTCTCTATTAGCGCATTCATATTGAAATCAAAGTTGATGATCCATTTGCTACTATAATCTATATTAAGAACCTCAGTAATGTGATGTAAGTGATTTAGACTATTATGTGCCGATACATGTGTGAGTATTATAGGTAGGCCCTTGTCTAATAATACTGCATAGGTATTCTCCCTTTTAAGTACATAACAGATGTAAAGAGTGTCGTCAAGCGGGTCCTGATAGCAAAGTTTTACCTCATTCGGCGGGAACTCGTCGTCTGAGCTAACACTTTTCTGTGCCTTGGCCCTATTCTTTAAAATCTCTTTTGGTTCGATATACTTTCCGAGCTCTTGCGACGATGCAAATAAGAGTTTTTTATTATCCAGTGCATTTGTGCCAAGATTTATTGAAACGCTATAACCCTTAGTTACCAAGTATATATCCAGCGGGACACTTCTTAGAACTAAGTGTAGACCATTCTTATCCTCTGCAAACCCCACGAGGAGCACGCCAGGCCGCGGAGAATTCTTTGATATGCCAAGAACCTTACCCCATTTATCAATGTAGTTACGAATAGGCTTAATGCTTAGGCTAACTGTTTCTCCATGCGTACGACTTGTTGTAAGCAGCTTTAGCGAGCCATTCGGCATCCATCCGTAGACTTGTATCACTGCCCTCTTAGCTCCTGGAATTTTCACTGAAATGGTCTGCCCTCCCCCTATCCAGGGTCTAGGAGGCTCATATGTTACTGATATACCTTGTACATCAAAGCTAACCGTGCTTAGCCTAGAATAAGCGTATGCAGCAGCAACACCTATGACTAGAAAAGATAAAACAATTATTATAACTGATCGCTTCAAGAGAGAGAACCACCGTTTTTCACCGTTGCGCTCTCCGTGCTGCGTATTGATTATAAAAATATATCGAGTGTGTGCATTATGTATAAAAAGTTTTTATGGGCCGACCTTCCGATATCAAAATTATTAAAGTTTTTTCTATTGACATATTTCGCCGGATAGCTGACGCTTGAAAATATCGTAGGCTTGAAATTATGCTATGTGTTAAACTTTTCAGAATTACTTAAACTTGACTTAGTATTTAGGTAGAGCCGGGAGAGGATTATGTGGTTAGTTAGCCAGATATGATTGAGAAGATTGGTGGGCCCGCGGGGATTTGAACCCCGGACCTCCGCCGTGTAAGGGCGGCGTCCTAACCAGGCTAGACGACGGGCCCGCTCAGCTTCTTCCAAGTTTGTTACAAGATAGGGATACAAGCTAAGGGGTAAATGCTTTACGGCGCCCCTTTTTTAAGCCCAAAGCATCCTTAATTCTCCTTAGCAATACCTAGTACTTGGCATGTGAGTAGAGGTATGGTGTTTTAGCCTTGTCGGGGCAAGAACTTGGTGTAGAGATTTTGCGCGAAATAGTATGCGATGGTAAGAAGATAGTCTTGGCTAAAGGCGATATAACAAGGGTTTCATGCGACGCCGTGGTGAATCCCGCAAACAGCCTCATGATAATGGGTGGCGGCGTTGCTGGCGCGTTAAGGCGTGCGGCAGGCGAAGAGGTTGAAGCCGAGGCTAGGCGGCGTGCCCCGGTACCAGTAGGAAGGGCTATATCGACTTCTGCGGGCAGGCTCCAGCCACGTATCCGCTACATAATCCATGCACCTACAATGGAGCGACCAGCTATGCGTACGACCGAGTCCAAGGTCAGAAAAGCTACGGAGGCTGCGCTCGAAGAGGCTAAGCGCCTTGGTGTGAGCTGTGTAGCCTTTCCCGCAATGGGTGCAGGTGTTGGCGGCCTCTCTGCCTCGGACAGTCTGAAAGCAATGCTGGAGGCCTTGGACGAGTTCTGGGGCAGGTCGGATACCCCTAGCCAGGTAGTATTCATAGCCTATAGTGATGCGGATGCAAAACAGTTCCTAAAAGTAATTGATCGCATAAAAATGAAAACATGCAAACAGACTGGTTCCTCGAGGAGCCCTGCCTAGTTTAGACTATTTCTTTTCCTCCTTAGGGGGCTCTAGTATAATTCGTATCTCCTTCACAGCTGTTTTTACAACTTTTCTTACTCCTCGCACACCGGGTCTATACTCTGATCGTACCAGCCCTATCTCTTCTAGTCTCCTAACCTGTGTCGACGCATTGGCCTTACTCTGCTTTATCATATCAGCTATCTCTCCTACATCGGCCTCCCTCCTCAGCAGCTCCATGAGTATCTTTATCCTTGTCGGGCTTGCAAGGGCACTGCATACACGGTATATGTATTCTTCTCCTGAAACTATAAGAACACCGTCCTTTTCAATTATTCCTTCCCTTGTTACTTCGGTTTTCTGCTTGGTCTCGTTCGTTTGTGCGAGCGACAAATTTGGTCTCCCACTTTCTAAATACATGAGAGTCTGCATTTTTGAATGCTACGCTTCTTACGTGAAAAAGGTGTATGCATAGTCGCCTATTTAACCACAATACTAGTTGCAACCTGGCCTTAATAGAAACAGAGAAATAAAACCTATTTAGTGCCAACGCTATAGCAGTTCCTCTGCCTCGCCCCTTATATAGCGAAGAGCCTTCTCTGCGTCGACTTGGACGCGATACTTCTTCCTAAAGAAGCGAGTTATGTACTCGACATCGCGGCGTAGTAGCTGCTCTGCAGCAGGGTGTTCCCTCTCAACATACTGTGGCCAATCAATTATGTATGGTAGTTCTTCCTCGTCAACTATAGCTACAAGAACATTATACTCGCTAAGGTCTCCATGAACGACGCCTACGTCTAGATAAGCCTTTCTCAGTGTTTCAAGAATCTTGTAGAGCATTGACTCCGGGTTCACGGGGTTCTCGTAAAGGTATAGCTCAACTCCTTCGATGTACTCGGTTACCACGACATGCCTACTATAACCAATCGGTTTTGGAACCAGTGCACCTACCTTGTAGAGCTCCTCAAGTACTCTGAACTCTCTCTGACCGGCAACCTTTGCTAGCTCGAACCAAGACGAGTAAGGCTTTGATGCAGCGTAGTGCCTAACTCTTACGACGCGTTGAAAACTCGTCCTACCAACCCTATGAAACTTGACAATAACCCTTTCGCCGGCAGGTGTGAGCCCCGAGTAAACATCGCTCTCCTTACCAACGCCTAGCTTATCCCCCAAAGCACTGAGAAGGCCTCTCTCGACAAGCGAGCGCAAAGCGAGCATGTCAAGGCCGAGATAAGTCAATCTGTATCCTACGTATTCTCCTATCCTTCGCCGGACTAGTTTCAGCGAGTTAAGTTTCTGTAAAACCATTGCCACGTGGGTTGACGGCATCCTAACCCTTCTCTCAATAACCTCAACTGGCACGTACTCGTATCTGCTCATTTCCCGCTCTATGACTGCCAATACCTTGAAATCTCTATCTACAAGCTTTTTATACGTAAGCGCTATTAACACCAAGGCACTATCTCCTTACCTAGACTATGCCGGTCTGCAACCGATCCCGCAGAAAGGTCTAACTTCTGCACCCAGCTTATTAAGAGAATTTCCTCTACTCGCACCTTCACACAAGAGAAGATATATAGGGAGGCCTTGACTAAAGAAAGGGTTTAGAAAAAAGTAAGCAGGCTATACAAGGGTGGGAGACATGAATGCTATGCAGAAGCTTCACTACGATGAACTAGGCAAGTGTCTTGAGAAACTAAAAGCACTCAGAAAATATGCCCCCAAGAATGTTGTTGACGATGTTGACGACATGTACTTGATAGAATGGGCTAGGTTTAAGCGGGCAATAGCGGAGAAAGCAGCAGAATGCATAAAGGAATTACTTGGAAACATTGTCAAGGAAATATATTACATAGAGCTATCAGACTCGTGGATAGGCAGAGACATAGACCTCTACATAGTCCTTGATGAAGAGAAAGCCACGAGCCTCGATGCCCGCGAAGTCGAAGAAACACTCGAAGAACTGTTAACGAAGCTAACTCTGCAGGCGGGAGTAGACATAAGGCCATATACAGATACTCCGTCCATTTTTGAAATACATACGAGCATAGGCGGAATATATGGATCTAAAGGGTTGCCACGAAGCGTGCGCCCCATAAAGCTATACCCCTAGCCTTATTGCTCGTATTTTATTATCCAGGGAAACAGTTGAAAAGCCCCCTTTGAGTTCCCAAACCTCGGAGAATTACTTATGAATCTCGACGACCTCGTTGGATGTGTTATCAATAATATGAAGAGGCATGATGGGGAGCTACGCAGGCTTCTGCGTAGCCTACTTTCATCTCCAAGTGAAGTGCCTTGGTCTCGTCTTGAGTGGCAAAGAGCTAAATACATCATTGCGAGAGGGATTGCCGAGTGTTTCTGTAAAAATAATTGCAGAGTCTACTTACTGGAAATGCACGGCGGGGAGCCAAGTGATGGGCTCGGAGACAAGGACATAGATATGGCGATTGACTGCCCCGGTGAGAAAATAAATATAGACTTTATCGAGAATATTCTCGAAAAGTATGTTACAAAGTATTTGTCAGGCCTCATAGGGGGAGAAGTAAGGAGGGAATTAAAAATACCGAATGTTGTTGAGCTGCATACGAGTGATGAGTTCCTAATTAAAAAACACCTTGAGGCTCGCGACAAGCGCTATGCTATAAAGATATGTTAGCTCCGCTTTCTCGCAACTATTATAGCGAAGGCCACGATCGCTATAACTATAATAGTTGCAACCACTATTGGTGCATTATTTGATCCTGTTGTAGTAGTTACCTCTTCCTTGGTCTGACGGGGGCTTACAGTACTCGTGGTTGTGGCTGGCTTTGTTTCTGAAGGCGTTGTGGCTGTGGTTTTTGGCTTTGTAGTCGTGGTCGTTGATGTTGTAGTCTTTGTAGTGGTGGTCTTCGGTGTTGTAGTTGATACTTGCTGGGCTGTTGTTGTCGTGGTTGTCGTAGTTTTTGTTGCCGGCGTTACTGTTGTAGTCTCTTGTGCACGGTACTTTATCTCGATAGTCTTCGTTGTCTCTTTTCCGGAGGCGTCTGCTACGGTTATTGTTAGCTTAGCCTCGTTGACTCCCTTTAGGGGCGGGACTACGATGCGTACATATCCGTACGAGTATGCTGGTGTTATTTTGAGCGTCTTTCCGTCATAGCTTAGCTCTGCAGTGATACTTTCAACGCCCCACGCGTCATCGGATACCTTAAACTCTAGTACAACTTGTCTACCTATTCTCGGAGTTTTCGGCCTCATCTTAACCAGCTTTATTGTTGGCGGCTGCTTGTCTTCTGCTATGAAGACAGTTGCCTGGTATTTTTCTCCAAGCTTCGGAGCAGTGTTGGTGTATGCGTATAGGACGCAGCCCAGTGGCGTACAACGTATATCGTAGTTGTCAAGGCCTTGTAGATATAGCTTGGCAGTCTTTCCTGCCCATTCCATCGGTATTGGTACTGCGACAACCGTTTTCTTCATCAATGCGGCTATGTTGGGATCAGTTATCTCCAGTATGGTAGTTACTGCTTTGCTTGTTTTCACTAGTGCGGTATCGACTTTCTCTAGGTTAAAGCTCGCATGCCTACTCCAAGGCTGGGCACTATCACCAAGTATTCTTACTTCACCATTAGCCGCTTTTACCTCTATTACGCGGAAGCCATGGTAGTCGCCGGGTCTTACGCTGCCACCCGTGGCAGTTGTCACTACGTAGTATATCTTGGTTCCATCGGGCTTTGTTACGTCCGCGTACGAGTCTAGATGCACGTGGCCTGAGAGCACGAGGGTTGCCTTGCTCTTTGCCTCGAATATCGCCTTTGTTAGGAGCTCAAAGGCTTCTTTGTTACCCTCAACCCAACTGCTGTATACGTAGAGGTAGTTGCTGTTAGGCTTCTTGGAGAGTAGTATGTTTACCAGGTCCTGCCATGTTGCTGCCTTGAAGCTATGAGGTATGTTGTCAAACACGTGCGTAAAGTGTGGATGGTGGAATAGGACTATCTTTATTGGCTCATTGCTCGTTGTCAGCACATTGTAGGCCCACGTGGCTTGTGCCTTGTCTATGTACCCATCGCCACCGCTATCGATTCCCACTACCCGGTAAAGCCCGTATATGCTGAGCGTAAAGTTAAACGGTCCTCTGAAGACAACGAAGTTACGAGAAGCACCAACATGGTCGTGGTTACCGGGTATGTTTATTAGCGGTTTATCAACAAGGTAGTCAGTCTCAATGCTCTCAGTATATTCTCCGACCTTAGCTGTGTCAGCCGTGTCCCCTGTATCAATTATTATGGTATTATTTCCGAGTCCAAGCGTCACTAGATCTGCTGCTAGATCATAGTTGGCAGCCTCTCTGCCATTAGAGTTTATCACGCCGAAGTGACGGTCAGTCACGTGTACTATTACTAGTTTTTCGAAATCAGATGGGCTTCCTATGTAAACTGCGTGAGGCTCACCGATAGCAATGTTGTCTTTGCTTACCACTATTAGGTCGTATAACCCCTTAGGGGCATTGCCTGGAACTTTTACCACATACAAGTTCTGGCTTTTTTGCTTGAACTCGCACTCTATAAAAGCTCCATAACCATTGTCTATAAAGACCTTTGCCGGCTCAACGCCTTCGGCGAGCTGTAAGTAGAAACTTCCCCCTGAAGTAATGAACACCGGGGTAGCAAGTCTAGGATACAGTATTTTTCCGTGTGCTAGCTCTGCTTTAAGCTCTGGCTTAGGTATAGTTATCTCAACTATCTTCCCTTTAGTGTTCTCCGCTATAGCAATGCCGGATAATAGCGGGGCAGCAATAAGGACCATTATTAGAATAGAGTATAGTGCCTTTGCACGCACCATCCTACACCAATTAGGGTGTTTCGCCGGAGGGGATTAAAATAAGACTAGAATATAGCGCGTAGATCTCCGCATTTGTGCGAGAGCAGCTTGCAATTAATCTACTAACAGGCAATAAGCATAAAAAGAGGGAAAAAGAATAGAGACTTAATAATTAAAATAATTAAATCGGGTAACAAAAACAAAATCTATGCGAAGTATGTTACATCCACAAAATCTTGTTACTTCTTTGACATTGCTAGCCCGGCTGCTATTAGTGCTATTATTGCGAGAACAAGCCCACCAATGCCATACCAGTACGCTGAGGAGGCTTTATTGTTCGCACTATTTGCTATGCTCTTCACATTCTCTATCTCCTTGACTTTCTCGGCTAAGGATTTCACCTGGTTATCAATATCGTTGACCTTCTTTACAAGGCTGTTTACATTATTATCAACACTCGTTACTTTCTGCTCAAGGCTGCTTACCTTCTGCTCAAGTGTTGCTACTTTGTTGTTTACAACATTCTCTACTTCCGACTTAATTGTGCCTACTTGTTGTGCTACAGCTTGTTCTGCTTGCTTTGCCGCCACCTCTTCTACCTGCTTTAGAGCTTTAAGCTCGCCAAGGTATCCTAGGGACCATAGTACGAGGTTCCTGAAGAATCTCGGGCCATCAAGCATTACGCCGTGATACTTGAATGTCAGCATTGACTGGTATCCGTAGTAGGGCGATTCGCCGCTAACTATGATCGTCTTAGTAGACTTCCCTACTTTTACGAGTTCAGCTGCAAGCATTACGAATACTCCTTGCTCGCCTACCTGGTGGGCACAGCCGAACTCGCCCGGCTCACCCGGGTTACGTGGCTGGTGCTCGACAATGTTGCCATTCTTCGTGGTGACAACGATCGGTACTATTGTGTCGGGAGTGCCGCTGGCTATTTTGCCCGTGGCAGGGTCAACTATCTTGTGGCAGTCGCCGTTCTCGTCAACCCACATTACCGCGCCGGGGCCATGCATTAGCACCTTTTCTGCGCCAAGTGCTATTAGGTCTGCATTGTACTTTGCAGGCGGCTTTACGAGGCCTACTACACGGTAGGAGCGTCCAGTGTTGCTTACCGGGTCCTCAACGCTCACGTAGTCGCTGCGGAGATGTACTGGTATACCGTTCTCTGCGAGATAGTCTAGGAGATCGTTACAGATGTGCTGGGCAAGTTCCTGGTTTCCACCCTGTGCTGGATAGTCGCTGTCTGTTGCGCACCATAGCATTGAGCCGTCGCCTTTTAGCCAGTCAAGTACTGCTTTCTTTTCGTCTTCGCTCAGAGGGGTGACTGGTTGGCCTATGATGAG
The DNA here is from genome assembly GCF_033097485.1 of Pyrofollis japonicus. Lineage (NCBI taxonomy): Archaea > Thermoproteati > Thermoproteota > Thermoprotei > Desulfurococcales > Pyrodictiaceae > Pyrofollis > Pyrofollis japonicus. Next base: position 1,567,217 of record NZ_AP028634.1, read on the forward strand.
GCCGTCAATAGATATCTCGCTCTTGGTTAATGCGGTTAGGCCTCCAGTAAGGATAGCGTAGGCCCTGGTCTTGATGCAATTGTCTAGCTGCTCTATCGACGCCTTATCTGGCACTATGATTACCCAGTAGGCGTCAGGCATGACAGACATCATTGCGCAGACGCCATTAACTTGTTGACCGTGGGCGAGGTCAATCGCGATTGTTGGTAACTCTGTTCTAGCGGCATGCACTGCTGGTGCAAATAGCGCGACAAGCAATAGGACGAGAGGAGCGGATAGAGTGAGTATCTTTGTTCTCATAGCTTCCAGCCCCCTTAATCCGCATAACAGAGTTAGCCGGGAAGCAATAAAAACGCTATGTGAATCGCGCAAGTAGCTCCACTATTATGTTGAAGTCATACCGGGGATACTTTTCACTACGCATACGTAATTGCTATCTCAGTGCGCCTACTCGCTTCAAGTTCCTTAAATTCCTTAATTCTGTATCGTGAAAGCTGGCTTAGCTAACGGGGCCGATGGGGGTAAGAACGTTATACCTCGAGTCATGCCTTACTCCCAGATATGGATAAGGTGAGTAAGATATGGCCTCGCGCAGTGTTATAGTTTGGACAACCATAGCGGTCATAGTAATAGCTATAATAGCTGGTGTATTGATTGCATCGCATCGCGGCGGTGCGCCACAAACAACAACAGCAACAACGTCCACGCCTACGCCCACCCCAACCCAACCAGCAACAACTACGAGCCCTGCCGCACCACCAGCTACTACGACTTCAAGCCCAACAACAACGCCTAAAACTACCACAACAACTACGCCACAAACAACTACCACAACAAAGCAGGCGTGCAAAACCTGGATAACGCTAAAGGTGCTGACGCGTCACCCTGCCGACATACAGAAGAAAGCCAGGGATATGTTCCTAAAATCTGATCTCGCTAAGAAGTATTGCATAAAGGATGTACGCTTCCTTGCGCTGCCTGCCGGCTTCTGGCCTGAGGCGATAAAGAGGCAGAGCATTGACGTTGCCTGGAGCGGTGGACCAACGCTCTTCGACACGCTGTTCATGGATGGTCTTCTTAGGCCACTTCAGACAAAGCTGGCCCTTGACGCTGCTGCACAAGTACCAGACACGATAGGAGGAACAATGCCTCTCAAGAGGATAAAGGATGGCAAGATATACTGGGTCTCTGCAGCTATAGCCAGCTTCGGCTTCACGGTCAACAAGGATGTGGCTAAGAAGCTTGGCTTCGATCTCTCGAAGCTAAAGACGTGGCGTGACCTAGCGAGTGACGACCTAGGCCTAATACTCGTCAAGACAGGTCAGCCAGCGCTAGCGATAGCGAACCCGTTGCAGAGCACTAGCAACACTAGGATGTATGAAATAATACTGCAGGCCTATGGCTGGGAGGAGGGATGGAAAGTACTGACACTGATGGCTGCTAATGCCAAGGTTGAACCGGGCAGTGCAATTGTCCGCGACGACGTGATAAACGGCATAGTGATGGTTGGTATAACTATAGACTTCTACGGCTATACTGCTCATCTGCTCAACCCGGCCTGCTACTATGTTATGCCGCAGGGCGAAACAATTGTGAACGGCGACCCAATAGCAGTAACCATCTCAACAAAGCACCCGGAGGCTGCAGAGGCTTTCGTTGCATGGGTACTAACCCAGGGACAAGTCATATGGCTTGACCCAAGCATTAACAGGCTGCCTGCAAACCCGAAGGTCTTCGAGACACCCGAGGGCAAGAAGCGGCCCGACCTAAAACAAGCTTATGAGCAAGCACTTCACGCTAAGGCGATGAACTTCAACGACACTCTCGCCCTTATGACCGAGTACCCGATGCAGCTATACTTTGTGGCAACACTGGTAGATATGCACGACCTCCTGCAGCAGGCTTGGGTTGAACTCCTAAAGGCGTACTATATCGATCACAGCATTGATAAGGCTACATTCGAGAAGCTAAAGGCAAAGCTTACCGACCTCGTAGAGTTCAAGGATCCTGTAACCGGGAAGATGACGAAGTTCACGCTACAAGAGGCTATAAGGATAAACGAAGAACTTAAAAAGAATATGAACCTTAAGGAAGCATACATGAATGCCTGGAGAGAAGCAGCGCGCCAGAAATACCTGGAGGTTCTGAAGGCGCTTGGAAAGGGCTAGCGCTTATCAACGTCGCTCTCTTATACAAAGGCTCTATCCACGCGCTAAAACAGACCTAGAGATATTTTTACTCCTCTATATTCCTCTTTTGGTAATAACTCTTGCATTCATAGTGCCGCTTCTTACTATTATACCGGAGGCCGGCAAGGCTGATTACAAAGGCATACTTAGCAACGTCTACTACTTGGAGTTCGATAAATACAGTGTAAACAGGTTTATAACTGTAAATAGGCTTCCAGGGGAACTCCGAATAACCATAAATGGCTTCGATTTTGGTGTAATAGGGAACTCAATAATAAACGCAGCAATCGTCACAATAATTGCTGCAGTGCTCGGCTCAACGCTAGCGCTACTAATAGGTATATATCGGTTCAGAGGGCGCCGCGTCTTTGCTGCACTAGCATATATACCGCTCCTCATAGCGCCCTTCGTTAATGCCTATATAGTGAAGGTAGTCTTCGCGCCGAGCCTTAGCCCTCAAGGAAACACTCTATCATTTATAATAAACAGCTTATTCGAGCCCCTTATAGGCAAAAAGCTAATTATTGCTTTCGATAAACAAGCTGGCATAGCTCTGGCACAGATACTCATGTTCTACCCAATAGTCTATATAAATACATTGGCCGCCCTAGGAGCAGTTGATGCAACACTTATTGAGCAGGCACTAAACCTTGGTGCGCGCGGTCTTCGATTAGTCAGACGCATCGTCTTCCCTCTAATAGTTCCAGGAATCCTTGCCGGCTCGACTCTAGTGTTTATCCTAAGCCTGGAAGACGTTGGTGCACCCCTAGTGTTTAACTATGAGAAAATGATATCTTATCAAGTATATCAGTTCTTCCAGTCAGCAGGTGTCGGTGATAAGGCAACTATAGCGGCCCTGAGCCTAATCCTGCTTACAGCAGCTGCTATTCCACTAGTGTTTATCCGGAGATATCTGAGCCTAAGGTATTATGCGCGTCTCGCAAGAGGCGCTCCTCGGCCATTCCAAGGGATACGGTTAGGGCGCCTTGGATACCTCGTTGCGTATCTTGTCTTTCTTCCAATCATTATAGCTGCCGCGACACCGCAAATAGGTGTAATTCTGCTATCTCTCAGTAAGCGATGGACTGGCCCGCTGCCAGACATCTTGCCTATTGGCAAGCTTTTTACAAACTATCAAGCAATTATCACGGATCCGGGATTGCAGCGAGCCATAACGAATAGTTTATCCTACCTCGGCGAGGCAATAGTGTTTGTGGCGCTACTGGGCTTTGCCACTGGCTACGCTATTGCACGAGCCCGTTTACCGGGTGCAGGCCTGCTGGACATACTAGCCTCGCTTCCCCTCGCGGTGCCGGGTCTTGTTGTGGCATTCAGCTACTTCGTCTTCTTCTCAACATATAGTCTTGGAGGCTTCTTTGATCCCTTGATTAATCCCGGTCACGTGCTCGTCTTAGCCTATATAATTCGTAAAATGCCGTTTACTGTGAGATCAGTGTTCACAGCGGTTATTCAGACCCCTGAGGAATTAGAGGAAGCTGCTAGGAGTCTCGGCGCTAGACGAGCGAAGGTCATTCAGCGGATAGTATTACCATTGGTGTGGCACGGTATAATTGCGGGTCTCTTGTTGAGTAGCATCTATATCCTAAGCGAGGTCAGTGTCAGTGTAACTATTGGTGCCTTAAAAGGAGGTCCAATAGCTAATCCGAGCACACATGCAGCGCCAATAACCTATGCCATAGCAGAGATATTTACGCTGCCAAGCGTTACTGGCGGTACGCAGCCACAGGCAAGGGCAGCGGCAATGGCCTCTCTCCTCATGATTACAGAGATAGCGGTGATTGCTATAGCCTCGCGCTTAACCAGGAGGGGACAAGCCCTCATAACTCTCTAAGGGTGATGCACGAAATGGGGTTCATAGATGTAGAGAACGTTGTTAAAACGTTTGGAAAAACCGTTGCTCTCCGAGGCGTAAGCCTATCCATAGAAAAAGGTGAGCTATTCGCGATACTCGGGCCAAGCGGGTGCGGAAAAACCACGCTTCTAAGGATTATCGCGGGGTTCGAGGTACCGGATTCTGGTCGTGTACTTCTTGAAGGCCGTGACGTGACTAATCTTCCTCCAGATAAGCGCGGTACAGTGATGGTGTTCCAAAATTGGGCCTTGTGGCCCCACATGACAGTTTATGAGAACATTGCTTTCGGGTTAAGGCTTCGTAAGCTCTCCAAAGAAGAGATAGATCGCAGAGTAAAGTGGGCACTAGAGCTCCTAGGCCTAAAAGGCATGGAGAATCGTTACCCTGGACAGCTTAGCGGCGGTCAGCAGCAAAGAGTGGCGCTGGCAAGGGCGCTCGTAGTAGAGCCGAGAGTCCTCTTACTCGACGAGCCATTAAGCAACCTTGACGCCAAGCTGCGTCTCCGACTCCGAGGAGAGCTTAGGAAGCTGCAAAGAGAACTCGGCATAACAATGGTCTATGTTACGCATGACCAGGAGGAGGCAATGAGCCTTGCGGACCGCATAGCTGTCATGCGTAATGGTATTGTGGAGGAGATAGGGACACCCGAACAGCTATACAGTAACCCCTCAAGACTGTTCACGGCAGTATTCCTTGGAAGAACAACGCTTGTACTCGGAAAGGTTGCCGAAATTGCAGACAACATTGCAAAGGTTGTTATAGGTAATGCCGAGATTAACGCCATAAACCATGGGCTCGGGAAAGGCGACAGCGCTGCAGTGGTGATCAAGGCTGAGGGTGCAACTACTAGAAAGCCGAGCAATATACAGGACTACGTGGTTATAAAGGGAACAGTGTCTGTTTCAATGTACATAGGCTCGTTCATAGAGATCCGCGTCTCAATTCCAGGGCTGAAGCACGATATATTGCTCGACCTGCCGAGTGACGAGAAACAGCCCGAGACCGGCTCAACGATCGAGGTCTATGTACCCTTAAGAAACATACATGCGTACCCAGCGGAGGAAGAAATTGTTAAAGAAGCAACAGAGCAGGCCTAGGCTTGAAATAGCTTAATTATTTTCTGCCTCAGCGGCTCTAGAGCTTTTATCCTCTTATCCACTAGCTCCTTTGAATAACGCTCAAGCTCTCCCGCAACGAGGTTCTTATACTCCTCGTCGAGTTCGCGAATATACTTGTTAATTAGCTCATCTAGCTTCTCAAGCCCCATAACTCGTTCACCAAATAAGCGCCCCCGAGGCACACATAATTAAGCCTTATTCATGCATTAGGAGGGGATGCTAAGAGGAGAGGATATTTCTGAGATACGGCCGGGAGTGACCCGCCCCCTGCCCATCTAGCCCCGGGACACGGGGTCAAGTAGCAGGGGACCGGGGTTCCGTATCTCTAGCTACATGGGTTTAGACGCATTAAATGTTTCTGTACAATCATTGCCTAGCCTAAGGAGTGTTTACACTCATAGGTCAAGTGCTTTGGCAGCATCTGCTACAAGTGCCTTGTACTCCTCAAGGCCACCAGCTACACGGTAACGTGTCCCTAGGATGCCTAAGTGCTTTCTCAACGGCTGCCTCATGAACCTGTAGTCGCCAAGAACTATAAGAGCCGCATCACCTGGCCCCCTCCTTGCCCGTCCTATAGCCTGAAGAGTTCTAATAGCAGCAGTGACTTCGTAGAAAAGGGTCTTAGCCCTCCTTATGACTATCCTGTCTGAAAGAGCCCTTATCTGATCCTCAACATAGTCATCGGGCTGAGGATATGGTACACCAGCAATGAACACAGTAGAGATCAAGCTCTCTCCTTTATCGCTGAGAATCTCTACACCTTCAGACAGCTTGCCTCCGGCAACACCATTAATTAGAACGTGCTTCCTTGCCCTCACTTTTTCCTCTACAAGCTCTATGCGCGTATCTTGCTCCTCAATAATGATTTGAGAATCATCCTCAAGCCTTGGCTTAATTGCCTCTACCACATTGCTCATGAACTCGTAGCTAGGGTATATCGCTAGAAGCGATTTCCTAATATACTTGAATGTTGAAACAATATAGTCAGCGTATAACCGGTACATGTCCATGGTTCTCATCCGATACCTTGACGTAAGTTCAGCAGTGACTATAACTCCAAGATACTCCAGGGGGAAGACAGGCCCAAACTCTCGCTCCACATCAAGATAGCGAATGTTTTTCCTTATGCAGAGAAGCTCTGCCAAGGCCTCCCTATCTGGTAGCGTCCCGCTTAGCAGTACTGCTGCCCTTGCGTTCTCCACAATATCGCCGACAATGGAGCACGGATCAACGGGCAAGACCTTTATAATAATGTGGCCGTTTGATGCAGTCACATAGGCGCCTGTATCCTCCTTCCAAACCGAAGCAGTCAGCTCCGCTATCCTTGAGAGATAAACTCGTAGCGAAATAGGAGCGCCCGATTCAAGTCTCTCCCTAATCTTTTCTGCCCTAACCTCTTCGGCAGCATCCCTCCAGATAACAGGCTCCTCAAGTATATCGCGCAGTTTGTCCTTATCCAGCCTCTTGAGCCTGTTGCTAGCACGGATTCCGGCGAGTAGATCTATTAGTTCTCGTAGTTTTTCTCCGAGCTCTTCGGGTAGTTCATACTCCTCGATCTCTCTTATAGCATTCTCAATATCTCTAATACTAGCCCTTGTCTCCAGCAAGGACTGGATATTTATGAGGGAATGAGCCTCGTCAATAACTACTACGAAGTCTCCAAGGCTCAGCGGCTCGAAAGTCGTCTCAAAAATATCTTGGCGAAACAAGTAAGGATAAGTTGCGACTATGAACTTGGAGGATGACAGTAACATTTTCAGCGCGAAGAAGGGACAAAGACCTCTCTTCGCGAGCTCAGCGACTACCTCGCCAGGCCTATCGCTAGAGTTAACAATATTTGCGACTTCGTCCTCGCTTGTTTCCGCGAGCGAGGCATAGAATGGACACTCTCCTCGAAGCCTTAGCAGCCTACAGCTGTTCCAGAAGTCCTCAACGCCGAGTTCCTCGCCTTCAAGGAGAGGACACATCCTTCTAGCACTGTAGAGGAATACGTACTCCTTTATCCCGAAGTGTCTCAGCTCTCTAACGACAGGCCGTATCTCGTTACGAGTGCGTACAACATAGAGTACCCGGTCCACATCAGCATCCAGCAACCCCTTTATCGTTGCAGCTGTCTTGCCGAAGCCCGTGGGCGCTCTAATAGCCGCTATACTGCCTTCTCTTACCGCTTTGGCTATGGTCTCGGCTACTTCGAGCTGGCCACGCCGCGGAGCATCGTAAGGGAAGGCATGTGGCAATGCCGCTTATGCCCGCCTCCACTTCCCAGTTCCTCTAAACTCTATAGCTTCTGCCTTCTCGACTAGAACACCCCTGTAGAGGAATGATACTTGGCGAAGCGCGACATAGTAGTCAAAATCGTTTAACGCGCTGATCGCGTTGAGCGGCATGTATACCTTGTACCACCTTAGTGCTGCGCTCGCAGCTGTATGGAGAACACAGATATTCGCAACAGTCCCGACAACAATTACGTTCTGTATTCCATGCACGCGGAGCAAGTCATCAATAGGGGTGCCGTAGAAGCCATCGTAACGAGTCTTCTCTACAACTATCTCCCCCTTAACCGGCTTAAGCTCATCTATTATCTCCCAGCCCCACGTCCCCTTAACGACGTGTTCGCCCCATATCTTGAACTCTGGGTCATCAAGGTAATGGGTATCCTGTGTGAATATTGTCATTACTTGGTGTTTCCTAGCTTTTTCGAGAAGCTTCTTGATCGGCTCTATAGTTGCCTCGGCTGCTGGGACACGGAGCTTGCCACCAGGCTTCACGAAATCATTCTGCATATCAACAATTATAAGGGCTGTCTTATCAGCGTCTAAGACAACGCTCTCTTCTACCGGTATCTCAGGTACATTAACACGTAGTCCCTTGATCGGTCTCATGGTTCCCCCTCAGGAGGGTTCTAGTCTACGCTTTTCCCTAGTCTACGCTTTTCCTCGGATAAACTATTTCGTAGAATCCACAAAGCCATGTATAGCCCGCTACTCTGTCAGCTCTAAGGCTTATATGTTCCCAGACCACCTTGTGGCCCAGACGGGTGTACGGTATGGGTGGAAAACACGGCAAGTACGCCTACGTACAGAGAAACGATGGATGGTATGTTAAGGTAAGGGTGTTGAAGAGCAGAGCTGAAAACGACCCGACAAGGTACATTGTTATAGGCCCTAAGAGGAAAGACGCTCCTCCAACGTATCCCGTACTCCGCGAAGACGAGGTACCGGAGGAGGTAAGGAAACAACTATACGAGATCTAAGGCCGCGAAATCTCGGCCCTGCCCCTCTTCCAGTACGTGGGCAGCAGTCTTTTTGTCCGGCTTTTTAAGCGGCGAAGATAGGGACTATAGCGCGCCCACGTGGTACTTTTTGTGCGCGCAAATGCATAGCTATAAGACGGGGATAGGGCTTCTTGACATACAGTGTGCTAGCATATGATCCCCTACTCGGTCAAGCAGGCATAGCAGTTGTATCTGGAAGCGTAGCGGTCGGCTCCAGAGTGCCCTGGGCTAGGCACGGGGTCGGCGTTGTAGCTACACAGGCTTATACAAACCCAGCACTCGGCCCCATAGTGCTCGAGTATCTCTCCAAGTCCTACACAGCCGAGGAGGCACTCCGCCAGGCCCTAGCACGTGACCCTAGCCCAGCACATAGACAAGTAGCAGTCATAGACTATAGAGGAGACATAGCTATCCACGACGGGGATTGGACTCCTCAGTGGCATGGATACGTTGTGCATCCATCCGAGCCTGTTGTTTGTATTGCGAACCTTGTGAAGGGTCCAAGCGTGTGCGAGGATGCAGTAGAGGCCTTCGAGTCTTCGCGTGGAAGTCTTGCTGAGAGATTAATTGCAGCAATTGATGCCGCGCACCGTGCTGGCGGAGATAGAAGAGGCGATCGCTCGGCAGCACTTATTGTTGTAGGACAAACAGAGTACACCCCGTACTATGACAGGATAGTTGATCTACGCGTTGACTTGGCTGCCGATCCTGTTAAGGCGCTGAAAAAACTCTACGTAGCATATACCGAAGGCACTTAATCTTCTTCTACTTCGAGCTTGTTACAGAGCTCTCTAGGTATAACCCTCAGCGCTCTACACGCTATTGCGGTTGAGCTGCAAAGAGGGCACTCGATCCGTTCCTTAAGTCTAAGAACCTTTGCTCGTATACCCTCGGCTTCCAGCCTCTTTTGCAGCCATTCCTCGTCAGCCCACTGATCTGGCCCAAGGAGAACTATGTCTGGTTTTATCTCGCGGAGGGGCTCGAGAAAGTCTGTTTTGCTGCCAAGCCTAGCACTATAAACGTATCTTATAGCGGATACGACTTGTAGGCGCTGCTCCTCCGGCACAATGGGCTCTCTACCCTTCATCTTACGCACTGATTCGTCTCTCGCAACTATCGCGTAGACCCTGCCTAGTCTCCAAGCCTCGCGCAGAAGCCCTATATGTCCGGGATGAATAAGGTCAAAGGTGCCTGCCACGACTACCTTTGGCCTACTCAGTAGCTCAGACGGCTTCTTCCACTCAAACTCCACTATGCCTAGCCAGCGTAGCGCATCGAGAAGCCCTTCAGCATAGGCTATATCGGCTAACGCCGTAAACACGTCGCCTTTCTCAAGATAGTACTTTGCATCAGCTATATATCTCTCAACTAGCTCAACAACATGTTTTACGCTCGGATCACTTACCTTATTCTTTACCTTGTCGAGAGCAGCCTCAACATTAGCTATGTAGACCTCAACCCTCTTGCTCGGCTCAACTTCTTCTAAGCTAACCACTCCTCTGCGCCCAGAACAAGTATTCTCGCAACGAATAGGAGTTTTAGGGCCTAGACCCAATAAGTTTGCGGCTACGTAGAGCCAAGGCTCTCGAGATAATCGAGGTCAGCCCATTTAGCACCTGCCTCCGCTTCCCGCCACGCATCCTCAAGCGACTTGTAGAGAGCCTTGAGAGGAGCCATGCCATCATCGAAGATAAGTTTGTAGAGCCTCTTATAATGCTCTCTTCGCTCCCAAATATAGTGGCTAATTAGTTTACGTGGCAGCGGCCTCTCGGGTCCTTGTCCTACCCCGGGAGAACGTGGATCCAGGAAAACATGCTTACCAGATAAGTCCTCCACTAGTACTGGATACAGCCGGCACCTCATAGGCCTTGCGGGGTAAATTACGCATAGCTTTTCTCCCGAAGGCTTCTCTGCTAAGAAGAGGCATCGACCCTTATCATCGCCGCGAAGAAGCATGTGAGGCATAAGATCCGCGATTATAACCTTTACGTAACCCTTCAAGAAGCTCTTCCAGTCGATCTCCAGAAACCTAGCCATCCTGACGACATCAAATATCGTTAAGGACACATTAGGACCACCGCTGCAACACCTACCACAACGTGTACAACGAAAGCGAAACATGTCGCTGGCTCGCAGTCTTATGAGCCTAGCAGTATACTCTTCATACTCGTCAAGCCGCGCATCTGTACCCATTCGAGGAAACCCCCTTAAGCTAGTCGCTCTGAGGCTGACCCTAATTAGGCCTAGCCGCAAGAAGCCGTAACGGATTAAAACACGAACCGCTAAAGATAGAGAAGAACCACGGAACAAGACCGGGCCTCCCCGAGGCGCCGCCGTAGCTCAGCGGGCAGAGCGCCGGCCTTGTAAGCCGGTGGTCGCGGGTTCAAATCCCGCCGGCGGCTCCACCTATTTAGCCCAATTGCACCACTATGTACCAAGGTAGGTCTATAGCTATGCCCCTTGCTCAACTATAACACCTATACGTTGACACTGTGATCCATACTCTTGCTTATTCGCGCCACATCGAGGAAACCTATGTTTTCAAGCATTGATACCATATTAATGTTTATATATGACCTCTATACACTATTTGACTATTAAGCTAAGTATTGTAAAAGTCTATATTTAAAAAACTAATAGGCCTACAAGATGAAAAGGAGTCTTGGTATGGTAGTTGTTCTAGCGTATACGTGATTTAGTGGGAAAGTAATTGGTAAGATTTTAAAACTGCCGACTTCATAGAAGGGCTTGGAGGTGCGTGTTTTTGAGCAGAACAGGCCTCATCGTCGCAACCGTTATTGTAATCCTCCTTGTTGCTGGAATAGCTATATACTATTCCAAGGGTGGAGGTAAGACATCAACAACAACTCCAACAACAGCTACGAGTCCGACTACAGCCCCATCTACATCATCAACACCGCTTACGTCAAGTCCGCAAACCACGACCACGATCTCAACACCTACTGGTACAGTGACAACAACCATCGCTGGTACTGCAACTGGGCTCCCTAAGGAGATTCCTATAGGTCTCGCAATAGCAGTCAGCGGTGGCTACGCAGTAGACGGTCCTCGCCGACTAAAGGGCGCACTACTAGCAATTGAGGAAATGAATAAACTTCTTGAGCAAGCCGGCGCTCCATTCCGCTTTAAGCCAATACACGAAGACACTAAGGCCAATCCACAGGAAGCAGTTAATGTAGTTAAGAGGTTCATAAGCAACGGCATACAAGTGATCATTGGACCGCTTTCAACAAGCGAAACGGCTGCAGTAATGCCTATAGCAAATGATGCCCACGTTGTCGTCATAAGCCCCAGCAGCACTGGCAAGGCAGCAGCCTTCCCCGATGACTATGTGTTCAGAATGCCCCCACCCGATACAGCACAGGGACCAGCACTCGCCAAGCTAATCTATAACCTAGGGTACAGGAAGCTCGTCATAATAGCCCGCAACGACGACTATGGTCGTGGCCTCGCAGAGCTAGTAAAGAACACGTTTACGAAGCTCGGCGGAAAAGCCGAAATGATACTCTACCACCCCGAGAAGCAGGACCTTAGCCAGGAGGTAAACACGCTTGCAGCAAAGGTCTCGAAATTCGGCGCCGACAAGAAGACAGCAGTACTCATAATAGCATTCGATAACGACGGTCGCCAGATACTCGAAAGAGCATCAAAGATAGATGTGCTAGGAAAGGTCCAGTGGTTCGGACCAGACTCAATGGCGCGAAAGACCTTCGTACAAGTACCCGAAATAGCTGCATTCCTCGAAAAAGTACACATACTAATAACAAAGCCAGCAATAGCCCGTAACCCGGTAACTGAGCACTTCGAGAAACTATATGAGCAAAAGTACGGCGAGAAACCAACACCATATGCATACTATGCATACGATGCTGCTTGGATAGCGATGCTAAGCGTACTAACGGCTGGCAAGTACGATGGTGAAGCCATTAAGGCTGTTCTACCAACAGTAGCGTTCCACTTCATGGGAGCAACTGGCCACAAGGTGCTCGATAAGAATGGTGACGCTGCGATAGCCGACTATACAATATCAACTGTGGTAAAGACTGACGGAGGATACGCGTTCAAGGACATAGGTATACTGCATGGAGCTACTGGCGCTGTTGAATGGTACAAGAGCTAAACATAACTAACAAAGTAGGCTAAGGGGTGAACGTTTTTGGAAAATATGGTTTTTTGTCAATTAGCCACGTATTTCTTCCTATCAGGTGTCATTCCAAGCTCTGTTTATTATCTGCTTAGTCTTTGAGCCTCCTCTCTGGGCGATAATGTTGCGATGACTCAGCTATAGTGCTAGAAATCAACTCGACTAAGATTTAGAAGGTGATCGTAGTATGCCTCATACGGTTGCTCTACGAACAGTTGATTTGAAAAAATATTTCGGAGGTATACGTGCGTTAGACGGTGTAAGTATTGAGATCCGGGAAGGCGAGTTCGTAGGGTTAATAGGGCCCAACGGTAGTGGTAAGACGACGCTCTTCAACGTTATTTCTGGCGTTTACAAGCCCGATAGCGGTAAAGTTTACTTCTACGATAAGGATGTAACGGGTCTTCCTCCTCACGATCTCTACAAGCTTGGCCTTGTAAGGAGTTTCCAGATCCCGCGCCTCTGGATGAACATGACGGTAACAGAGAATGCTGCGACAGCTGCCCGCGAAAGGTATGGGGCCAACCCGGTTTCTTCTGTACTCAAGCGCCGACTATGGGTTAATTGGGAACGCGATGAGAGCGAGAGAGGTCTTGCTGGAAAGGTCTTCAGCACACTTGAAAAGCTCTCACTTATTCGTGTTCTCCTCAACCCTGCTCACAGTGTTAGCGGTGGCCAGATGAAGCTGACAGACATATCCCGCGCCCTCGTAGGAGAGGCAAAGCTCTTACTTCTTGATGAGCCTACAGCTGGCGTGGCACCTAAGCTTTCAAGGGATATTTTCCGCACACTTGAGGCATTAAACCGGGAGGGTCTGACAATTTTCGTTATAGAACATCGTCTTGAAGTCCTATTTGACTATGTTGAGAGGGTAATTGTTATGCATGAAGGCCGTGTTCTCACGGAGGGTACCCCCGACGAGGTAGTAAACGATCCACGTGTACTTGATGCTTATCTAGGTGAAGCTTAAGGTGGTGTCAGATGAACACGCGTATTCTTGAAACACGGAAACTAAGTGGTGGATACGCCGATGTTCCTATAGTGCAGGACGTTGATGTATACGTCGAGAAAGGTGAAATAGTGGCACTTGTTGGTCCCAACGGTGCAGGCAAGAGTACGCTCCTCAAGACTATCTATGGGATAGCGAAGGTTTTTGGAGGGAAAGTAGTCTTTGACTCGAAGGATGTGACAGCCCTTCCCCCGGAAAAGAAAACAATGTTAGGAATGGGCTTTGTTCCTCAAACGGATAATGTTTTTCCTGATTTAACCGTTGAAGAGAATCTTGAGATGGGTGCTTACCTAGTACGTGATGAGAACAAAATTAGGGATGCAATGGAGACTATATTTAACATATTTCCGGCACTCCGTGAGCTACGCCACGTATTAGCAGGGTCTCTTAGCGGTGGCCAGCAGAGGATGGTTGCTGTTGGCCGCGCCCTCATGACTAGGCCCAAAATATTGCTCCTTGACGAGCCAACTGCAGGCCTGGCTCCAAAGATAGCCATTGAGTTACTTAACACGCTTAAGACTATACGTGAGGAAGCAAATGTGTCCATACTTATTGTTGAGCAGCATGCTCGCAGGGCCCTCGAGCTATCCGATAGGGGCTATGTCCTTGTCTATGGAAAGATAGCTGCAGAGGGCCTTGGAAAAGAGATCCTTTCCCGCCCTGATCTACAAAAACTCTTCCTTGGTGGTCGTCGCAGTGAAGTAGACTAGGCAGAGAGGGGTGTCCGAAATGGGCGTGTTCCTCTATGGCTCAATAGGCGCAACTCTTAACGGTTTACTTGTTGGCAGTCTCTACGGGCTCATGGGGCTGGGATTAGCACTGATATATAGAGTTACGCGAATACCTAACTTTGCCTATGCAGAGTACATAACTTACGGAGGATATGCTGCAGCCTTTGCAGCATCACTTGCTACTGGAAGTCTTGGCGTCATGCTTGCTGGGCTTGCTGCAATAGCTCTGGCAGCGGTTATTGCACTTGTTAGCGACGAGCTAGGATTTAAGCCTCTATGGAAGCGCGGCGCCTCCTCGTTGCACTTGCTAGTAGCCTCTATCGGTATAGGTCTTGTACTAAGATACGGCCTTCTCGGCATAGTTGTGCTGTTCTTCGGTACAAAGTACCTTGAGGTCGCTACTCCTCAGCGTAGTACAACACTCATATCAATCGGAGGAATAGCGTCACTGACTACGGCGCATATACTTGCAATTGCATCAACAATAGTCTTCGCAATATTATTGTGGCTAATGTTCACTAGGACGAGGACCGGTAAGGCTATGAGAGCTACTGCGAGTAACCCCATACTCGCTAGAATTTCGGGCATAAACATATTCCTGGTGAGGAGAATAACTTGGCTAATAGCTGGCGCTCTTGCAGGGTTCTCAGGGTTCGTTTATGCATACTACAATGTAGTTAACCCTGAGAGCGGGTGGCTGATGCTCCTCTATATCTTCGCTGCAGCGACAATGGGCGGATTTACATTCCTTGGCACAATGATCTCTGGCATAATACTCGGACTAGCTGAGTACTATACGAGTTTCATTGGAGACTATTTTATTGGTGGTGTTTCCCAATACTCACCAATAATTGCATTGATAACGCTCTTCCTAGTCCTCTTGTTCAAGCCTCAAGGCGTGATAAGAATGGAGGCATTTGCTGTGAGGAGGGCGTGAGCCATGGCGGCTATAACGGGTATATTAGTGCAATATATAGTCCTTTACGCGGTTTACGCCATATTGGCCCTTAGCTTTAACATAGAGTATGGCTTCGGCGGTATACCCAACTTCGGTAAAGTACTCTTTGTGAGCCTCGGCGCTTACTCTGCTGGCTGGTTGGTAGCAGACTTTGTGGTGAAAGCTGGCTCAGCAGGGCTCGGCATCCCGGTAGAGGCAAGCGGTATGCCAGCATACTGTACGGGTACCGGAAAAACAGTCATGACAATGGCGGTCCACAAGGGTGTTATATCACCCGCAACACTGATAGCGTTGTTTATAGCATCGCTAATACTTGCGGCAATAGTAGGTATGGTAACTGGCATCGTGGCTAGCTACCCAGCGCTTCGCTTAGGAGGAGACTTCCTAGCAATAAGCCTACTTGCTCTCGGAGAAATAGTCCGAATATGGGCATATAACAGCCAGTGGCCAGCATGCAGCTTCAACGGTATATCGGGAATACCTGGCCCCTTTGACTGGCTTGGCAGAATAAAAGACTATGCATATGCAGCACTCCTAATAGTAATGCTGATACTAGTCTACATCTACGTTGAGCTAGCAACAAATAGCCCGTGGGGCAGAGCCCTCAAAGCAATGCGAGACGACGAGATAGCGGCAGAGGTATACGGGTATAACGTGCCCCGCGTGAGAATGCAGGCATTAGCCGTTGGCTCGGCGCTCGCAGCAATGGCTGGAGCACTCCTCGTATTCTACTCCGGAAACGTTAATGCTAACACGTATAAGCCGGACATGACGTTCATGGTAATAGTTGCAACCCTCCTAGGCGGCGCAGCAAACAACGTTGGCGCCCTCATAGGTGCGGCAATAATAGCGGGTATAGAGGTGTTCCTCAACCCGAGCTCGTTGCTAGCAATGGGAATCACGCTGCCAGACAATGTTGCCCTAGCACTACCATACATGAAATACGTGTTGCTTGGCGTGATAATAGTCTTAGTGCTACTGTATAGGCCGCAGGGCTTGCTCCCAGAGAAGCCGCTGAGGACACCAATAGTTGAGAAGGCCAAGCAGAAACTAGAAGAGTTCCAGAAAGCGATTCAGTCGCAGCAGAAATAAATACATGGCACATGCAATATATATGATTTTTTAAAGCTCCTATACTGTGTTTCTCTTTTCTATCCTATCGCTATTTTATAAGGAATCGTATTAACCGGATTGATTATCAGAAATAAATTCCTCAAAGCGATATTTTCCCCCAGTATTCCCCCTATTCAGCGTTAAATATAGTAGACCGAACATCTTTAGAAACACTTAAATATAATCATTGGTGGCACGCCAATATCACGGAGAAAGGGGGTTAAACCTTGGGCTCGCAAGACCCCTCTCAGTTCCAAAACACACTTATCCGACAAGGTATATATCCACAACCAGTCCACGTTAGGTACTATCTTGAAGACATCCATGAGGCGAAGGTAGATATATTAGCAGAAGTGCCCTGGCGCTACTACCCCGTCTCTCCCGAAGACGTTGAAAAGATGTGGGCTGAAGCGCCGGCGATCTATAAGATTCTCCGAGAAGCCCCCGACCTAGAGACAGCTCGCAAAAAACTCTACGAGTACCTAGCCGAGTGGGAGCTCAAGGTCCGCGAGGGCGAGATAGACTTACACCCACTGGACCAATGGCTAGCCCTTCAAGCAATCAACATCTTTCGCAATATATTGTCTAAGAGGAACGAGAAAATAGCAACCTTTAGCACTCTCGAGTACTTGTACCGCCTAGCTAAGAACGATGAATCGGTCTACGACGAGGTGGGAATGGGCTTCATAGAGGAGTTCAGACACTTATTCAAAGCCATACACGGTACAGCGAAGTACTCCATGGGCTGGCTTGGTGAGAAGCTCGGAGGAGAAGAACCCATACTCAAGTTCCTCCGCTCACATGGAAGGCAGGCAGCGCTTCTCCGCTCGGAGTACCTCGACAGGCTGGGTCACTTCGTCCTAAACTATGTCAAGAGGTACCGTTCCGGACTAGACCCTAAGGTCATAGAGGAGCGCAAGAAGAATAGGCAGAAAATCCTCGACTACCTAGGCGCCACGCTGGACGATTGGTATGATTATCACTGGCAGTTCCGAAACATATTCAAAACAATGAAGCACGTAGATATGCTAAAAGAACTCGTACCGCTTACCCCCGAGGATATACATAACATAAAGCTAGCAATTGAGAACAGAATACCCTTCGGTATAACCCCCTACTATCTGAGCCTATTCGACTTCACGCGTGCTGACCGGAAGTACGACTTCGTCGTCCGTAGCCAAGTAATTCCACCAAAGTGGTATGTTGAGCAAATGATTAAGCACCGCCAGGACAGACGCTACGTCTTCGACTTCATGAGAGAGGCTGATACCTCTCCACATGACCTTATAACGAGGAGATACCCCCTCGTTGTTATCATAAAGGTGTCCGATACTTGTCCACAGATATGTGTCTACTGTCAGAGGAACTGGGAAATAGAGTCTGCAATGTTTCCCGAAGGAATAATTCTTCCATGGAGAATAGATAAGGCCATAGAATGGGTAGCAGAGCACGACACCATAATAGACGTATTGCTGACCGGCGGCGAGCCGATGATACTCGGAGAGAAGAGGCTTGAGAGAATAATAAAGAAGCTCGCAGAGATAGATCATGTGAAGCACATACGTATCGGCAGCAGAATCGTGGTAACGGTACCAATGAGGATAACCGACGAGACAGCCGAAATGCTTGGAAGCTACATAGAGCCAGGTCGCCGCAACATAGCCTTCGTAACGCATGTAGAGGGAGTAGAGGAAGTAACACCCGAGATGGCTGAGGCGGTGAAGAAGCTGAGGAAGCAAGGCATCTATGTGTACAACCAGCAAGTATACAGGTTCCAGACCAGCAGGAGATTCTACTACGTAGCAACAAGGATAGCACTCAAACAGATAGGTATAGACCCGTACTACAACTTCTACCCCAAGGGCAAGTTCGAGCAAAAAGACTACCTTGTACCCATAGCGAGAATAGTGCAGGAGAGAAAAGAAGAGGCAAGGCTCCTGCCAGGCATCTTCCGTACAGACGAGCCAGTATTCAACGTGCCAGCACTTGGCAAGAACCACCTACGCGCATGGCAGGACAGAGAGCTCATTGCCGTAACGCCCCGCTACGGGAACAGAATATACCTATGGCACCCATGGGAGAAAGGAATAGCCCCAATAAGCCCATGGCCATACGTCGACGTACCGATATACGACTATCTAAAGCGCCTAGAAGAAGAAGGCGAAGACCCCAAGGAATACGAGACCATCTGGTACTACTACTAAGCAAAAACACTGACTCCTTTACGTTTTTCTTAGTTTTTCTTTCCCTGTTCTTCTGCTTTTCTAGAGGACCCATGTAATCCTTAATAGGGGGTATATTGGTTCTCAATTCCTCCCAAGGGAGCAGCGCCTCATGGCTAGACTGCACCCCGTTGTAACGCTTCCTGTCTATGAGAAACTAGTGGCTCGTAAAAGGCTCCGGGTGCAAGGCGAGCTAGTATTAGAGGCAAAGCTTGACGGATACCTAGCAATAGGGTTCGAAGGCAGGTTCTACACGGGCTCGGGCAGGCGGGCACCCAGCTGGATGAAGTACGCGTTTCGAGACCTGGGCATAGATGCTCCCAGGGGCAGCCAAGTATTCTTCATAGAAGTTTACGGATCATGTGCAACGCCTGGAGGCTATCATCGGGGAGATAGGCAATGCTATAGGGCAGCCCTTGTAGATGCAGGCCGCTCCCCCTCCTTTGCCTCGGGTATTGAGGAAGCAGCTTTTCTCGCAAGGGCTCTCGACCCTATCGACAAGCTATATTTCGCGGAAACTTATGGATTAGAACACCCCGTTCAGAAAATGATTATGGCGGACAGAGCACCCGAATCATGGGAGCTTAAGGAACTTCTAAACATGTTCAGAAGCTATGAAGGATACGTTCTCAAATTGTATCGCAACATGGGCCACGTGCTTCCACCGGACTATGGGGCGAAAATAAGGGGGCTTCTTGAGGTTAAAGTAAAGCATAGGCCTCTGTAGAAATCGCTTACTAGATACTAGATAAGACAGAAAGACATCGTTGACACGGTTCTCAATATTACTTAATTTTTGTCTCCTTTTCAACATATAGTACGGAGTAGCTTATCTCTAGTCTCCGTGAAGCTTCTTCTAGGAGCTTCCAGTCGCTATAGCTCAGTCTCCATCCAACCGCGCCGACAATATCATCTACTTGTTCGGGCGACTTAGCACCAGGTATCGGTATTACCACGGGGCTACTGACTACTAGCCAGTTTAGCGCAACCTGTACCGGCTTCTTCCCGTATTTTTCTCCTACTTGGCGTAGGAGCTTGACAAGCTCCCACACCTTGCTATAGTTTTCTGGGTGAAATATTGGTTCGCGACTCCTCACGTCCTGAAACTCGAGCTTGCCTGGCTCGTACTTTCCCGTAAGTGCTCCTTTTGCTATTGGGCTCCATGCTTGTACAGTCATCTTGTACTTCTCGGCATATGGTATGTGGGCTTTCTCGGCCCATCTTTCTGCGAGATTGTAACGAAGCTGGAGAACTTGTACGTCTTCGCGCGCTAAACAGCTGCGGAAGCTCTCGACGAGTTCAACTGGGTAGTCGCTTAGCCCGAGATAGTTAACCTTGCCGAGGTGTACGAGCTTCTCCATAGCCCTGGCGTACTCACATGTCGGGAAATTATGCCAGCATGGAGGCCAATGAGCAAGCAACACGTCTACATAATCGAACCCGAGGTTCTTCAAACTCTTCTCTATAGCTCGGAAAACATCACCGGGATTAAGGAACTCGCCGGGGATCTTTGTCGAGACGACTATTTCGTCACGCTTAGCGCCTGCCTCGCGCAGCGCCCCGCCAAGAAAAGTCTCACTCATGCCAAGGCCATAAACCATTGCTGTGTCGAAGAAGTTTATTCCATGGCTCAGAGCCCGCTCTACAACAGCACGTGCTGCTCTATAGTCGGTGAGGCCCCATGCTTCGCTGAACTGCCATGCACCAAGCCCTATTCTTGAGACCTTGACTCCGGTTCTGCCAAGCTCAGTATACTCCATGGCCTCGGTACCGTTTACTAGAGGATAACTAATACCTAGATCTATTATCTCCTATGCTAGGCATTACTAAAACACGCACTTTTACGGTACTCTCTTAGCGAAAGCTTCTGTTAAGCCAGCTGTGCAGCGGTAATTATGCATGGCAGTGAGGCAACATAGTAGATGCAGGTGAGCAGCCTTTTGTCGGGTCGTGGCACGGTCGCTTGTACCGTAGTATGAAATATATTTAGCCACTGAATATCTAGATATATTGTGAGATAGTCCTTGATAAGAGACAGCGATGGGGAAGAGTGGCAGCAGTACTATATGGAAAGATGCAACGATAATGGCCAAGACAATAGTACTAGTGGAAACAGCTCTGACGACATCGAATACTTATATTATGGGCAGGACTATGATGAAGACGAAGATCTAGAAAAACCTATGGATCCTATCTCGGCATTTCTTTGCGAAATCTCGGATACCTCGCCCGAAGGTAGCTTCTGGGCGACTATAGCACTAATAGTAGTAAACATATTTACGTTCCTATTCACTTTGCGCAATATCTCCGACCCAGTGTTCATCTATAAGTATTTGCCAACATCGGCCTGTATTCTGAGCGGCGGATGCGACGCCAAGATACTCTATTCAATGTTCATGCATGCCGGGTTCCTGCACCTTATCGGCAATATGATATATCTCTACATAGTTGGAGACAATATCGAAATAGCACTTGGCAGGATAAGGTACCTATTCCTCTATATTTCATCCGGCCTTATCGGCGCCTATACACAGGCATTGATAACCTACAGCATAGATTCCTCCAGCTTGTACTTACCAATGCTGGGTGCCTCAGCGGCTATAAGCGGTGTAATCGGCGCATATGTGCTTCTCTACCCCGGCTCGGCCATGTGTAAATGTCTCGGCGTCGGATTCGGCTACTACTGTTTCAAAATAAAGGCATCATACTATCTTGCTTCATGGGCTCTCCTGCAACTATTCCTCTCATTACTCACCCCCTATGTAGCGGTATGGGCCCACCTAGGAGGATTCTTCACAGGGCTCTCACTAGCCTACCTGTTAGCAGACAAGGATAGAGTTAACAACATCAGAAAGATGCTTGCAAAGGGCCTCTACAGCGGATTACGGCCAGACACCTATGAGCTACACGTGCATTCTCTTGGAAGGCCGGAAAGACTTGCAATTGTCATTACAGCAGCTCTCTTCTCCCTATTACTTCTAAACTCCCTAGCACTAGCACTACATAGTCACGGAGGCTACTTCACGATCTACATAAAGAAGGTACGCGTGTGCGAGTCCATGTTCTTCTGTCATACCGAGACACACGTACTCCATAATATGACGAGTTTTAAGTGGACCCCCTCCTGCAGCTGTCCCCGGCTTCTCCTGCAACTGTGAAATCGCCTACACGGCAATCTACAACCTAGCTGGCTTGCCGCTAGTCGCGGCTCTGGCGGGAGCTGTGTCTCTATTCTTTGTAGCCGTTACTGCCATAGTCGTCTTAACGGATAGGTACAAGGAGGTAGAGATAACATATCTAGAAACAAGTGAACATACTTCTCGGAGAAGACACGAGTCCATGTGAGGCTGCTTGGCCTCTTGAACACGGCCCCTTGTACGGTGCCGCAAAGGCTCATAAGGAATACAGATACCCTAGCAGCTACTAGTAGCCGTGCTACTTTGCTAGATGCAGCAGAAGAAGCTCTTGCCGCAGTTCATCCCTGCAAGTCGTTGCCAGCAGTTGTGCCGCCCCATCTTCTCCGTGTACTCAAGGAGAACAGTGTATACGTAGTTGGTGTAGGTAAAGCGGCTGGAACGATGACGGCCGCGTTCCTAAGCCTCTCCGGTGTCGCCGTGAATGAGGGCATAATCGTTGTCCCAAGGGGGACAATGATTGGGCAGCTTAACGGGATCAAGGTCTTGGAATCAGATCATCCCTATCCATCAAGGCGCAGCATAGAGGCTGCAGAAAGCCTGATAGAGTTCGTGTCGAGCCTGCCCAGGGACTCAGTCCTTGTCTCGCTCGTCTCGGGCGGTGGCAGCGCCCTCTTAGAGAAGCCATGCATCGCGGACATTGAGACCCTAGTCGATATTACGAGAAGGCTCATGCACAGAGGTGCAAGTATTTATGAGCTCAACACAGTGCGCTCAAGCCTCTCATGCATAAAGGCGGGGGGTCTGCTTTCCTACGCTAAGCCTAGAAGAGTGATAAACATCTTGATGAGCGACGTAGTAGGCGATAACCCATGCTACATAGCGTCAGGCCCCACAATACCAGGCTGCAAGGTCTCGGCGGAAGAGGCAATTAGGGTGCTGAGAAGGTATGGGCTTCAACAATACGAGGAACTCGTGAACAAGAGCCTTGTAGCTAGGCTGGCGCCGCCGAAAGAGAAACAAGTTGACACAATAATTGCTGCAAGGAACCTTGACGCCGTCAGGGCAGCCGCAGCCAGGCTTACAGCCCTCGGCTACAAAGTACGCTTGCTCACCGACAGGCTTCGCGGAGAGGCAAGAGAGGTAGGCAAAGCCTTAGCAGGCCTCGCCGAGAGCCTCTCACCCGGCTCAACTATGGTGCTTGGAGGAGAAACAACTGTCACTGTGCGCGGACGAGGCAGGGGTGGCAGAAACCAGGAACTATGCCTCGCAATGCTAGACGCGACGCTGTCGCTAGGCGAGGAACTAGACTATGCAGCGCTATGCATGGGCACAGACGGCGTTGACGGGAACAGCCCAGCGGCAGGCGCCCTCATAGACAGAAGTGTTGCTGAGAAAGCTCGGAGCCTGGGGCTGGACCCAGCAGTCTTTCTTGAGAATAATGATAGCTACGGGTTCTTCGGCCGCGTGGAAGCTGTTGTTGATACCGGGGGATATACTGGGATAAATGTTAACGACTTGACTATTATCATTAAGCCTAGTGGCTAGTAGTGTGGCTAGTAGTACATGCTGCATTGTTGTCTCCGCGATGCATACTAAACTACTCCTATGTACACAGACTATATACCGGTAATATATAGAGCGAATAGGTTCTCAGAATATGCAACCTTTTTATACAAAACACAAGCCCTACTATACTTGACCAAAAAGGCGAAACAGTATGAAAGGAATGGTCTTTGGATTAGCCCTAATCGGAGTAATGCTAGCATCAATAATAGGAGCATACTCGATGTGGTCAGAAACGCTAACAGTCAACGGAACAGTCAACACGGGCGAAGTCAAGGTAGCATTCACGGGCTGGTCTTGCAGCGACACCGGGGCAGACCCCCAGCTACCGAACTCTACATTCCATAACGAGGAAGGCAAAGACGTAGCTAACTGTGATATAAGTGTAACACAGGTAGATGACGACGGCAATGCAATAGTCTTGCGAGTAACAATAAACAATGCATACCCCGGCTACACGCCGGTGATAGCACTAAACATAACCAACATTGGCACAATCCCAGTAAAACTATACAACTCCTCCGTGAAAGTAGACTCGCCAATAATAGTTGAACTAGCTACACCTGATAGTACACAGATGCATCCAGATGATACTCACACATACTACCTAACAATAAGCGTGCCCCAGGACGCAGCAGAGAACAGCTCATACAGCTTCGAGGTGACACTGACCTTCGCTCAGTGGAACGAAGTCTCAACACCCTAACACATGTAATGAATGAGCAATAAAAGGGCTAAATAATCGTAAAAACAAGCATATAAATATTTTTAATAAATACTCGTATTAAGCGTGATTTGCGTAATTTTATGAGGTAATGAATATGTATAAGAACAAGACGATAGCTCTAACAGCTTCAACTATAGCAGTACTAGCAATATCAGTGCTCGCAGCCTACGCAATGTGGAGCCAACAAGTCAGCGTAACGGGCACTATAAACACCGGAGAACTTGACTGGGAATTTGTTGGCGGATCACTTGCATATATGGATGCATGCGGATTAGTTCCTGGATATGGAAATTATGCTGGAAACGATTGGAACGCATCCTACTATCCAGAACCCGGCTCTATACAACTAGATAAGGATGCTGGATGCACCAATGTAACACTGTTAGACACTGACGGCGACGGAGATTATGATGCACTAAATATAACGCTTCACAATGTATATCCGTGGTACTACACACATATAGCGTTCAAGGCGCACAACAATGACGACATCCCGCTCAAAATATGGCGAGTAACAATAGAGGGGCCATACAGTAGCGAAACATACTATGAGCTAAATGAGCAAGAGCTACAGCAAGGCGTTGAACTAGATCTTACTGGTGATAATCAGCCAGACATTACTGTATGGTGGGGCGACAACTTTGGCACGCAACTACATTATTGCCAGTCAGCAGACATAAGTCTCGATATCACAGTTCTCCAGACAGCTCCGCAAGGCAGTACGCTTTCATTCATAGTGAAGCTTGACGCGATAGCCTGGAACGAATACA
The DNA here is from genome assembly GCF_033097485.1 of Pyrofollis japonicus. Lineage (NCBI taxonomy): Archaea > Thermoproteati > Thermoproteota > Thermoprotei > Desulfurococcales > Pyrodictiaceae > Pyrofollis > Pyrofollis japonicus. The sequence goes on from NZ_AP028634.1 coordinate 1,592,066, forward strand.
CAAATACCTCTATAAGTGGATAATAATGATATAAAATTATTTAATTATTTTTTCAAAATTAATACAGTTTTTATAGTGGGAAAGAGACGCTAATTTACATTGTTATAGGTATTGGTGTCATAGCAGTTGTTTAGCGATAAAATGGCTACATTACTAGCGATATTATATGTAGTAATAGTTGTCATCTTGTTTATGAGGACTAACATAGCTGTTACGCGTACAACTTCACTCCTCATAGGAGTACTGCTCTATTTAAGCATGCTAGGCTCAACCTACTGGAAGCGGACAAGCGGTTTCAAGGACGAGGCAGAAATAGCGCTAATCTCTTCACTTGTATCATTGATAGGTATCTATTCTGCTCTATCACTTATCTATGGCTTTGCAATAAACGCTCTTTCCCCAACCCTGTTTGACTCCCTGGTCAACCTTGTATACAGACTTCCACAGCTCCTTGCCACCTCGTCACTGATCTCTATGCTTGCCCTAGGCAAGAACTCAGTGCCAACCCGCCGTTTTCAACCCGTATTGGTGCTTGGCGCGTTTTTCGCATTACTATTAGACTCCCTGGATTATGCCTCGCTGACTCTACTCGTAAGGGGAGCCATGAGCCCAATTGTCTTCACTTCCAAGATAATACTCGCTACAGGTGTGATCGCATCTACATACTTGTTAGCCCGCTACGGAACAATACTGTATGGTACAGTATTTGTTCTCTCAGTAATGTTGCCATACTATGTGAGCCCCCTGCTTCCAAATGTACCTACAATATTCCTTATATTTATGGGCCTCGTACCCTCACTAGTAGCGTCAATGACCCTTCTTAACCGAATAGAGATTCCACGCCACGAGGCCAAAGGATTAACAGTTGACGCCAAGAGTGTTGTCGCGGCAACATTTGTTGCTCTTAGCCTGCTCATAGTTCTTTCAAAGGGCTATTGGCCCCTCATTATATTGAGTGGAAGCATGAAGCCAAGCATAGATGTTGGAGACATAGTAGTAGTTAAACCAGTAAGCAGGATCAATATAGGCAGTATAGTCGCCTATAAGGCTAGCAATAGAATCGTAGTACACCGAGTAATAAATATTAGTATTGATAAGTTAATAACTAAGGGTGATGCAAATAATGCCCCTGATCCGCCCATTAGTCGTAGCCAGGTCCTAGGAGTAGTTAATGTAAAGATTCCTTTGATAGGCAAGCCACTGATTGTTTTGGCAAGGCTCCTTGGAGGGAATATTTTCTCTGCTCAGCTCTTCTTAGTGCTAATGATAATTGTCGCTATAATGGCGTCCCCCCTAGTAAGGATGAGGAAGAAGTTGACATAGACAAGGCGCAGAGTACACGGTATATAGCGCAGTGTTTAAGAGCAAGAAATATATACCAATTTTCACTAATACCAGATTGTGCATAACCTAGTTTACGTCTTTCTTGATCATTACATATTCATTGATTATACGGTATGTGTTTAGCTATGAGTAATACTAGCCGTGGAGTCGGTGGCTCAAAGGGCCACTGGCTCAAGATATCTTTTATCCTAATTCTGTTTGGTGTTACACTATCATCTTTTGCAGCTGTTGGATTAATCTTTGGCCATAAAGCGAAGCCCGATACCGATACAAATACAACAAAGACGGTGGCGCTAAGGGCAGATGCGAGCCTCGAAGCATTTATGAAAAAGAGCTTGATCTATCCAAACGGCTCAACTATTATAAGAAATACTGGTGTAATTGCGTCTAAGCTACTGAGAAACAATACGCTTGTGGCAAGTTTCAAAGTAAGTGCTATTACAAGCGATGTTCCTCTGAATAGTTTCAACTACGTTATTGTCGAGAAACTCCTAGTAGGCCCCTTCGCAATAAAGCTCAAAGAGGTTAAGGGAAAAACCCTGGTTGGCAAAGAGGCTGTAATGTTGATTAATCTCTCGAAGGCTAGGAGTGTCGCAATGCGAGTTATAAATGAGACGGGCCTTAGCATTGCTACAGACGTCTTCCTAGTAACAGAAATGAATGCGGTTCTCCCTGTAGGTGGAAGAGTTGCTAAGCTTAGCCCCTCAATAAGTATGAGCCTAGGCTACAATAAAGAGCTATACAGCGTGCACGTAACCAGCAAGAATTCAACAACAACATTTTCGGAGAACCTGCCCACGCCGGTCGGGAATAGGAAAGAATCACTTGTTCCACGAGGCCTGCTCATACCATTACTAGCAATCGGTATAGCCATGTCACTTGCAGGAGGCGTAATGTATTCAAGGCTAAGCGAGCCTAGCATAGAAGAAATACTAAAAGCAACTAGTGCCCCAGTTATAGAGGCCCATGGGCTTAGGGAGAAAAGCCATATAGAAGTAGCCAATCCGCGCGACATTATTCTTCTCGCCGAAAGGACTGCCAACCCTCTTCTACGAGACAGGGGTGGGGAACTACTCTGTACTCTTCTCAATAATAACTTAGTGTGTGCAGCTTATGGCAGAGAGCCAGTTAAGCAGGGTGAGAGCTAAGGGGGTAGTTGAGCGCTCTTCGGTGACTTCATATAAGCTTTGTGCATCTCTAGTATACAATTCTTAAATAGTGCATGTTTCGCAGTATTACCTGGTTTACAAGTACGTAGCTTACATATAACGTAGCACACGTATATGATTGAATAAGGTGTAGGATTGATACCTTATGCAAACTAAGCGTGCAAAGCGCCGAGACGCGCTACTCATAGTTGGGGACATATTGTCAATTCTGAGCCATAAAGGCCCTCTTCGTAAGACCAGGCTTATGAATCTTGCAAATCTTAATCCACAGAGCCTTGAGAAGCACCTATCCACGTTGCTGGAGAAAAGACTCGTAACTAATGTTGCAAAGAATTCTGTACACCCACCGCTCTATACTATCACCCGGAAAGGCCTAATGTACCTAAGCATTATACGCCTTCTCCACAAAGAACTGAACACGCCGAGTGAGCAAAATTGTCCATGGTGCAGAAACATTCGTTCCGCAGTAACGGGGGTACTAGAATCTATCAATAGTGGTACAAAGGTCTATGAATCACTAAGCGGAAAATCAGGAACAATGTATATACACGATGCAGTCTTTTTAACCAAATCAGGAAAGGAAATAGCGATAGACTTGCTCCTCGACTCAAATAATACGCTGTCGCTGCTCTATGATCTAGGCTACATACTGCTAAGCTGTGTAGACACAAATACGGGGCACATAATAATTACCAGGGAATCACAGCACCACATATGCGAAGTGCTTCTATCCAATCCCGGATTAACATGCAAACCCTTAGTCCTTTATGTCAACGAAGCAACAACTAAAGAGTCATTAGCATACAAGATCCAAGATCTATTGTCAAAACAATAGAATAGTGATGCAGACAACTTACCCATACTTCATCGTCAAGGTCTTTAAGATTAAGAGCCCGTATAACGACATCTCAAGTAATAAATTTTAGTGCATACAGATAGCTCAAAGACTCTTTTGTCTTCGCCTCAACTCATTTAATTTACTTTTTAAAGCTAATTCCATAGCAGGGTAGAGAGGTTCTTGGACGATAGCTCCAAGGCCTTTCTACTGACTACCGTGTTTCTCTACAGCGCGTCCGCCGCTATAGCCAATATTGCTGCGGGGCTCTACGCTCTCGATATTAGTGGCAAGACTGTTTCGCTAACCCTAGCAGTTGCAGCATATAACGCCGCGTTCGCGTTCTCGAGTCTTGTCGTCGTGCCTTGGCTCGAGAGCAGGCGAAGCGGTCTCTTTCTCTCAGTTGCGCTCGTCACTGTATCCATCTCTCTGGCCCTCATGTACTTGTCTAGGAGCCTACTAGAAATAGTGCTGCTTAATGCCGTGTATGGTGCCGCAGCGGCACTGGTCCAGCCAATAGTCCTCGCAGCAGCATCGGCGCTGGAGGAGGGAAGCGAAGCCGTCCCAGAGATCAATATCGCGTCAAGCATCGGCATAATCACGGGCGACACGGTTGCCGCAGTCCTTGCAAAGGCTCTCGGCGTACAAGGACTCCTCGCATTATCGGCTCTCATAGCGCTCTTATCGGCTGCGACATCGCTGAAACTCTCATGGGTAGTCGGGGGGTCAAAGCCCCCGCTAGCTCCGAGTACGCCGCTCGTGACAGGCAGGGCGCGCTACTCTCCACCGACACATGTACCCCGTAACAGAGGCGCTGATGCGGGAGCAACCCAGATTCCTTGGCGCTTTCTCGCAGGGGTACTCCTCCTCTTCACAGCCATATCAGTATTCTTCTCCCCAATGCCGGCTTATCTAAGAGACCTCGGGTTCAGTGACTCCGAGATCTATGTATTATCAATGCTCTCTCTCGCAACCTCGACGTTGGTATATGAAGTACTCCGCAGATCAAAGCTGGCGTTAGAAAAGGCGCATCTCCTCTTGGTCTCGGCAGCCGCATTAAGGACAATAATCTTCGCAACACCGATACCCGTGTTCAGCAGAGTACTAGACCCAGGTATAACCATGCCAATGCTCTACGTGTTCGTCGGCGCAACATGGGCCCTAATCTCAACGTCACTCCCACTTATAGCTCTAACTCTGGAAGGCGAAGCCGGCGTAGGGAAAACCAACGCGTTTATGAGCATAGGCTTAGTAGTCGGGAGCACTGCTGCAAGCATCCTAGTACACTACGGTGGAGCAGATGCAACATGTATCACAGCATCCGTCCTCGCACTTGTGTCAGCACTCATACTCAGCAAGGCAAAACCAACAAGCACATCACCAGCACAGCTGTGATGCAGGAAGCACTTCTCCCGCGAACCCCGGCTCATCCCGCCTAGCAGCGGTCACCGGGGCATATACTCATTCACCGCCGGCCGCTCGCACACCAAGCACCTAAAGCCCTGCTCGCTCATCGCGGCCAGTATTCCACAGAGCCGCCCTGTATCCTTATCCGGTCTCTCCTTGCCTGCTCCCAGTAAATAGTTATATTACTTCTCGGCAAGGGTTATAAGGATTAGATAGATACTTTGATAAACAATTTAACAAGCGTTTATGGCAATAATGGTAAACGAAACAGATAGTGCACAGCATGTCGGAGAGGAGCCGGGAGAAGGATTGGTGCGGCGGCCGGGATTTGAACCCGGGATCTCCGGCTTGGCAGGCCGGCGTCCTAGTCCAGGCTAGACGACCGCCGCATCCATGTTAGGATAATAACTGGGCCCAGGAGAGGGTTAAGAAGCTTACGAAACACACTTGCCCTCCTAGAACAGACTCCATATATGGACTAGTCACGTTATCCTTATCTGAGCCCGGGGAAGCATACAGGACGAAGAGGGACACTACAAAATATGCCGAGAACACATTGCTATAGGCTTCGAGGAATCAGCGAGTACGTGTCGGCCGCGCTCCTAGCAATAATAGTCCTGGGCGTCGGCGGCCTAGTAGTGTCAAGGATAATCGAGACCACGTACACGGCGCAACAACAAGCAGAGCAGCAATCAGTCAGAGCAAAGGTAGAGGCCATGCAGGACCTAACAATAGCACTCGCATACATTAATCAGAGCGACGTGCTCCACGTAGTAGTGGTTACAGACAACACGCCAGTACTCCTCTACGACGTCTACGTGAACAATACACTCTGGAGCGACAACTGTACAGCGAGGCTCAACAATGGCTCAGAGTATCATCCGGTGCATAATGTCCGGCTCCCATACTACGCAGCAGCCGACATAGAATGCACACTGCCAGCCGGGACAAGCCTCGCAGAAGTAAAACTCGTCTACCAAGGAGGCGAGGCATATGCATCCGCGAAGAAGCCCTAGAGCAATAGCAACCATAATAGGCGGAGTACTCCTAGCCATAGCCCTACTCGCCCTCCTAGCCCTCTACTTCTACCTACAACACCAACAGCAAGAACTACAGCAAACACTATCCGAGGCAGCAGAGGAGAGAATAAACACACAGCTCCTCGCATCAACAATAAACGGCTACTATACTTATGATGGAGCGGAGCTTTATATAGAAATAACTTCGAGTGCACCTAGGGCCGTCAATATAATCAATATAAACGTCCTATGGAATAATTACACATCGCTGGTTATAGATCGTTTCACAAATCTTCAAGCTAAAGGCATTGAGATGAGAATTCAGTCATTCAATGGAGCAACGACGCTAGTTGCTTCAGTGCCCGTGGCTTTGGCTCCAGGAGACACTTTAGAAATAATTATCCCTGCTACAGCTAAACCATTATCAATAACAGCAACTATTTCTGCAAGCCCAGCCGTAGCAGTAATATCAATAAAGAAGAAGCCTGCATTCCCAGCTAACGTGACCTATCCAAATGTAACGTGTCCCCTAGTAAGTACAATACTGTTAAGTGAACCACTAAGTGGATACGTTGTTGCCGAAAAGGCTGCTACTACTCAGCTTCTAGGAAATTATACTCAAGTCCCGGATAGCTATCAAGTACTAAGAGGAGGCCAAGTCACTGGTTCACTCAATAACTTGGCAAGCGTAGATGGTTTAACTCTTAATATAAGGAGCATATATGCGCCTTTATGTCCAGGACTTAGTGGCTGGAACTATATGAGAAAAATAACTATAAGTAATCCAAACAGTTATAGCTATGACGATATCCAGATTAGAATCGAACTCAATTCTACAAATTTCGAGTTTAGCCATGCGAAAAACGATGGAAGCGATATACGAATACTTGCATCAGATTGCACTCCCCTATACTACTGGATAGAGAAATGGGACCCTCAAAACGGTCACGCTGTAATATGGGTAAAAATACCTCATATAGATGCTAATTCTAATCAGACAGTATTTCTCGTTTACGGTAATCCATCAGCACAACCAGACACCGAGCACGAAGGCCTCACAAAAGTCATGACGGAGCTCCCTGCAAACGATGGTCCAGGGTACACAATCTACTACCAGGAATGGATAATGCCGGTAAATGGTCTTGTGGGTGATGGAAATTCAATGAATTGGCACGCCGATGATGGGTCGTGGCTACTGTCTTTGCCCTTTAAGTTTCCTTACTATGATAGATATATCAATCAAGTTTATGTTGATAGTAATGGTTTTGTATCAAATCATACAATTCAGTTTGATTGGATATATAGCGAAAATAATCTAAAACAAAACTTAATAATTGCCCCTCTCTGGGCAGACTTAACAACACAAAGTCCACATGATATATACGTTCTGAATAATTATGAAGATAACTACGGAAATGGTACGGTCATAAGATGGAATGCCGGAGTATACGTACGCATATCCAGGGTAAAGATACTGGTAGGAGAAGCTAACTTTGAGTTAATATTGTATGACAATGGTTTAATACGATTTAATTATGGAGATGTAACAACGCTTCTCCCTTCTGTCTTCCTCGTCAATCCTGTCGTAGGCTTATCTTTGGGCGATGGCAGGCATTATACCATAGCTTCATATAACCGGATGGATCTTAATAGTTTAGATCATGCAAACTCTTTGATGTTCTGGCCTCGTAAAAAACCTCAGCAAGAACTTCAGGCGTATGTCGGTACCGAAGAATCTTTCAACAAGTATATAATTGATATTAAATTCTCAAAGGATTTAGGCTATGCTTTCCTTAGAAATATAGCGCTTGTGGCTGCATCTCCTAGCGGTGTAAGCTATCACTATGAAATAAAGATCAGCATATCTAATATAAATCTCTATATAGAAAGAGCTGCGGCCTCGGACCCAGTCATAAAAACGATAGAGTTTAATAAATTAGTAAATGGCTTGTTAGAAATCGAAATAGTTGTGTTCTCAGATAATAATATCTCTTTTTCTCTTGATAAACTAACTATCTCTTACTCACCTGCGACTTTAACGGAAAAAGGCATATATATAGCATCGAACAGCACAGCCGATTATATTTTGAAGCTCGATACATTGACTAATGCTACAGCAAAAATAACTCTTCCATCACAGCTCCAGGGCCAAGGATATATAGCGATTTCACCCTACATGGGATCTTCACCTATTTTGTGGGTTGCAAGAGGTAAAAATGCAGCTGAGTACATAATTGCCAATAATACATGGCAAAGAATAATAGCACTATCAACTCCGCTGGGTCCAGGAGGCTTTATCGCGTTTAACGGAACACATCTATACTACTGCCCCGGTGATGGCTACAACTACATAGATATATACGACGTTACTACGAATAGTCTTGTGTCTCGAGTAGCATTACCTAGCAATATTACTCGTTGGTCGAGTGTAGCGTATGTAGGATCAATACTATATATCCATACAGGCGAAACCAACCGGCTGATTGCTATAGATCTAGCAACCGGCTCCGTAACGGATCTAGGACAGACTCCTCTTCTCTATAGCGTAGGCATGGACTATGGATCGTCAAGCATGAAACTCTATGTTGCTATCCGCGGCGGCGGCATTATGACCTATGACACGGTCTCTAAACAGTGGGGTTCGCTTAATTACGCTTTACCTTTTTATCCATTCTCTCCCGGTGACAGGCTCGCTATAATTAATGATAAGATTTATTTCGTGAGAGGAGATGGAACTGCTCAAGTGATTGTAATAGATATTTCATAAGGATAGCGCATAGCTGAGATTAAGCTTAATAAGGCTTCACTAGTAGCTATGTACCACTATACTTGGCCGCGGCCTAGTCCGCGGAAGGGGCTGCGCGGTTGCCGCGGTAGTATAGCCCGGCCAAGTATGCGGGCCTTTCAAGCCCGTGACCCGGGTTCAAATCCCGGCCGCGGCACCAATTCCTACAACTAAATCCTATGCGATTCCTAACTTGGTTTCCTTGTTGAATAGCTTGTATTGTAAGGCATGTGAAGTATTTCTGAGAGTTCATTGTGGAATTCTTAGTGTTTTCTGTATCGGCTTTATAGTCTAGGGGAATGTTGTTGGTCTGTGTATCTCGTGTATCTTAGTGGAGCTTGTATCTCGGTGTACTGGTTTCTTCTTGTAGAGCGTTGTTTAGTTTTATTTTTTATCGTTGGTTAGAATGCATAGTGTAGTTTCAATATTGAAGCTTAATATTCGCTTAGAGTATAGATGACGGTTTTAGCTTTGTTATAATATATGAGTATATTGTATTTATTTGTCGGGTTCTTGGTACGGTGTGCTTTTTCCTTATATGTTTATTTGTTTGGTTTGATGCTGGTTAGGTTATTTATTATTGCTGGGCTCTGTGTGGGATAGTTATGGTGCCTTGTAATAGGCTATATTTGGGTGATGGTAGTGGTTTTGGAGTTTTCTAGGGCTCTCTCCTATGGCTCTATCTATGTTCCTAGGGAGTTGTTCGAGATACTTTACGAGGTCTTCGGCGTCAAGGAGCCGGTTGCCAGCGGGTTGGCAGTGGCTCGAAGAGATATGAGTGTCGGGGAGGTTGAGGAGGCTATTCGGAAGAGGAGCTTCTTGTTCCACGATACGCGCTACTTGTTGGTTGATTCTCTGGATTTCCCTGGGAGCTTGCTCTGGATGAAAACGGTGTATGTTTACACCGATAGGATGGAGGGGAAGAACATTGCTGAGCCTAAGGTGATTGATCCGATGCCTTGTAGGCGGCTTTATGGTGACCCTGTTGCACTTGACGAGCTATTGGTTTGTCGCGCGCTTTACCCGTTGATAGGTAGGCACGTGGTGTTCAAGGCTGCCCTCATATTCAAGGCGCGTAAGAAGGTTATCGATGTTGATGTGGAGGGTCTTTGCAGGGGGGTAACGAGCGTTGCTAGGAGGTATGGTGGTGTTCCTGTTTACTTGCCTATAGTTCTGAGGCAAAGTGTTGACAAGATAGTTGGTGTCTTGGAGGAGAGAGGTATAGACCCGGAGATTCTTAGGTCGGGTAGCGTTGACCCGTTGGCCGACCTCGTTGACGAGATTATTGCTGAGTCTATGAGGCTTTCCGGCCTGAGAGTACCCGGCGGGGGCGCCCCGTAAGAGTGTTCTTCTATTCCCGTTGTTTGTCTCGGTGCTGTTTTCTACCTGTACTAGAGCTTAAGGGTACTCGGGCCACGTGATATGGCTAGAAGTGTTTGTCTAGAGTCTACGCGCATGGGCAGCGTTAGGCCTGTTTATCCGAGGCATGCTAACCGCTATGGCACTCTCCATGGTGGTAGGCTTGCCTGGTGGCTGCTAGAGTCCGGAGCGATGGCTGCGATGAGGGCTACGAGGGGATATGTTGTCCTCGGCGCTATTGACTACTTGTTCATACTTGAGCCGGTACGGGTAGGGGAGCTTTTCGAGACGTATTCCTGGGTCATAGGGTCTACGAGCCACACGGTGGACGTCCTGAGCTATGGTGTCGCGAGTTCTGCAGGAGGAGGATCGCCTAGGCTTGTGAGCCTTAGCATACAGACATATGTTGCTGTTGATGAGTCTGTGAGGTCTCGTGAGCATGGTGCAAGTATTAGGGCTTGTAGTTTTGAGGGCGAAGCGCTCCTTAATATCCACGAGGAGTGGCTCCGTGAGCGCCGCGAACTAGTGGAGAAGCGGCACGAGGTTGCCAGGGATACCTCGAGGCTAAGCGTTCCCTACCGGGTTGAGAGCTATGAGATAGTTTACCCGGAGTCTACTTTCTCGCTTCCAAGGGTCTTAGATGCAACGAAGTTCTTCTACAGTATTGATAGCCTTGGCGCGCTCGCGGCGATGAAGGCCACGGGCTCCCCCGTGGTAACGGCTAGCTTCGACGCAGCAGTCTTCGCGTCACCCGCCTATGTTGGCGACGTTTTGCGCGCAGAAGCAGGCGTCACGGGAGTGGGCAGAACCAGCCTAGAGGTCCTAGTAAAAGTGGTTGCTGAGAACCCGATAGAGGAGCGCGAGAACACAGTAGCACAGCTCTACATGGTGCTCGTCTCCATAGGCCCCGACGGACGCCCCGCCGAGCCGAGGAGGAAGCCACAGGTCCCAGAGGACCTCCAGAAAGGGTTCGAGCTACGCCGCATAGTTCGCCAAAAGAAGCGCGAACGGATAAAAGAGATACTGCACCTAGTAGAGGCGCTGCCCAAGTAGGTGTCAAGGTCTTAGCCGCCTGCCGCTGGCGGGAAGAACGCTACGGCGTCGCCATCCCTAAGCCTTGTCTTCTCGCCCTCAAGCCAATCAATAAGCCTGCCATTAACCAGTACCTTTGTCTCCTCGTTTATACTATCGCCTTGCACGAGCCGCCCCTGGAGCTTCGGAAACTTCTCCTCAAGCATCCTGGCAAGCTCTATGACCGTAGTACCATCGGGGACCTCTAGCTCCACGAGGTGCTTGCGGCCAGCAAGCTCATAGTACTCTGCGAACAGCTTCACCCTAACCCTAGCCATAACTCGTCACCACTCCTCGGAAAAGGAGTCTAAAACGCGGCAGCCCCTAATAGGGTAGCCCATCATGGGCGCGGAAGGAAGCTGGGCGCCGCGTGCTCCCCCGGCTTTGCGCCCTCGATGCCCTAATTGATAGGTGGCATTGCTTCGTCTACAGAGCCTTTGCTATGAATATGCCGTCCTTATCCCTAATAATCCTCGCAACAGTCAAGCTGCCTACGCGTAGGCCCCTGGACCCTACGAGTGTGACTACGCGCTGCTTGTCAAGGGTTACTGCGAGGTACTCGCCCCGGAGCCATCCCGGCCCAGCTACTTGGAGCTTGACGCGGGAGCCTCGGCGGAAGGGCTGCTTAATCCTAGGAGCATAGCTCATGCCCCACTCCTCCATGCTCCAGGAGAGCCGCTTCCCCAGCTTCTCCTCGAGCCTCCTCAGCCACTCCCAGTACTTTTCCCAGCTAACCTCCCTCACGCCCTCAGGGTGCCTACCATACCTGTGGCGGATATACTTCTGAATAGTTACGGGCGGCCACTTCTTACCTGCGCCGATGCGATAAGCCCACTCAACTATCTCGACCACATCTTCGTCGTTAAGCCCGGGAAGCCAGACAGGTGTCACGTGCAGGTCTATGCTAGTCTCCCTGGCAACGTACTCAGCTACTTCTCTAACCCTCTTGGCGCTATACCACGGAGTGCCGGTGAGCCTCCTTGCCTTCTCCTCGTTAAGGCTCTCTATGCTGAGATTTATGCGATCCAGTCCAGCCTCCTCCAAGGCGTCCACGATCTTCCTGGAGAGTGTCGCCCCGTGGGTCTCGGCGGCAACGCTCCTCACAACGCCTGTCTCCTTGAGTAGCCTCACAAGCCTAGGCAGCCAGGGATAAGTAAAGGGGTCTCCAACACCGTCTATGAGGGCCTCGACAGCCACGCCCTTCTCTACTGCGACACGGTGAACCCACTCAGCAAGCCACTCAGGGTCAACAATGTATTCGGCCTGCCTCCACCGGCTCCGGGGCCCCGCATCAACGCTACAGAACACGCAGCTAAGCACGCAGAGAGTCGTCGGCCGCACCTGGAGCACGTTAGTGCCTCTATCTATAACCCCGAAGGCAATGTGGCCTAGGAGCGGAAAGGGCCTATCCACGTAGAAGACGGGCCTGCCCCATGCACGCCTCCAGACCTTGAGGCCAAGCGCTTCAGCAATCTGTTCCTCTATCAGCAGCCTTCCCCTCACAGAGCACGGTACCTCTTGCTCCATTAGCGCTAAGTGTCTCCTAGAACCCTCTTATCAAGCTATCAAGCCTGGGTTCTCCTTACCCTGGGCCTACACCCCGGTGGAGGGGGCTCATTGCATCCCGCAAGGGCTTGCAACTCCCTAGTCCATTCACGTATTTGTTCTCCGCGCCTAGCGTAACGGGTATCGCTCAGCCCGATGACGTAGACATGTATGGTTCTCAGTATATCGTTCTCGTCTCGCAGCCTAGGAGTATAGACTGGCACCCAGCCGGGCACAGGAAAATCAATAGTAACTACTCGTGCACCAGGCCTTAGCTCCTCCTCAAGCTTGGATCTCAGCGCCTCGTTTATGCTACGGTAAAGATACATGTAGACCAGTGTGGCGCCTTGTAGGCTAGTCTTGAAGAAGTCTTGCTCGATTATCTCTACCCGGTCCTCTACGCCATCCATGTGCGCCTTGGCCCTCGCAGCCTCAACTAGCACCGGGTCAATCTCAACGCCAACAGCTCTGCGGACACAGAACTCGCGTGCAGCAATAATCACGGCTCGCCCGTCTCCCGCACCCAGGTCGTAGACGGTGTCGCAGGGCGACGCCCATGCAGCCTCAAGCGCGGCATAGACTATGCTCAGCGGAGTAGGTATCCAGGGGGCAACCTTCCCGCCTCTCTGCCACACAATAATCCCCGAAAGACTATAATAACTACTCCATGTTTTAACGACACCTATGAATGCGGGAAACTAATCAATGAGATGTCCGCAAAAGGTCCGGGGCTATGAAGGGGTGCGTCGCCGGAATAGATGATGGCTACTTTAAGCGCGGCTGGCGCAAAACAACCTTTGTCCTTGCAGCGCATTGCTGGAGAAACAATGCTCTATGTCCGTGCCTGGTGCTTGGCGACTTTGTCGAAATCGATGGTATGGATTCAACGGACAAGGCGATAAGCCTTGTTAAGAGAGCTCTGCGTGAGCTAGACGGGCTCGAGGCAGTACTCCTTGACACAGTCATATTTGCTGGCTTCAACATACTCGATGCAAGAAGGCTTAACGAGGAAACAAGTGTTCCTGTTATCCCCGTCTTCTGGTACGAGCCAGATCGAGACGCAGTACGCAGAGCAATAACCAAGCACTTCGACGACGCGGAGCAAAGGCTCAAGCTCCTCGAAGAAACATGGTCGAGACTGACGAGGATCGTGTGCAGCAAGGGCTCCCTACTAATAGCTCCCTACGGCTTGAGTACTGATAAGGCGTGGGAACTCGTCTGTAGCCTGCAAATATATACTCGTCAACCTGAACCACTCTTTACAGCCCATGTAATGGCCTCAAGGCTTTCTAGCATTTTCCTCGGAGAGAACAAGCAATAATCATCGCAACGTATTATCGTTGTTATCGTTATCCGTAACAGTATTGTGTTTAGCTGGGTTTCACTTACTCAATAGTTTTTTAGTCCTGGGTAATCATAGAATGTGAGTGGTGTAGCGCGTTTTGCCCAAGAAAATACTAGTCCTCGGCGGTGGCTCTGGCGGCGTTGTTGCGGCTAGAAAACTCGCGCTCGAGGCTAGGAAGCATAAGGACCTTGACATCGAGGTAACGCTGGTAACTAACTCGGAATGGCACGAGTTCCAGCCCCTTTACTTTGACGTAGCGCTTGGCGCAGCAGTGCCAGACGAAGTGCGTGCCCCCATAAAGAACATGGAGAAGTTCGGAGTAAAAGTCGTAATAGATACAGTCAAGAAGATAGACGCTGCTAAGCGAACTGTTACGGGTGAGAAAGGGAGCTACAACTACGACTACCTCATAGTGAGCCTAGGTGTCAAGTACGGATGGGACGCCTACCCTGGCCTAGCAGAGGCAGGCGTCCATAACTATACACTTGACGGCGCACTCGAAATGGCAAAAGCAATGGCGGCCTTCAAGGAGGGCAAAATCGTAGTGTTGGTACCTGAATCGCCTCACAGGTGCGGTATGTACCCATTTGAGGTATCTACTCAGCTCGCAGAGACGTTTAAGAAGATAGGCAGGAAAGTCGAGGTAACACTTGTAGGGCCTTATCCGGACATATTCCCTCTCGGCAAGGACGTGACGAGGCCGTGGAAAGAGAAGTTCGAGGAACTCGGCATCGAGTATATTAGGCACAACGGCTTACAGGAAGTAGACCCGTCGAGAAAGATTATACGTGCCGGAAACATAGAGGAGCGCTACGACCTACTAATCAAGGTGCCGCCCTCTAGGCTTCCAGATCCTCTAGCCGAGAGCGAAGGCTTCCAGTGGAAGCAGGACCCAAGATGGGCCCCGGTCCGGGCTAGGGACTTCCGCCACCCCGACTACGATGACGTCTTCCTCATAGGCGAGCACTCAATGCCTCCGGCAGGTCTGCCAACAGCAGGTGTGCCAATACACTTTGCAGCCGATTACGTAGCAGAAATAGTGCTCAATGAACTATTAGGCGGCTACCCGATAATGGGCTATTACACGATGATGGATTGTGTGGGCTACTTCGGTCTCAGCGGTTATGCAGGGACATGTGAGACGGTGTTCGACGAGAGCACCGAGAAGTGGAAGCTGACGTGCTACACATTGATGAGGTCGCCGATCATAAGGCTCATGAAGGAGGCATTCTACAAGGCATGGATAGCCTCGCTCAAGTAGCATAACCTAAGCTCGAGTACATGTTAGATGGGGTGGTTAGTCCATGAGTGAGAAGGAAAAAGTACTCCTCGACGAGGAGAGCCTCAAGGTACTCGAAGACCTAGTAGAGATAGCAGTACGCCTCAAAGAGAGCGGACTACTCGATATGCTCAAAATACTAGCTGAGAAAAGTACGGATATATTCGCATACATTTCCACCGAGGTGCCAATACACCGGCTCCTAGCACTGGGTGATGCAGCCACAGCGGCGGCTGCCAAGCTAAAGCCCGAAGAAGTAGTAGAAATGAAGATCAACGTTGAGGAGGCGACAGAGTGCCTCTTTAAATCACTTGCAGCGGCAAAAATGACTGAGGTAAGGCCTGTGTCAACCCTTGGCCTCCTACGAGTCCTCGGAGACAAGGACGTACAGGCAGGACTAGGCTTCCTCATACTGCTCGCAAAGAACCTAGGAGCATGCATAAGGTCGAAAGCCCAGAAGTAATCCTTTCCCTATACAGTGTTTTTGCTCAACCATTTATCTTAAATTATATTCCATTCCTTGTGCCAAACTCGGCTCCCATAGCTGATCACGGCCCTACATGAGCAAGAGAGGAAATATTCTAAATTGAGGCCTGGTAACTTGTACCTTGTAATCCGCGTGGGTTATGAGTAGGGAGAAAAGGTGGACCCGGAAGGCCCGCAGCGGCGTGTAGCGGGCCGGCCGGGATTTGAACCCGGGACCTACGGGTTAAAAGCCCGCCGCTCTTCCAGGCTGAGCTACCGGCCCATGCCCGTGGATAGAGTTTCTACCACTATGTGTGGGGATAATTAGGTCTTCGGTTACTCGGCCTCTTCTAGCTCCCTAATTATTTCCCTCAGCCGGGGATCCTGTGCTATTGCTGACAGCACGGTTTTTTCATCGGCTGCGAGTGTTATCATTCGCGTCTTGCCATAGCGTCCCCTACTCACAACCCTAGCGGATAAGACTCCTAGCATGTCTAGCTCGTTGATTATGTCGCTTATCCTTCTCTGCGTGACAGCCTCAACGCCTACTCTCTGGGTTAGTTCGCGGTAGTGTGAGTACAACTCGCCTGTTGTTGTGTATGGTCGCCCAGATATGTGTTGAGCCCGGAGCGCGGCCAGTATGGCTAGCCTCGCGTGGAGCGGAAGCGTGGAGACGACCTCGTATATCCGGTCTCTCTCGAGCTGCACCCAGGCCTTCTTCACATGCTCGACCGTGACTCTGGGGCTATTCTCGCGCTCAGCCATCTCGCCGGCTACCCTGAGGAGGTCAAGGGCTCGCCTGGCGTCGCCGTGCTCTCTTGCAGCTAGTGCTGCACAGTATGATATGACTGCCTCGTCAACTACGCCTGGCTGGAAGGCCTGGCTAGCCCTCTCCCACAAGATATCGCGCAGCTGCTCGGCATTGTATGGCGGGAACACTACTTCTTCCTCTCCTAGGCTGCTCCGGACACGGGCATCAAGCATCTCGACAAACTTGACGTCATTGGTTATGCCCACGAGGGACACCTTGGTAGAGCCCGGTGGGAGGTCATATCCTATTCTTGTGAGCTTGTATAGGAGGTCGTCGCCGCGTCGCCGGACTAGCCAGTCAACCTCGTCGAGGACAACTATGAGTACGCCTTGCTGCTTGGAGAGGGCGCGTACGAGCCTCGTATAGATCTCAGCTGTAGAGAGGCCCGTGAATGGCACTCTTACCCCGATCGCGGAGGCAATGTCTGCTAAGACCTTGTACGGTGTGTCGCGCTGCCTAGTATTGACGTAGACGTAGCGAACGTTTACTCCAAGCTGCTTCGCCTTAGCCTCCAACCTTTGCAAAACGTAGAGAGTCACAGCGGTCTTACCGGTGCCGGTAAGACCGTAGATAAACAAGTTGTTAGGCCTACTCCCCTTAAGCGCCTGGGCTAACACGCTGCCAACGCGTCGTATCTCCTCCTCCCGGTGGGGAAGCCTATCCGGAATATAGTCTGGGCTAAGGATGTCACGGTTCCGGAAAATCCTTGACGCTACTACGCGCTCAAATATCTCGTCAAGCACGTCGCTCAAGGTCCTAGAAGCCCCCGTTTCAGATGCTTCAAGTAGAGCAATGGAGAAGATTATAACGCATAGGGCCTAAAGGAGGCACTGGTCTTAGAGTAGCCCGGCCACAGACAAGCATATGAGTATTACTCCTATAGTCGTCTGGAGAAGAAGCAGTATGACAGTAACTTCGGGCTCTCTTGCTCTTCCACGTAGCCTTCTCAAAACCCTTATTGCGAAATGAGTCAGGCTATACACCTTGTCATACGGCTCTATGAGACTTCCGTCTTCTCGGGGTATGCCGAAGTTTTCCTTGTATACACCGTTCCTAAGCCCACGCAAGAAGAGCATAAACTCTATGAAGTAGAGCGTGAACAGCGATACCCCGAACTTCTCCATGTTGCCCAGCACGACGAGCGCTGCATAGTAGGCCCCAACACCATAGGTCAGAGCGTTTCCTGGGAAGACACGTGCAGGATACCAATTATAGAGCAAGAACCCCAACAGAGTCATCATCATTATTAGAGCCGCCTGCACAATGAACACGAGGCCCTTCATATAGGCATAGATCGACGTGAACAACATGAGGAGAATTCCCATACCTGCCTCGAGGCCATTATACCCTGCAAGCATGTTGAAGGCATTGGCTGCACCAAGAACTCCTATAGGGACTGCTAGCAGCGGATAAGCCAGCCCTAGGTCAACGACACCTATGAGCGGTAGCGCGAGAGTCGATTTACCGGCTTTGATGACTACGAGAGGCAGCGCGACTGGAGCCATGAAGACTATCCGGGCCCATCTCGGAAGCCCCTTCTTCCAGCCAAGTATGTCGTCTAGAAATCCTATGAAGGTTGCAAGCAAGAGCAGAGAGACAAGGGCATAGAGCTCGGCAGGATAATACATGCTGTTGGAAAGGTATGTGTAGAGTGCCTCTAGAACCAGTAAGCCGAAAGCGGCAGCAACGATAGCCCAGACGCCTCCAGCTTCTGCAACCTTTACGTCGCCAGGCTTGTTCATATCTTTGCCGACGAGGCCTCTCTCGTGTGCAGCCCTAATCCAGGCTGGCTCAACAGCAACGACTATGGCGAAGGCTACAATACTGCTCGTAACAGCGTAGACGATGTCGGCGGAGTTCAACCCTCTTCCCTTCCCGTGCGCAAAGCCCTAGTCTCACATACGCTCACTTTACCATGTTCACAGCGAGGACAAAAATGCTTCCAAGCACTAATAGAGCACAGTACTGTTAGACCACTGCGATTACCCGGTATCTAGTGGCCTCATACTTATGCTTGGCAAGCGGTTCAGCAAGAACGCGATATCAAGAGCCCTCAGCTCTCCAATACCGGGATGCCTGGCAAGCCTGCCAGGATCGTCTCGCAACACGTCTTCAAGCTCCTTAACGACTTCTAGCAATGGTCTCCCCCTGTTTCTCGCCGAAAGAGCAGCTATCACCGAGTAGGTATTGAACTGGTAGGCGTCCTCCAAGTGAATATTGTGCATAATAGGTATGGGCGTCTCCAAGGTCTTTGAGTCAAGCATTTTCGCCCTAACCCTGGGCTTGCGAAGCTCCTTAGCTGACTCGATAACCCTTTTCCGGGGAGGCTTGTACCTCGCAGTGCTGCGCAATGTGAGTAGTTTTGAGGCGAGTTCTCTAGCACTCTGAGTAGCATCTCTAGGTCGATAATCCTCCATAACTACCACTGTGTCCGCGGCGCCTAGTAATGGGAGAGAACCAGTACTTACAACTATGATGGAGATGCCGTGTTCGACCATGCTCCTAGCCAGCTCTGAAAGCGGTGTCACGGTACGCCTCCCCATGATCCCCGTGACGCGCTCATCCAAGTAGAGCATGTTCGTGGCAGCTGTATCCTCGTCGAGTAGTAGTAGCTTTGCTCCAGCCTCTACTGCTTCCTGTATCGCTGCAGCAACGCTAGTTGCACCGCTTGCATCGCTTGTTGAGAAGCACTTGGAGGGCTTCTTCCCCGGCAGGTCATGGATAAAGGGCTCAACGTCTACGCAGCTGATATACCTGCCATCTTCTGCTCTGATATACATAGCCTCACGTACTGTGACTACGCGTTCTCTCCCATCGCCCGGTATGTGGTTCCACACGCCTGCCGCAATTGCTTCTAGCAGCGTAGTTTTGCCGTGGAAAGCACTCCCAGCGATAACCGTGACTCCCCTCCTTATCCCCATCCCCGTGACAGTGCCGCAGCAATCGGTCTCAATCTCTACGCGTAGGCTAGGAGGCGACTCAAAGGGCACGGCGCCTGGAAGAGGCTCTTCGCAGCCGCCGCACTTCCTAGGCAGTACTGCGCCATCGCCCACAAAGGCCACTAAGCCGAGTCCTTGTAGTTTCTCGCGTAGCTCTTCCTGAAGCCTCCACGTGTCCAGGTGTGTTCTAAGGCTAGCAGTATCGCGCCTCGCTCCACTGATTGACGCGCGAACGGCTTCCGGTACATCCCTTAACAGTAGCTCCTCAGCCTCTTCGCCGAGGACGCGCCTCCTCCTAGAAGGCAGGCCTACGTGAAGCCTTGCAACAGCTACGTTTCTTCTCACTACCAGCGAGGAGCGCTTAATCATTATAGGCCCGGGCCTCGGTACGCCGAGGTAGCCGCTGTGCCCCTCTCCTACCTTCCTACTCCGGCGTCGGAGCTCCGTGTAGAGCCTCCGTAACAGCCAGTCAGCAAGCGCCACCGGGTAGCGAAGCATCCAGGAATCAAGACTTGTAAGCCTAACCGTTGCCTCAACAACGCTCGGCGGCGCAAAGGGGTCACCCTGGACCTTTACAACTCTTATCCTAACACCCTTTACCTCCTCCTCGGCGCCCAGGAGCTCCTTGTACGCCTTGTAGCCTCTCCCATCGATACGGCGGAGAACCTTACTGACAAGCCTCAAGGCGCGCCTACACCCTTTGTGTACCTCGGCTACGAGCGCCCATAACCTAGCCTGTATGGAGACGTACAAGCACTTAAGTACATGCCCCCTTGCAGAAAGAACATGGAATAACGGCCCGGCTCATAAAGTAAGTTAGAGATAATCAACCGGTCAAGGTGTGCATGTTTTGCAGCAATCCGATCTAAGAGCCCAGCTCAAAGAATTCCTCGTAGAGCTGATAAAGGTTGCTGAGACGAGGCTTCCTGTAGACGTTTACGAGGCGCTCAAAAAGGCCTATGAGACCGAGGAGAACCCTATCGCGAAGCAGCACCTGGAGGCAATACTTAGGAACAGCGAGCTTGCAGCAAAACTAGGTAAGCCGATATGCCAGGACACGGGCACCCCGGTCTTCTACGTTGAGATGGGGGCAGAATTCCCGCTACGCGCCGAGTTCTATGACATTGCTAGGGAAGCTGTAAGGGAAGCTACTAAGCTAATCCCGTTACGCCCCAACGCTGTTGACCCGTTCCGCAAGAAGAATACGGGTGACAACACTGGGCGCTTTGTGCCATGGTTCGAGGTAGAGATAGTCCCCGGCGACGAGCTACGAGTCACCTTCGTGGCGAAGGGCGGCGGCAGCGAGGCGCCATCCACGCTCAAAATGGGGCTACCAATACGCGGTGTGCGCAACGTATGGGAGACAGTACTAGAAGCAATAGTGGAGGCCGGCCCTAAGCCATGCCCACCAGTAGTAGTTGGTGTCGGTGTTGCAGCACTAAGTGACCAAGCCATGGCGCTTGCTAAGAGAGCAGCCCTACTCCGCCCACTAGGCGAGCGACACCCCGAGCCAGACATTGCAGAGCTAGAAACCAAGCTCTTAGAAGCAATAAACGAGCTAGGGATAGGCGCACACGGCTTCGGAGGCAAGACCACGGCCCTTGACGTCCACGTAGAGTACGCCCACCGGCACCCAGCGACCTATGCTGTAGCGGTTGCGACGAACTGCTGGGCACTACGCCGCGCAACAGGCTACATAACCTCCAGCGGTAAGTGGGAGATAACCTCAAAGCACATAACAGGTTAAGACAAGAGGTGGGACCCATGGCCCGGATATATCACCTACGTACACCCCTAAGCGAAGAAGATGTAAGGCAGCTAAGAGTAGGCGACACAGTATACTTGTCGGGAATAATCTTCACTGCCAGGGACGCGGCGCATAGAAAGATCCTCGATCTCATTAACCGCGGAGAACCATTGCCCTTTGACCCCAAAGGCTTAGCTGTCTATCACGTGGGCCCCGTTGTGCGCAAGAAGAACAGTGAATGGGAAGTAATCGCCGCTGGCCCCACGACGAGCGCGAGACTTGAACCAGTCGAGCACGAGTTCATAGCCAAGACGGGCGTACGCATGGTCATAGGAAAAGGAGGAATGGGGAAGAAGACAGCTGAGGCATGTAAGAAGTACGGCGCAGTCTACGCAGTGTTCACTGGAGGAGCAGCAGTACTAGCAGCCCAGGCAATAAAGAGAGTCGTAGACGTCTACTGGCTAGACGAACTAGGTATACCAGAAGCAGTATGGCTCTTCGAAGTAGAGAACTTCGGCCCACTAACAGTAACAATAGACTCAACGGGCAAAAACTACTACGACGAGATACTAGAAAACGCTAAGAAGAAAGCCCAAGAAATACTCGCAAAGCTACAATAAAACTCGCAGAACCCTAGAGTTTTCTTCCCTATCTCCCTAACCTCTTTCTACTTCTACCTTAAAAGAGAAGATGGCTTAGAGAAAAATCGTGTTCAGCGAAAATAAAGAGGTCATAGTGGGCTGCGTCTTGGCTACTCTTTTAGCCATTCTTCTCTGAAGTCAATCGTTACTGGCTCCTTGGCTTGTTGCTCCGGGTCTACACCCGGCAATAGGTTATGCTTAGGATACTCTGCCTTCACTTCTCTCAGTGGCTTCTCTAGAGGCCCTGCTACGGGGCTTCCCTTCTCTTTCTTCCAGAGCCCCAGTCTTCGCAGGAACACTATTCTTCGTAGGCGCTGTATTGCAGCAGCCGGGTCAACCTCCTTGGGGCATACTGCGCTACAGCTTGCTGCGAAGTGGCAGCGGTGGCATCCATGCTCAGTATCTACTACTACTATTCTCTCCTCGGCGCCCTCGTCGCGCACATCTGCTATAAAGCGGTAAGCCTGGGTTAGCGCCTGTGGGCCTAGATATTCGGGGTCACTCGCCGCGACGGGACAAGCGGCGTAGCAGAGCCCACACATGATACACAATGTATACTGGTATATCTCTTCGAGCTCCTCGGGCTTCATTAGGAACTCTCTAGGCGCCTCATCAACCTCCTTGGGATCCTTCCTTATAATGTACGGCTTAATGCTCTTGTGCTTCTCGAAGAACCCGGAGAAGTCTGTTATTAGGTCTCTGACTACCGGGAAGTTCGGCAGCGGCTCTACAGTTATCACTGGGTTCTCTGGAGTTGCTACTGCGCCTACCTGGGTCTGACAAGCGAGCCTCGGTACACCATTGATGAGCATGCCGCAGCTGCCGCATACACCCATGCGGCAGCTATACCTCATGGATAGTGTGGGGTCAAGGTGCTCCTTGATCCATAGCAGTGCGTCGAGCACGGTCATGCCTCTATAGGTCGGTATCTTGTACTCTTGCCACCATGTCTTGTTCTTGTCTGGGTCGTATCTCTTGACCCTAACTATTACCTCTTTAGGGGGCTCGGGTATTGATTTTAGTTCCTCAGCCATATTTGGGCACCTCTAACCTGGTCAGCTCTAATCAATTCACGGGCTAGGTCATTGCTAGTACTGTGTGTAAGCCTATGGCTCCAAAAATAACGAACAATAACCATATGACAGTTTCAACGAAGATTCTCCATCCTTTACCGGTGCGTAGCTCGAGTAGCATTCCGCGTAGCCCATTAAGTCCATGGAACAGTGCTACGATGAGCAATGTTCCTAGAATCCATCCATAGCTCGAGTACGCCTTCTTTACTGGCTCCACCTCGACGCTTTCCTCGTAGCTCTTGGCACCTAGGGGGCTCAGTCCGGGCACTCTTTCTATTAGGTGGAAGGTCAATACGAATATGAGTATGATTGCCGTTATGTATTGCCATATCTGTATACTTGATGCACGACCCATTTCCCCTTCACCCGATCATGTATCATGTAATTTTTAGAATATTTTTCCGGTGAAAATCAGTATGCCAGCGAGTATCCACGCGATGAAGCTTAGCACGAAGACTACGTATATGGCTGTTCTCTGTCCGCTCCGGAGGCTTGGCGGAATGTATGGCGGCTTCGGCTTCTCCGGCCTACCTATCCCTATGGCACAGAACTCTACGCAGAGCAACCGTATGCCATTAAGCCCGTGGTAGAATACTGCACCAGCAACAATCCACTCGCCTATCTTGTTGACCCAGCTAGTGCTAAAGCTGCTCATTATCTCTGTCCACTTAGCAGGGTTCGTCGTATAACTTGTAACAATGATGTGCGCCAAGAGGTAGAAGATTATTATTGCGCCAGTGACTCTGTGAAGTACGAAGGCTACTCTTTCAGGATTGTTCTTAATTTTTAGGAGCCAAGGGTTTAGGCTTGCAGCCCAGAATCCAGGCATATTGCGCAGCTTAGGGGGCTCCTTCTTCGACTTCTCGGACACGGATTCTCACCCAGAACCTTGATTCAATCACATTATAAAACATCGTTGAAAAGGACTAGTACTTTCTCTCTATAGGTTTCCACGTGGTTATTGTCACAGGTATGTATGTTACCTCTAGCTTGCCGTCAGCGTTCATGTACGTTATTGTGTGCTTGAGCCAGTTCTCGTCGTCTCTCTTGGGGTAGTCTGTTCGGAAGTGTGCTCCGCGGCTCTCTGTTCGTAGAAGCGCACCGTAGGCAACGCTATAGGCTACGTCAAGCATGTTCTGCGTCTCGAGGACGGTTATGAAGTCTGTGTTGTAGATGCGGCTCTTGTCGCTCGGGTATACGTTCTTCATTGCTTCTCGTAGCTTGAGTATTGTCTGGAGTGCCTTCTTCAGCCCAGACTCGTCGCGGAACACGTAGACGTACTTGTCCATTGTTTCTCTCAGCTGAGCCCTAATCTCGTAAACCGTTGCGGATCCTGATTCATGTTTGAGGAGCATGTCGAAGATCCTTTTCTCCTCCTTCTGTATGCTCTCCTCGCTCGGCTTAGGCTCGGGTGCTCGTAGCTCCTTCATCTTCATGACGTATTGTGCTGCTTGTCTGCCAGCTATCCTGCCGCTTGTGAGGCACTCAGCGGTGCTGTTCGAGCCCAGCCTGTTGGCCCCGTGCACGCTGGCACATGATACCTCGCCGGCAGCCCATAGCCCCTTTATCCACTTATTCTCGACGCTCAGTACCCGGTAGTATATGTCCGTGTGTATGCCTCCCATTGAGTAGTGGGCTACCGGTCTTACAGGTATGGGTTCCTCGACAGGGTCTATGCCTGCGTGCTTTATGGCGATCTCTCGGACGGCTGGGAGGCGCTCGTTGATCTTCTCTTCGCCGAGGTGGCGTAGGTCTAGGAGGACGTACTCGAGGCCGCTAACTGGGTCTTTGAAGCCGCGCCCCTCGAGGATCTCTGTCATCTCTGCCCGCGAGACCACGTCTCGCGGTGCTAGCTCCATTTTCTGCGGAGCATATCGCTTCATGAATCGTTCTCCCTTGTTGTTGATAAGGTAGCCTCCTTCGCCTCTCGCGCCCTCGGTTATCAGTATGCCGCTTGGCACTAGGCCGGTCGGGTGGAACTGTATGAACTCCATGTCTTTGAGCGGTATCCCAGCCCTCAGAGCCATTGCCTGGCCGTCGCCGGTAACAGTGTGCGCATAGGTTGTGAACTTGTAGATGCGCCCAGCGCCGCCGGTGGCGATTATTCCTGCTCTTGCGCGGAAGACGAGGAACTCTCCGGTCTTCATGTCTATGGCTGTTACTCCCTTGAACTCGCCGTTCTCAACTATGAAGCTAGTGACGTAGACCTCGTCGTAGCGGTCCCAGTTCTCATAGCCTACTAGGCGGCTGTAGAGGGTCTGCATCTCGTAGAAACCAGTCTTGTCTGCCGCGAAGCATGCGCGCGGGAAGCTGTGGCCTCCGAAGGGCCTCTGCGCTATCCTGCCGTCCGGCCTCCTGCTCCAAGGCATGCCCCATCGCTCTAGCTGGCGAATCTCCTCGGGAAGAAGCTTAACCATCATCCATACTGCGTCCTGGTCTGCGAGGAAATCAGCACCCTTGATAGTGTCCCATGCGTGAAGGGCAAAGCTGTCGCCCTCTTCGGGGTAGAGGACTGCGGCGGTTCCTCCCTCTGCGGAGACGCTGTGGCTCCTCATGAGCTGGATCTTGCTTATGAGTGCGAGGCTTACCTTGTCGCCGGCAACCCTCTTTACCTCCAACGCGGCGCGGAGGCCAGCAATGCCCGAGCCGATAACGACTATGTCGTAGTAGAGTGTGTCTGTCAAAACTATACGCCTCTATCGGGCACGAAATCTCTCTTTGCTCCAAGTATCAAAGGGGGATGGTAGGCCTCATTAAGTGTATTGGCTGCTATACTGTCTAACACTTAACACCGGTTTCACGATAAAAACATTATAGTATAGAATCTATTATTATCTTACCTTTTCGCCAAGAAATTATTGCGCTAATTCATTAATACTGTGGAAAAGAGCAATAATTCGCCGTGGTAGCGCGATTTGAGCGCAGACAAGTGCCCCGAAAGACTTGTCGTCATAGGTGGCGGCTTCGTAGGCCTCCACGCAGCCGTACATGCTGCTAAAGCTGGGGTCAAGGAGGTAATAGTTATCGATATAAGCAAAGACGTAGTTGACCGCATCAATAGCAGTGACAAGGACAAGCTACACGTCCGCGAGCCATATGTTCTAGAAAACTGGGATACTGTGCACCGCAAGATACGCGCCTCGACGAGCTACAGCGACGCCAGCGGCGCCAGACACTTCATAGTAGCTGTGCAGACGCCGAGGCGTGGGGAGAGGGTAGACTATACTCCGCTGAGGAGTGTCGCGGAGAGTCTTGCTCAATTCCTCGGCCCGGGCTCGCTCGTCGTCTCCGAGGTGACGATCTATCCTGGTGGAACCTACGAGCTACTAGCAAAGCCTCTCTCAGAGCTAAGCGGGCTAAGGCTTGACGAAGAACTCTTCGTGGCCCATGTGCCGGAGCGGCTCAGCGCTGGGTCGAGGAAATGGACTCCTGAGAACATTCCCCGTGTCGTGGGCGGCATAGGGCCTAGGAGCCTGGAGGAGGCTCTCAAGCTGTACCGCGACTGCCTTGGGGCCCTCGTGCACCCGGTCAACGATATACGCGTGGCCGAGGCCTCGAAGCTACTTGAGAACAGCTTCCGCCTCCTCAACATATCGTACGTGAATGAGCTGAAAAGATTCTTCGACAGAATAGGCCTAGACATCCGTGAAGTCATAAAGGCTGCCTCAACGAAGCCATTCGGCTACATGCCTTTCTATCCCGGCCCCTACGCTGGGGGCGCGTGCCTGCCAAAGGACTCGCTCATGCTCGAGGAAAAGACGGGCTCGTTGCTCCTAAGAATCGCCCGCTACATTAACGAGTCACAGCCTCTGTACTATGCCGCATTGCTACTAAAACGGATACGCCGAAGCAGCGCGAAGAGGATACTCTTCTACGGGCTCGGCTTCAAGCCTAACTCGCCTTACCCCGTTGAGAGCCCAGTGCTAAGGGTGATAGAGGAGCTTAGGAGCCTAGACCCGGGCCTCGAGATAAAGAGATTCGACCCACAGATACCCTGGCTCAGCGACTTCGCCTCAGAGCCGGAGGCCCTGGAGTGGGCAGAGATAGTTGTCAGATGGGGATACAAGGACCGCCCACTAAATAAACCGGTTATCGATCTCGAGAAACTATGAAGCGGGAAGAGATCTCAATGAGAGACAAGGCTGGGAGCCGGGTACTCTTAACAGCGGCGCCTGGAGGCCACTCAGGCTACGCAGCAGCCATAGCACACTACCTTAGGGAGCAACACGGCGTGGAACCAGTCTTCATCGTGGCAGAGCACGATGAGTGGACACCCCAGAAGCTCTCAAGACTAGGCCAAACCATAAGGGTGCCTATGCCTAGGCGCCCCGGCGAGCCGCTCTTCAAGACTCTTCACCGGTGGCCCCGGGCGTTTCTCCGCGCACTCAGCATCGTGGATAAGGATTACCGGGTCCTCGTAAGCTGTGGTGCAAACCTAAGCGTCGCCCCAGCACTAGTGGCTAAGGCTAAGGGCTTGCGACTAGTAAATGTTGAGAGTATTGTGAGGCTAGTAGAGCCGGGACGAACCCCTAAGCTGCTCCACCGCTTCGCCGACGAGACACTGGTCCACTGGCCTGAGCAAGCAAAACTACTACCAGGCGCGAGAGTGGTCGGCCCAATCTATGAGCCACCCCGCTACAAGCCCCGCGACGAAGGATACATACTGGTCACAGCCGGCACAATGGGGCACCGAGAACTCTTCGACGCCGTCTCGGAGCTCGGACTACGAAACATAGTCCTGCAGACCGGCAGAGTAGACCCCGAGCCCTACAGGAGGAAGCACCCCAACTGGATAGTGTTCCGCTACGACCCCGACCTCGACAAGTGGATAGCGGGCGCAAGCATAGTGATAACCCACTTCCCCGGAATGACTTCGGCCACCGCTGCACTGGCCTACCAGAAGCCCGTAGTCCTAGTAGCATCACGACACCTCATACTATCAGCTTCGCAGAAAAATGCGCCACTCTACGCGGAAAAAATAGGTGCAGTATATGTTGACGAGGTAACGCCGAAGAACATAGAGAAGGCAATAGAGAGGGCCGAGAAGATAAAGCCAAAGAAGCACCCTAACGGAGCCGAGAACGCGGCCAAGATAATAGCCGAGATGCTGAAAGAGAGCCGATAATCACGAGAACCCTGGTAGGGTTAGGCTAGGTTGCGGCGCCTAAGCCACAAACAGCGCCAACACCCCTGCTGCCGCAAGGGCTACCGAGGCGAGCTATGCGAACTACTAGAAGCCCTACTACGCAACGCAGCAACCCTATTCGACAAGAACGACTGCCTAAACAGCGACGGGAGACGCTTATTCGAAATCATGGTCAGGCTTCTCCTAGACGAGCACCCAGAGCACAGAAGAGTAGTTGGCAGAGCTAGAAAGAAACCATGTATAGAGGAAATAGTTAGCTTAGCCTCACTGACATTCTATGAATGTGATGCACTAGAGCTTTATCATAAAGCACGGGGGATCATTTCACCTTATTCATATGTGCGTCCACAGCGACAATAATGCTATTGTCTACAAATAAGCCACATCTGCTTTGACTTCCCGTAATTAATCTTATACATGCTCATTAGATCCGACCGTATACTAAGAATCATCTTTGCAAGCCGCGTGTATAAGCTTGCAATGTTGTCCTATCAAGATACTTGACTCATATGATACTAGAGTTTTGCCGCCTAGGGGTTAGAATTATATATGGAGGATTTTAGCTAATAATAATGTAGAGATAGGTGTCTGGTTTTGCGTGGCCAAGCACGTACTACTTCTATTATAATAGCTACAATAATAATCATCATAATAGTTGGTGGACTAGCCTGGTACTATAGCTCGCGTGGAGGCAAAACAACGCCAACTACTTCTCCACCGCTCTCTTCGTCTACCTCGTCGCCAGCTACTTCTCCAGCAGCTCCGGCAACAAGCACTCCTACCGGTAAGGTAAAGATTGTATGGGCTTCAACACAGCTAGTCCCACCAAAAGAGCAGGCATTCGTTAAGCAGGAACTCTTGCCGTCCTTTAAACAGGAGACGGGGATAGATGTAGAGTTTGTCGGAATGAGCTATAGTGATCTCTCATTGAAGCTAGAAAGCGAGGAGAAGGCTGGCAAGGTTACTATTAGTGTTATTGCTGACCTCCATGGAGGGCTCGACCTTTTTGCTAGCAAGGGGTGGCTAGAGGATCTCAGCAAATTCCCTCCACTTAGCGGAAGGACATTCCCAAAGATCCTAGAGGATTATAGCCACCTGCACGGAATAAAAGCGTATGTCCCATGGCTCACAGCAACGTATGTAATGGTGGTGAACAAGAAGGCCTTTGACTACCTCCCGCCCGGCTTAACAAAAGAAGATGTAATAATGGGCACCGAGAAATGGACCTATGATGCACTGCTAGCTTGGGCAAAGAACCTCTACGAGAAAACCGGTAAGAAGCTTCTAGGCTTCCCGGCAGGACCTCACGGCCTATTCGTAAGATTCTTGCACGGATATCTATACCCGTCATTTACCGGTGCCCAAGTAAAGAACTTTGATAGCCCCGATGCAGTAAAGATGTGGAATTATCTAAAGGAGCTCTGGAAATACGTCAACCCTGCAAGTACGACATGGGATGCAATGGCTGACCCACTGCTAAGGGGAGAGGTCTGGATCGCCTGGGACCACACAGCCAGAATAAAAGATGCTATAACGACAAAACCTGAAGACTTCGTTGTCGTACCGACCCCTAGAGGACCCAAGGGACGTGGCTTCATACTAGTAATAGTGGGGCTCGCCATACCCAAGAATGCACCACACGAAGATGCTGCATGGAAACTTATCGACTACTTGACGAGACCCGAGACAGAGGTAAAGATCCTTAAGAATGTAGGCTTCTTCCCAAGCGTACAAGAAGCAGCAGGAGCAGTTCCTGAAGGCCCGCTAAAGGTTCTCGCAAAAGGCGTTAACAGCCTCCTGAACACGAAGGACGCATTAGTAGCCATGATTCCTAGCCTAGGAGCTAAGGGAGGAGACTTCAAAGAGATCTATATAACAGCGTTTCAGAGAATAGTACTACAAGGCCAAGACCCTGCAAGCGTTACAAAGGAACTAAAGCCGCAACTATTGAAGCTGTTTGAAGAGGCAGGAGCGCCCCTACCGCCGCCAGACAGCGGATAACCGACATAGTAACGCTCATTGACGCAAGAGGGGGCTCGTATGGCATCTGCCTCACACGTTTTTTCAATTACGCACGGAGCAAGCAGTTATACAAGGTTGGCGGAAAAACTAGATAGGATAATGCCCTACTTGCTTGTAACGCCTGCGCTCATCTACATGCTCTTCTTTATAGGTTACCCGCTCCTCCAGGGTATCAGACTCGCGTTTTTGGATGAACATGGTCACTTCACTACGGCGAATGTAGACTATCTCTTAAGTAGCCCACTTTCAAGATTTAAAGACGCACTCGTCTATACAATAGTTATTACTGGAATAGTTGTTCCGACAGAGTTCGTGATAGCCCTATTGATGGCGTTCTTTTTTAACAGTTTCCGTTTCCGCGGAAAAAACGCAGCCATTTATGTTGCAATACTTCCCTTAACTATAAGCGATGTAGCTGCAGGCCTTATCTGGTACTCTATGCTAACTGGTAACGGATTTATAAACAAGCTTCTTATTAATCTCGGAATCATTTCGCAACCTGTACAGTTCTTCGGATACGCGCACCGGGACATGGAGCTCTTAGCCATAGTGGTTACTGAGATTTGGAGAAGTACTGCAATAGTGTTCGTAATCCTACTAGCTGGTCTACAGATGATAAGCTCGGAGTACCTTGAGGCTGCTGAGGTTTTTGGTGCATCAAGTTTCCAGAGGCTTCGTTATATCGTATTCCCGTTGCTACTCCCAAGCATACAAGCAGCGTTAATTATCAGAACCCTCTTTGCTCTACAGATTTTTGGCGATGTATGGATACTTGCTGGGCGCGACATACCTGTCCTCGCAGGAGAGGCCTACTACGAACAAGTGGAACTCCACCACGCGGGCGTTGCAGCGCTTTATGCACTAGTCATAGCGGCTATATCTATAGCTCTTGGAGCTTTCTACATCAAGGTTTTCCGTGCAAAATACTTGGAGACGGGGCGTTAAGCTATGAGTGAACTAAGCCCAACACTTTATGCGCTTAAGGGCATATTGGTGGCAGCTACTGTAGCAATAATTGTGGCATGGGTGCTTGTACCCATACTCATATCAATACTATATGCCTTTGCACTTCCAGGCGACTACTATAATCCCCACAAAATTATCCCAACAAGATTCACGCTTGAGCACATAGACGAACTACTAGTATTAGGTGCGAGCAGAGCAGCAACTAATAGCATAGTTGTGGCACTCTTAACTATTGCTATAAGCTTCGTACTAGGACTTCCCGCTGGCTATGCCTTCGCAAAGTTCTTCTTCCCGGGCAAAGACACGCTAAAGCTGCTCATAGTAGGCCTTAGGATGTTCCCTGTAATAGTAATAGCAGTACCCCTTGCCACGCTCTACATAAGGATAGGTATCTACGATACATCTCTTGGTGTAGCCCTGGCACACACCGCTATGGCGCTCCCCTTCGTAATCCTAGTTACCTCTAGCATCTTTGCCGGAGTCCCTAGAGACCTTGAGGAAGCAGGACTTGTTTTCGGTCTTACAAGGCTAGGGGTCTTTGCCCGGATAACACTGCCTCTGGCTCTTCCCGGGCTAGCAGCTGCAGCCATATTCACATTCATAATGTCTTGGAACGAGGTATTTATAGCATCAATACTGACGACTCTGAATAGAACGCTGCCTGCATTCATACTCGTATCAGCTATGGCTGCTCCTGACTTCATTAAGTTCGCGGCATCTTTCCTCATAGTTCTTCCCGCAATGGTGTTCGTTTTCATAGCGAGGAGATACCTTATAGCAATGTGGGGTATAACGATAAGGTGAAGCTTATGGTGGATGTACACTTAGTTGGTGTAACTAAGCGGTTTGGCAAAGTAGTAGCAGTAGACCATATAGATCTTGATGTTGAGGACGGTGAATTCATAGTATTGTTGGGGCCGAGCGGCTGCGGTAAGACAACAACACTGCGCCTCATAGCAGGCCTCGAAAAACCTGATGAGGGGCATATACTCTTTGGGAACCGTGACGTAACTAGGCTTCCTCCGAGAGAACGTAATGTCTCGATGGTCTTCCAGAGCTATGCTGTTTGGCCGCACATGAGGGTCTTTGATAACATAGCATTCCCGCTCCGCATAAAGAAATACCCCGAGGAGGAGATAAGGCGGAGAGTGAAATGGGCTGCTGAACTCCTCCAAATAGAGGATCTCCTTGACCGCTACCCCGCCCAGCTCAGCGGTGGCCAGAGACAGAGGGTTGCAGTAGCTCGCGCAATAGTTGTTGAGCCTGACGTGTTGTTGATGGATGAGCCTCTAAGCAATCTTGATGCATTACTAAGAGTCAAGATGAGGAGCGAACTCAAGAAGCTTCAAAGAAAGATAGGAGTCACGACAATTTATGTTACGCATGACCAGGTTGAGGCAATGACTATGGGGGATCGTATAGCCGTCATGAATAAGGGCAGGATAATGCAGATAGGGACGCCCGACGAGGTTTACAACAAGCCTGCAAACCTCTTCGTGGCGGGATTCATTGGGAGCCCTCAAATGAATTTCATAGATGCAAAAATAGTTGAAGAGGATAAAGGCCCAGTAATAGACATAGGTTTCGCGAAGATACCGATACCTAAAGAATACTCTGAGCTAGTCAAGCCGCTAAGGGAGCAAAAGGTCGTTGTTGGTATAAGGCCGGAGCACATCTATGTCGAGGAAAGGTGTCGTGAAGGAACGTTTCCGCTCGAAGGCATAGTAGACTTTGTTGAAATGCTTGGCTCAGATACAATACTTCACGTAGACGTTGGCGGTAAAATATTAGTAGTGAGGCTCAGCGGGAGCCGTAGTTTCAAGCTAGGTCAACGAATAAGGATATGCATAGACATACTGAAAACGCATATCTTTCGCCAAAGCGGGGAGACAGTATTCTGAATAGCTCGGCCATGCAATGCCCTTTCACGTGCTTAATTCATTCATCATCAAGGTGTGTTGAAAAGTGCAGGGCACTAGTAGCGCATATGACTCGATAGATAGGGTGCTTAGGTCTATAGGAGAGAGCGAGATAGTTGTTGGAATACCTTCCCGTAACGTTGCTCACACGATAGCCTATGTGTTGCACAATACTGTTGAGGGCTTGAAGAAGTACTTGGCTGGCACATCGGCATCAATAATAGTATGTGATGGTTATTCTAATGACCCTACAGTTGATATTGTTAAGGCTTATCGGAAGAGCACCGATATTCCTATATACATTATACCCAATAACGTGTCTAAAGGTAAGGGAGGCGCAATAAAACGCATAATAGAACTCGTATCTGAATACTCAAGCGCGAAAACGCTCCTCTTGATCGACAGCGATCTCCGAAGCATTACTCCCGAGTGGATACCGCTTCTACAGAAAGCTGCTATGTGTGGCTTCGGGGCGCCAAACTACCATAGGCACAAATATGATGCAACAATAACAAATTTTGTTGCAAGGCCATTAGTGGCTCTAACGTTTGGGTTAAACATAAAACAGCCTATTGGAGGTGATTTTGGTCTCTCAAGACGCTTAGTAGATGTGTTAAACTCTAGCCCGCTCTGGAATAAGAATCCGTGGGCACTATACTTCGGCATAGACATCTTCTTGACTATAACAGCGCTCGCGGAAGGATTTGATGTGTGCGAGGCTCTTCTGAAAGCGAAGATACATGAGAGCAAGGATCCGGCTAGGCATCTTAAAAGCATGTTCATTGAGGTAACGGGGAGCACCTTCATATCTCTTAGTTACTACCTTGATAGTTGGAGTAGGCTGGAGCTTAACTCGGTTAGAGAGCCAAGGGTTATACGTGAACCCGAAGTCCCTGATATGTATCCGTGGGAGGTTAGGGTAAACCCGGAACTAGCCTTAGAGGCCTTTAAGGAAGGCTTACAAAAATACGCCAAGCTCTACGAGACGATATTCTCGAAGAACGTTTTTGAAGAGATTAGAAGAGGGCTAGGCCTCAGCAGCGATACTTGGAACAAGGTATTAATTGAGCTGCTCGCTTACAGCATTATAAAAAGAACAACTAATGTGAGAGAGATTCTTGATGCTATGTTCCACATTTGGCAAGGCAGGCTCTATAAGTATTACAACGAGACAAGAAAACTTAGTAATGAGGAAGCATTGCGCCGAGTAGATAGGGATGTGAAGTCAATAATTGAGCTGCGTGACATGCTCCTAGAACGTATCAAGCCGAGGCTTAGCTAGCACACTTCCACTATATAGTTCTTTTCCGCGGCTTAGCAAAAGCATGATGAGTGAAGCGTCATGGGTAAGGAGAAGGCTTGGTGGAATAAGCCCTTACGCGTTCTTCAATTCAATTTTGAAGATAGCTTGGGCTTGTTTACCCCTCGTATACGGGGACGCGATGTAGCAGAGCTTGCCAAGAGAATCTACGCCAACATGGTGGTGGTGTTTGCTCGCGATGCCTTCGGCTACACGTATTACCGCGGATCAGGCATTGGTCCCATGAGGCCTAGTCTGCGCGGTGACTTTCTACGCGAACTCCTTGAAGAAGCACATAGGCATGGTATACGAGTAGTAGCAATGGTAGCTCATACAACGAACAAGCTACTCTACATGAAGCATACTGAGTGGGCCCAGAAGAACCTGCGTGGAGAACCAGTGCTACTCGAACATGCACCAGCGGAGACGGCTTGGGAACCAGAATGGCCTCTACTCTGCCCCAATAGCCCCTTCTTAGAACACGCTGCCAAGGAGGTGAGTGAGGTAGTGGGCCTGGGAGTTGACGGGATATTCTTTGATAGTTTTCGTTACCAGCCGGATCCTGAGAAGGCTTGCTACTGTGAATGGTGCCAAGCAAAGTTCAGAGAAGAACACGGCTATGACATGCCAACCAAGCCCGATTGGGACAATCGTTTGTGGAGAACCCTCTGGGACTGGAGATACAGTGTTGTAGTAAGGGCTCTCCAAAGACTGGCAAAAGAAGCGAAGAAGACGAGCAAGGAGATACACGTTATGTATAATAGTCATCCAGGTGGATGGGCTGGCCGCACGAACCGAGTAGTCGAAATGGCGCGGGGCATCCTTGACGGGGTCTTCGCGGAGTGTAGTGAGGCTGACTTCGAGCCGCCGGGCTTCATAGCGGAGATGGTGAAGCTCACCCGCGCTATGGCCGGGCCTGGTGTAAAAGTGTATGCATCCCGCAATGCTTTCCACTCGCTGAAGCCGACACAGCCAGCTCCGCCTCCCCTAATAAGACAAGGTCTTCGCGAAGCAATAATTGCTGGAGGTGAACCCTGGGTACTAGTATTCTCAAGCATGCTTGCTACGACGAAGAGTTTTATCGAGCCCGTCGAGCAGGTTTTTAGGGAGCATGAGAAGCTGGAAGAATACCTTGCTGGCGCTGAGCCCCTCCGATTCGCTGCGATAGTTATCTCAAACACTGTTAGGGACCACTATGGTAGACTAGAGCCAAGTAAGTACGTAGACGAGACACGGGGCTTCTACTATTCTCTGCTACAAAGCCATATACCAGTAGAGTACTTGCTTGACAAAGATGTGTCAAGCATGAGTAAGTACTATAAAGTGTTAATACTTGCTGACACTGCATGCACGGACAGTGAGTTGTTAAATGCTCTACGTAGTCATCTTGAAGAAGGTGGGACGATTATTGCCACACATCAAACAAGTCTCTATGATGGAGAATGTTTGCCGGCAGGAGGGTTGCTGGCAAGCAACATACTTGGTGTAGAACTCCTCGGTGAACCCATGACACTAGAATGGGCTTATATCGAGCCCACTAAACCAGGCTTCTTTGGCATCGAGGAGCCGCTCCTCGTAGGCGATAACCCGAGAGATATGAGAAAACCACTACACTTGGCAAGCCTAGTACCAGTAACATCTCTTGACGATAGAGAGGTGCCGCTGCAGATAAGACTTCCTGCCTACCGATATGGCCACGAATACACTCTTGGCCGCTCATCGCCTCCTCCTGGACCGCGTACAGAGCTACCAGCGCTAGTACTCGGGAAGAGAGTTGCATACTACCCCTGGCGCCTCGGAGCAAACTATTGGGCCACGGGGAACCCTGTGTACAGAAACCTTATAGTAAGAACACTTGAAGCCCTAGGAGGGGAACCACCGCTCCATATAGGTGCTCCAATAACAGTCCTCGCTGAGCCATGGAGACAGAAGGACAGAGTCATAGTACATCTGCTCAACTATACAGCAAACCAAAGAATACTAGCAACAGGCTTTACAGGAGCAAAACAACCCCTACCGAGCTACAGTAGTGGTCCTCCAATACACCCCGTTACAGAAATCATACCAGTACACGACATCGAAATAAGAATCGACCCAAGCTTATTCGGGTACAAAAGAATCAAGGCATACTCAGCGCTGGACAAGAGAACAAAACTTGAAACAAGAATCAATAACAACAAAATAATTATCAAGATTAGTAGGCTCAAAGAGTATGACGTTATAGTCGTTGAGCCTGAAGCCTAGCTCCTCTTCCATAAGACTCTCAAGCAGGGTCCGGCTACAGCCAAAGGGATCACCACTATGACAATGCATAATTGTGACGCCTACCACGCCCTCGCAGTAGGATTAGTAGCTTTTTTGCTTGCAACAATAATTAGTCTCACCCTACAGCACCTTGTCGGCGAGTCTCTTATAGTGTTCCTAACTTACCCTGCTCTTAATGGCCTTCTTGTAGCGGCTTACGCTACTCTTAACCATGAGTGCTGGCATATGTACGCGGCTGCGTTATTTGTAGGACTTCCGGCCATACTTGCCAGCTCCGTAGCCCTGGCTGCTGCCCATGAGAGTGACATAGAGCCTATTATACCCTTGGTAATCTACTACGCTATTGCATTATTTACGTACACCTTATCCTATTTAATTATCGGCTTTATTGTGCGAAATAATCGGCCTTGTTCAAGCAATAATGGGTTCCAACATTGCTACCTTGATGCACGTATGCACTATCTCTGCAACTGAAATTATATATCTCACTAAAACTCGCCATACGAACATATATGAATCGATTAAAGAATATAGAAGGATTTGCAGTACTGCTTTGTTGGAAAGATTGGGGGTGGTGGACCGGCCGGGATTTGAACCCGGGACCTCTCGGGTGCGAACCGAGCGCTCTTCCAGGCTGAGCTACCGGCCCACCCTCTTTGCCCAGGGTTTCCGTGTAGTATGCATGGGTTTCTCTACGAGGCAGTTATATTGTCTTCTATCTTGGAGTACTTGTCTTTGCTGATGCGCTTTCCACGGCCTTTCTAACCTCGGATATGCTTGGCAGCTCTGCTATCATTCGCGCTCTTAGCGTTATTGTTACCTCTCCCTCTTCCGATGCGTACGTGACGTCGTATTCCTCTACTCCTCTAAACTCCTCTGACTCCTCGATTAATGTGGAGAGTTCTTCCTCGAAGCCTTGCTTGTCGAGGCCCTTGTCAACGCGGAGCGAGTAGACTGCTTCCACGCCGTCGGGGCTAGCATCTATGAATATGCTTACTACGCCGTTCCCGGGTGATAGCTGTACGACTATGCGTGGCCCATAGGGGTCTATCTCGAAGCTCTCAACGCTATCAATGCTGGCGCCCAGCGGCTCTATGATCGGCTTGAGTGCGTTCTCTAGTAGCTTTACGAGCTTCTCACGCCGATTCTCCAATATTTGCTCGCCCCGGCCACGTCCTTGACCTAATTTAGGTGCTCTCGTTGAGTTAAGTGTGTTCTCTCCTCACCGGTTCTTGCCGAATCCTTTACCCTTTTCGAACTAATCCTTTAAGACTCCTAGTCCTAGCATGTTCACTTGTGCAGTGCCCCACCGCCCTGGGTGCTACGAAGTGATTGTGGAGAATTATGTCCGGCCAGCTATACCCCGGCTTCTAGGAGAAAAAGGCTTCATCTATATTGCTAAGGCCCGGGAGCTCGCAGCTAAGGGCATAAGGGTTGTAAACTTCGGTGTCGGACAGCCCGATTTCAAGCCTCCTCGTCACGTAATAGAGGAGGCTAAGAGAGCCCTTGACGAGGGGTTCACAGGGTACACTGAGTCCCAGGGTATAAGGGAGCTGAGAGAGGCTATCGCCGACTACCTTAACGAGAGGTACGGGGCAGGTGTATCTCCCGACGAGATACTCGTAACCACGGGAGCGAAGACAGCCATATTCATGAGCGTCTTCGCGCTCCTTGAGCCCGGGGACGAGATACTGGTTCTCGAGCCAAGCTACTACGCCTACTCTGAGGCAGCGCGCGCAGCCGGGGCTCGCCCCGTCTTCGTCCCATTGGAGTGGAGGGGGCCGAGCGAAGGCTTCCGGATAAGCGTCGAGGCAGTCGAGGAAGCAATAACCCCTAGGACGAAGCTCATGGTTCTCAATAATCCTCACAACCCTACGGGGACGGTGTTCTCCCCGGAGGAGGTGGACGCGCTCTACGACATAGCGCGGAGGAAGAAAATAGTTATACTCGCCGACGAGATATACGATAACTTCGTCTACGAGGGCAGGTTCAAGAGCCTGCTCGAGCACAGCGAGTGGAAGGACTACGTGATATATGTTAACGGGCACTCCAAGACCTTCGCGATGACCGGGTTCAGGCTAGGCTACCTCGCCGCCAAGAAGGAGGTTGTAGCAGCTCTCCGCAGGCTGGCAGTAAACATCTACAGCTGTGCCCCAAGCATCAGCCAGCGAGCCGGGGTAGCTGCTCTTCGCGGGCCCTGGGAACCAGTGAAAGAAATGATAGAAGAGTATCGTGCTAGGAGGAACCTGGTCTACGAGGAACTATCCAGGATACCTGGCTTCGAGGTAGCAAAGCCCCACGGAGCCTTCTACATCTTCCCAAGGATAGCAAAGATACTGGAAGAGGCAGGTCTAAGCACCGACGAGTTCTCCGAGAAGCTGGCAGCAGAGAAGGCAGTAGTAGCTCTCCCCGGCACCAATTTCCCAGACAAGGCCGGCGAGGGATTCCTGCGGATAAGCTTCGCGGTCTCCAGGGACGATATACGCGAGGGAGCGAAGCGGATCAGGGGGTTCGTCGAAGAACTCCTAGCAGGGTCGAAGAAGTAGCGCCACTAGCCCCTCCCTCTAAGCGCTATTTTCTTAGCCTAGGCAAGGACTATCCCCCTGGAAAAGGGTCTAGGAGGAGTGCAGCAGGGCCGGCAGGCGCCGCGGAGCCTTGTAGACCTTGTCCTAGGGGAGGCTGGGCAGCTCCTAGAGCTGAACCCCGGCATCTTGGAGAAGAGGTTCAAGGAGAGGGAGATATACCAGAGCCTAGTCGTGGAGCCTCCCCTCGCTATCCGCCTAGACGGCGTTGGGTGGGGGAGGCGGCTCCGCGGCAAATATCGGTGGCCGCGCGACCCAAGTGTTCACCGCGCCCTCGTGGATGCTGCTGCCGAGCTACTAGGGTTCCTCAATGCTTGCTGCGCCCTAGTGATAAGCGACGAGGTGAGTGTTGTCCTCGTCTCGGAGCCGCCATATGGCGGGAGGGTTGAGAAGCTCGTGAGCACGTCGGCTGGCCTCGTCTCTGCGACAGTGTCGAGGCTTCTCGGAGAGACGCTCTACACTGATGCGCGGATAGCCAAGCTCTATAGTGTCGGGGACGCGGAGACGTATATATTGTACCGTATGAGGGTCGGCTTCAACAACTACGTCTCAAGCCTATACCACATGCTCCCAGGCTCGGCTAGGGGCCAGACACCAGGGCTCAGAGAAATGCTCAAGGTGCTAGCGGAGCGCATCGTCAGCGATGAGGCCTGGGAGCCTTGGCGCCTAATGGGGACGTGTGTGGCGAGAATGCCTGCAGTCAAGCGAATCGACGGGAGAAGGGCTAGGAGGAAGAGAATAGTAGCTCTTGACGCCTCCCCGGGGCTCTGTAAGCGGATGATTAGGGAACAATTCTCAGCCCAGAGCACGTAGGAGGGCAAGGGATGAAGCTATAAGTGCGGCTTCGAGCCCATAGCGTTGCAGGGATTGAGGCCCAGTAGGGAGGTGCTGGGCTGGTTGAGCAAGGTTGCTCAGCTGAGAGGCGTCGAGCCACGCGTGGAGAAGCCTTGTAGAGTGGTGGCGATTGTCAGCGGTGGCCCCGACAGCTTCGGCTACATGGTCCAGTGGCTTGCCAGAGGCTGCACCGTGCACGCTCTTAGCTTCAACTATGGGCAGAAGGGTAGCAAGGAGCTAGAGGTAGCCAAGCGGCTCATAGAGAAGGCAAATAGGCTCGCCGAGGAGAAGGGCTGGGGCAGGATAGTCGAGCACCGCGTAGTGGACATAGGGTTTATGAGGAGCCTGTGGATCAGTAGCCAGCTGACTAGCGACGAGCTAGAAGTCACAGAGGAGTACCAGCCAACAGTAGTTGTACCCATACGCAACGTCGTAATGCTCTCAATAGCCACCGCCTACGCCTACAGCCTCCTAGACAAGCACCCCGACGAACACGTATACGTTGTCTACGGCTCGCACTACAACGACATCAAGCCCAGGGAGGACACCTGGGAGCCACTGTACCCCGACTGTAGCCCGGAGTGCATCGAGACGCTGCAGACAGCTTTCCGTATCTGCCACTTCCGCGGCGCACGCCGCCTAGAAATCTGGAGCCCGAGCCGCCAAGGCTTGACAAAGGCGGAGAACTTGCGCAGGACCTACGAGCTGGTCGGAGACCTTGTCTATGAGACCTGGAGCTGCTACCTAAGCCACCGCCACCACTGCGGCCGATGCGAGAGCTGCAGGAACCGCCACCAAGCATTCCTGGAAGCAGGGATACCAGACTGCACCCTCTACGAGCACCCACCCGGCAACCCAGAGGACTTCGTCAGAGTCGGCGACGCATACGTCCACAAGAGCTGCGCCCACCGCTACACCTAGGGCTGGTCTCCCCTAGCAAAGCAGCTCCTTCCCTATACGCGGCGGGTAAGCGGTTCTACTGGTTTCCCTCTAGTACACTTGTTCATGACAACACTTAATTCTAGGCAACCGTTCCCTCAACATATTGGGGGACTCGTACCCCCGGGTATACGCTAGGTGATGAGTTATCAGGTCTAGGCGGCTGCCGCCAAGACCGGATATAGGTTCGGGCCTCGTATCGCTTGGGCTGTTCGCGGTACTCGTTGCAGCGGGGATCAGTGTAGCGGCGGCGGCGATAGTCGCGGGCATCATAGGTGTGATAGTGCTCCCCGCGTTCCTCTTCGTGAGAGAAGTAGCCGTGTTCAGCCCCACTAGGGTTCTCGAACCCCAGGAGGCTGGCCTAGTGGCAGAGTGGTTCCTCAAGGCTGCCCGGCTCCTCGG
Organism: Pyrofollis japonicus; assembly: GCF_033097485.1. Classification (NCBI taxonomy): domain Archaea; kingdom Thermoproteati; phylum Thermoproteota; class Thermoprotei; order Desulfurococcales; family Pyrodictiaceae; genus Pyrofollis; species Pyrofollis japonicus. The sequence continues at coordinate 1,633,275 of NZ_AP028634.1, forward strand.
CATAGGCAGCCTATCAATATTCTATACTTATAGGAAGGGCGCTGGGCTCCAAGTAGTACAGCTCAGCGGCTCCCCGGTTTCATCTAGGCGCGGAGAGGAGAGCGGGAGCGTGCAGGGAGCCCTAGCAGTGCTAATACACCGCGCCGCCTGGCACGCCATGCCGGCCGTGACGCGGCTTGAGAAGAACGTGTTCGTAGCTATACCTGCCAGGATAATGGAGACTCTGTACTCCTTGGCTGGGAAGGGTGCACGGGGAGCCTACCTCAGCCTCCACACCCGTGGCCACGTCAAGCTCGTCTACAAGACCCTCTACGAGCTAGCCTCTGCAGGCCAGTCCCGTACAGGCAACGACCGAGTATACGCCTCCTACCTAGCCACAAAGACCTTCACGAGGATGCTCGTAGAAGGCGATATCAGGATTAGCCCAGAGCTAGCCGAGAAGATAGACTCACTAGTCCCCGTCGAGCCGCCCTGGATAAAGAGACGGGTGCTCAAACAAATAGAAGAGGAGTCAAGAGCATTCATAGAGCCCTAGCCGCGGGGAGGCAGGCAGCTCAGCAAACCGCGGCACAATACCCCCACCCCACGAAGCCCCTGGGCGTCGGGCAAGGGTGGGGTCATCACTGCTGAGCAGAATCCCTCTTCTCCACGGGCTCCGTGCGGCAAGCGATCCCCACGGAGGGCCGGCGTGTCGGCAGAAAAGCACTTCTTCACAGCCCTCTGTGCCTGGGCGCGTTGTGATTCCTACCTGGCGGGTTTTTCTCTCAGACACACCGTAAGTATTGAGGGACCGGTTTCTGGGGTTTAGGGATTACTTTCTTCGACCCTTATCTCTAGGCTAATCGGTGTTTCTGAGCGAAGCGTGTCGGCTACCGGGCAGCACTTCTCCGCCTCCCGGACCAGTTTCTCAAGGACCTCTTTCGGGGCCTTGCCCTGGACGCGTATGGTTAGCCGGATGTTCTGGAGCCCGGGCTTCGCCTTCCCAACGAAGCCCCGAGGATCGACGTCAGCCTCTGCCCGTGCCTCTACGAGGCCCACCTCTATGCCCCTGCGCGTAGCGTGGAGCCTCGTAACCATGGTTATGCAGGCTGCGAGCGCGCCCAGCAAGGCCTCGAGCGGGCTGGGCCCCTCATCGGTGCCACCCAGCTCCCTCGGCTCGTCAAGCATCATTACGTGGTTCCGGGCCCTCGCCTCGACGCGGAATCCACTAGTGCTCTGGGTCTCAACAACTATGTGGAGCATGGTGGGATAAACACCCCGTGTCAGAATGATTTCTTAGTATGCGCAGTTTAAGTAAGTATCCACGCTTTGGATACATAGCGTGGTGTTTGCCTGGGATCCCTTCGGCTCCGGGGCTCAACAAGGAGGGGAATAAGGGGCGTGTAGAAACTACTTGGTTACTGGGGCCTGTGAGATTCTGGGATCAACGAGACCCATGCCGGCGAGCCCCCTGGTGGGTGATGAACGGGCCTGCCGCCACCGAGGCCCTCTTCCCCCGGCGGCGCAGGGGCTCCGTAGCCTTAATTGAGGCTCCTTGTTGCACTTCTTTGTCTCTCGGGGTGTACGCGTCCTGGGTAGGCTTACTGCTTTCCTGCGTGAGCGCGCCTCGGAGATAGTCGTGGCGGTGGATGAGCTGTTCTCGCTTAGGCGCAGCCTTGTATCCAGCCTTGTTGGCCGCGACCTCTCCGAGCTCGTCCGCAACGAGTACTACGCAGAGATGCTTCTGGGCGGGCTGCGGCCAGAGGAGTGGAGGAGGCCCCGCTACCCCCTGGGTAGCCTCGCTGGCTTCTACCACGAGGTCCTCGGGATAGGAGTCGATAACCTGAAGCTCCTCCTGGCAAGGCTGAGCGACGGGCTCCCCTTGACCCTGGCTACCCGGGGCATAAGGGTCGTGGAGGAGGAGACAGAGCCCCTCCAGCTAATAGGTGCGATACGTGGCTACGCCGCCGAGATAGCTAAGCGGCTCGGCGCAGAAGGCGAGGCGGCTAGACAGGAGGGCAGCGGCCCCGCCACCGAGGAGCCTAGCGGAGAGAACCACGTGGCGCTAGAGCTTTTCGGTAGCCTCCTAGACGCCTTGCTGAAGACTATTCCCCCTTACAGCGAGGAAGCAACCCTGCTCTACGCGGCATCAGTCTCGCTCCCAGTTGACGCGGTGGACGGGGACGTCTTGGAGGAGCTGAGAGGGCTGGGGGCAGAGGAGAAGACGAGGCTACCCGGGTGCCCGGAGAGGCGGGACCGATGCCTCCTCGGCGCGGTGAGCGGAAGCGTGCTCGAACACTACTATTGCTTGGCGAGGGCCGCGACGAGGCTCATCCAGGACAAGAGGATAAGGGCCTACTACGAGCTACCCAGCCCCCTACGAGACATCCTGGAAAAACTACCACCCGAGACCCTTACCGACCAGCTACTGGTTGACACAGCCCAGTACGCTAGGAAGACCCCCTGCCTCCCAAAGGAGCCGTGCAAGGAGCCGCCGCCGTGCCTCCCCACGGGCTACGCAGTGGCAGAGATAGAGCTCCCCCTACACGACGTCATCGTGGAGCTACCCGGGGGCAGAGAAGCAGTACTAGCAGAGATCCTTGAGCCCCTACGCCCGCAGCTATGCAGCGGACTAGCCAGAGCAGCCCTAGCGGGCACGAGGCTCCAGCTCACCTACATAGTCAAGGCAGCGAACCCGACATGAATCCTACCCGAAACCCACTAAGCATAAATACAGCCACCGAGACCTATAAAGTAAACGGGTGGGAACCCGGGGACACCTAAACCCCTCCGGGGAATAAGGCATCAGAAACACATCATTCCATAAATTTTCCATAAACCAGTCATCTTTTACAAGCCACAAAGTCCGCATCATTCTCCGAAACCTATGAGGCACAACTACTTACATAACATTATAGCCTAATTCTAGTAGCACGTGACCTTGCCTCACGCAACAAAAGCGGCCATAGCATTCATGATTACATAGGTTACCCAAAAACTACGCCATTGCTAGCCACGTCACCGGCCTGCGCCATTGCCGTCTCCCTCGGCGCAAAAAGCCTCCCCGAGCCAAGAAAGGGCGATGAAAGGGAGGAGCAAGGATTCGGAGAGTAAGGGCAGAGGATAGGCGAGCAGATACTGATCTACAAGCGATGCTTAGAAAGTATGCAGAACAACGAACCTTCAACGATTACAAGGAATAAGTACCGATGACTGTGAGGAGAAGCACGCTGGTGTACTGAGGGCCGTCAATTGGCTATGAAGACTGCAACGACGAAGAAGCCTCGCGAAAAATAGCTAGATAGCGGCAGCTTGCCGGAGGCGATGACGTCGAAGCTAGAGCATGGGCTAAGAGAATGTGTGTAGTAGCGGCTGACGGCCATGAAGAGGTTGCAAGAGAGACGCTACCGCGAAACCGCTCAGCGAGGCTTATCAAATCAAGGGGTCTTGTGGAGCGTAGGATATTGCAAGCACAGCGATCTTGTGGACGTTGATAAGCCGAATAATCGGTGCTGAGGCTCTTGCTAGGGAAGATAGAAATGCATCGATTGCATTGATAGTGCTTTGCTAAAACATGGTTCCCCGGAGGGGAGGGAGAGCCCCCGGGCCTCTTTACTAGTTCCCTAGTTCTAGATATAACCTAGGGCTCTTAGCCTCTCCTTGACCTTCTCCTCATCTTCTTTGCTGAGTTGCTCGCTTGGCTCCTCCGTGCTAAGCGCTTCCTCTAGGAGGAACTCTATTAGTTCCTCTACGCTGTTGAAGCCGCCTTGTTCCTCTATGAATTTCTGTGCTTTCTCGTAGAGATCTTTCCTTATCTCTACCTGTATCTTTTCCGCCAAGGCCTGGATCCTCCCTTCTCTAGCTGGTTTTTGTAGGCGTTTTAGGTTCTGCGCTAGCTTTTCTGAAAAATTATTTCCTCGAGGTGCTTCCTTATGCTTATTATCTGCATCTCGCCTTTGAAGCCCTTGTCAAGGGTTCCCTCGGGGTCATAGACGCTATATACTCCTATCCAGTCATGTACTGCGTCGTCGGGACCCCGGTCATTCTCGGAGAGATAGTTTGTGGGCCATCCTAGGGTTCCTGCTGGGCGCCACCATAGGTCGTCTAGGTACACCATTAGGTCTGGTGCGTCGCCGTTAACCACGGGGTAGAGCTCTGTGGGTCTGTAGGCCATGTTCTTCCATTGCTCGCCGCTGGGGCCCCGTATCTTCTCGATGTCTTGTCTCAGTTGCTTGACTGTCTCCTCGTAGTATTTTGGCTCCACGGCGCCCTTCTTCTCCCTTCCCTTGAGGTTTATGAATACGCGGCTATAGTATCCTCCCCATGCCCATGCTACTGTGTGCTCCCAGTCAATCATGTCTTCCCGTAGATCGGTTCCGGGCTTCAGCTCCCTTGGGTCTGCTTTTAGCTTCAGGTAGCCCTGCTCCACCAGCCATTGATTAATAGCGAACGCTCCCTTCATGGCCTTGATCCCGTGGTCGCTCACGACTACTACCACGGTGTCTCTCGGCAGCTTCTCGTGGAGCTTCTCGAACCACTCGTCTATCCTCCTATACACCTCGGGTATGACCCTGCTGTACTCCGGGTGATACTCGTAGCGTGGGTGTGTCTCGTCGAAGTACTTCCAGAAGGCGTGGTGCGCCCTGTCAACGCTTATCTCTACGTATGCGAATAGGTCCCACTGCTTCCGCGTAGCAAGGTACTCTACTTGTCGGAGGTGGTTGTCGAGCATGTGCAAGAGCTCCTTGGCCACCTTGCTCTTCTCGTGGCTCCGGTAAACAATGTCGAATACTGTTGGCCCGGTTGCGTTCTCCAGCTCCTTGCGGAGCCAGGGCGGGAAGGTGTAGGGCTTATCCGGCCCCGGTGTAGTGAAGTCGGTGACCATGAAGCCGTGTACTGGCTTCGGCGGATATGTCGGGGGCACACCGTATACTCCGACGCGCAGCCCCTTCCGGCCAGCATCCTCCCATAGTGTTGGGTAGCGGATGTACTTGCTGTTCACAATATAGTAGCTAAACTCTCCCGGCCTGCGGTGGCGGAACCCGTAGATCCCTAGCTCTCCCGGCGTCTTCCCGGTGTACATCACCATCCACGCGGGAACGGTTATCGGAGGGTGACATGTACGCATATGGTATCGTTGCCCGTCCTCAACGAGCTGGCTGATGTAGGGGAACCACTTGTGCCCCTCCTCGTACAAAACCCTCGGCGGCAGAGAATCAAGGCCTAGTATGAACACTCTTCTAGCCAACCCGGAAAACCCATAGCCCCATCCTTGAACACCGGTATAAAAGGCCTAAAGACGCCAATAACGCTCCTATACTTGGTGCATTTGACTAAATAATGGGATTGGGCTTATCAGCTAGTTACTCTATTTATTTTCGTGTCCCCTCGGAGATAACTGGTTATTGCATTGATTATTTCCTCTGCTTGGTCCTTATTGCTGAACTCTACTACAACCACGTTGGTCTTGCCGCCTGGCTTCACCCCTCTTTCTCGGAGAAACCTAGCCAGGCCAACGAGCTCCTTGGAGACACTCCTAATGTAGACGTAGCCTCTCTTTTCCCTCGGCATATAGTGTGCCAGGACCATTACCTTGTCAGGGTTCTCTGCTGCAAGCCTCCTCCCGATGGCGCTCGTCACATAAGCGTCAAGGCTCAGCCAATAAACAGCTATGGCTTCGTCCTTGTAGAGCTTCTCCAGAGACCCGAGGGCCTTTTCTACTATTTTCTCTGCCTTTGCAAGGGCCTCGCCGAGCACCCTATCGTTCAGCGCTCCAAGAGGATCCTCGGCAAGCCTTCTAACAGCGTAGCGAAGACAACTGTAGTCTAGCAGCCGGTAGCAAGAATCAATACTCCTAGCAAGACGGCCAGCCTCCTCGAGCGAGACATTAGTCTCTTTTAGCAGCTCCTCGGCCAGGGCTAGGCCTGGGTGCTCTCTCCCAGCTTTGAGGAAGGCTTCGAGATCACCTACAACGCCTAGGGCTGCTAGGAACCTGTCTCCAGTGTCTCGGGGTTCTCCTAGCAACTTGTAGACGAGGAGGCTGTTACCCGGATAGTCCCTCTCAGAGCCCTTCTTGAGCGCTACAGGGTTGCAGTAAGTGCTTAGCCTCCTAGGCGGCTCCACAGCGTGGTGGTCGACCACGGCTATAGGCGTGTTGGTCCTCTCTACGAGCTTGTCGTACTCTTGCCCGGGGATCCCATAGTCAAGCACAGCTAGAAGAGCATCCCTAGGCGGCTCGGGTACTGCCTCGGCGGTGTAGACGCCTATCCTTGGTACATCTGTGCCGACGAGCCTCCCTCCGAGCCTCCTCGCGAGAAGCGCTGCCGAGGCCACGCCGTCAGCATCCCAGTGATGAACAACGAGCACCTTCCTGGCTCCAAGGATAATAGTTATTGCTTGTTCACATTTTTCCGGGATTATCACGGTGCTCACCTTATCCGAATAGCTCTACCCCGTCCAAGGAACCTAGCTGCCTCTTCGTGTTCAACCACATGGGTCTCTAGATTGCTTCGCGGAGGAAGCCCTTGGCTCTGCGCTTAAGCTTTGCTACTAGCTCGTCGCTCAAAAACAATCGCACCTTTCGGAAACACGGTATTGGAAAACAATTAGGAAGGGAAGTTATTGCTGTGCCTCGTCCTCGGTTATGAATGGGTTAGGGTGGCTTAGGATCACCTCTGCTACCTCGGGGCGCATCATGTACTCTGGCGGCTTTTCTCCACGCTTTATCATTTCTCGTAGCTTTGTGCCGCTTATCCGTACCCGGTACTCTTCACCGTGGGGGCATATCTTCTCGTTAACCATTTGGCCGCACTTCTTGCAGTAGAACGCCTCCCTTACGAACAGCGGGGTTATGCCCAGGTCCGGGAACTCTCTGAACAAGTCCCACGCCTCGTACGGGCCGTAGTAGTTTCCTACGCCGGCGTGGTCCCTGCCTACTACGAAGTGGGTTGCCCCGAAGTTCTTCCTCACGATGGCGTGGTGTATCGCTTCCCTGGGCCCGGCGTAGCGCATCTCCATCCTCAGCACGCTGAACACTACGCTTTCTCTCGGATAATAGTGCTTTATGAGCGCCTCGTACGCCGCTACTATGACCTCGTCCCTGTAGTCGCCGGGCTTCTTCCACCCCACAAGCGGGTTTATGAAGAGCCCGTCGGTGAAAGTGAGCGCTGCTTTCTGGACATACTCGTGGCCGAGGTGGGGCACGTTACGCGTCTGGAAAGCAGCTATGGTCTTCCAGCCCCTCGCCTCGAAGAGTACACGCGTCTCCTTGGGCCACAGCCTATACTTCTCAAATGGCTCCGGCAGGTCTCGCAGTAAGTCTACCGGGCCGCCGACTAGGAGCTCCTTCCTCCCCATGGTCTTCCGTACGCCGGGATGCTCGGCGTCGGTGGTCTTGAACACTTTGGCGGCGTATTCCTTCTTGTCCCAGCCATAGATCTCCTCAACCCTCATAAGGGCGAGCGGCTCCCCCTGATGATACAGCGCGATGTCGTCCCCCTCCCTCACCCCTGCTATCTCGTCCGGAGATACGTCCAGCACAATGGGTATCGTCCAGGGGATGTCGTTGCTCAGCCTCATATCGTCGAGGACGCTCAGATAGTCCTCTTGCACGAGGAAGCCTTCCAAGGGGCTATAGACGCCGTGGGCAATGTTAGCTACGTCCGCCGCCAGGCCGGCCCCGAGCACTACCCGGGGAAGCTCCCTCGCCTCCTCTAGGAGGCGCTGCCTACGCCTATCAGCAACAGTGCGGTCAACCAGCCTACCTCCATGAGGGCGCGAAACCATCCAACCAATCACCTCGAGCAACCATGTTCTAGAGCATGGGGGGCTAGATGTAGCCCAGCCTCCGAAGCCTCTCAATAATAGCCTGCTTCTCCTCCTCGGAGACGACCTCGCTCCTCAGCTTCTCCTCCTCCATCTCAGCAACGACCTCTCTCAAGACATAGGTGACGAACTGTGAGACACTAGTGAACCCCGTCCCCTCTATGAGCTTCTTTATCCTCTCGTAAAGCGTGACCGGGATAGAGACCGTCGTGTACCTCGTCCTCCTAGAAGCAGCCCGTTCATCCAAGGCTCTGTTTCCCGGGAGGGTCTTGTCATAGCTCCATTAATTAAATTTTATTAATGAGTGCTGTAGCGAGTCGTAATTAGATCTAATTAATGCCGGGGGAGGCCGTGAAGCTTCTTGCCGTCCCTAGGGCAACTAGTGCTCTATGCCGCGACCGGGTTCCTCGCAGGCCTACTCGACTACGGGTTCGCGGCAGGCTTTGGCCTTGTCGCCAGCCTAGTGCTCGTAGGCCTCCTAGCCATGGATCCTAGAGCCGTGTCCGGAGCAGCAGCCCTAGCCCAGGTCGTGACAGCTGCCCCGGCGCTCCGTGCTCATCAGCGCCACGGCAACACCGAGGAAGCTAGGCGCAATCCCGGGACCCAGAGAATTATCCTTGGGCTCTCATTTTCCTCCCTCCTAGGCGCCGTCGTGGCAGGCTCACTGTTCTCACAGCTTCGGCGTGAAGCAGCTCTCCTCATCTACCCGGTCGGGCTCCTGGGCCTAGCAGCCCTCCTAGCAGCGACCCGCGACGAAGAGGAGGGCAGAGGCACTGAGAAGCCCGGCCTCGTGCCGCTTCTCTACGGCTTCGCCGCAGGAGCCTACAAGGCAGTGATAGGTGGCGGCTATAGCGCGTTCATGGTTCTCGCGAAGAAGAAGCTAGGCCTAGGAACCCGCGCCGCCATCGCCCTGACCCCGGTCACGAAGCTCCCAAGCTTCCTAGCAGTAGCCGCGACATACGCGGCCAGCGGCCACATAGACTGGAGCCTCACCACCATGTTATCGCTAGGCGCCCTGGCCTCAACACCCCTCGCTGCAAAGGCGCTGCACAATACAAGCCCCGAGGCTGCAAAGCGAGCACTAGTAGCAGTGCTGGTTGCTGTAGCTGTGTATCGGTTCGTGGTTTGCAGAGGCTAGATAAGTTACAGGGGGTGTAACCTGGTTACAGGGGCGTAACTTGCTTTATTCAGGCTAGGGATCAGGGAGAATCCCAGCGAGTTCTATGACTACGAGGACGTGCTCCGCCTCTTCGTAAAGGGCTTGAGGGACGAGATGACAAGATGATAGTTGTCAAGGGTATTTGCAGGGTAGGGAAGTCGCCGCTCACACGTGGAGCCAGCTCAAGACATGCCTGGAGACAAGGATAGGACGGAGGCTAAACAATAGCCAGTTCACGAGATATCTCAGAGAGCTAAGAGACTACGGCTTCATAGAGAAAGACCGGGGACCACTACGTCTTCGCAGACCCATTGATACGAGCCGCGCTGTCACGCCTGAGGAGAGGGTAAATTAGTAGTTCAAAGTTCTCCGTGGCTAGGATAGTTCTGCGAGAAGTTGCTCCGTGCTTATAGACTCCGGGTACTTCTTTAGCTCCTTGTCTTCAGTTACAAGGCGGTACCCGCGACTACGGGCAACGTATAGGTAAGATGCATCATAAAACGTTAGGTTCTCGTTTATCGCTAGCTCAGCAACCTTGTCAATAGCTCCCTCGATGCTGACTACTTGTACGGCTCCAAGAACCTCTTTGAAGAGTATTGCGGTCTTTAAAGGGTTCTTTATCCTTCCCCTGCGATACTCTTTCCAAATAGCGTTGCCAACCTCGTAGAACGTTAAGTCGAGAACAGCAAAGGAGCTAGTGTAGAGAAGTAGTTTCTCCCTGAGCTTGAGAACGAGGGGGTAAATAGCTGAAGCGTCTAACAAGTACTTTGCCAAGGAGGATTACCTCTCCTCACGTATCCCCCTAATAGTCTTCACCCACTCCTCCTCAGAGACATCCATGGATTCAAGAGCCTCTTTCATAAGCCTCCTAAACCTCTCCATCTTGGCTCGCCGAACCTCTTCCTCCAATGCCTTCTCCACGACACGCCGGATATCTATGCCGAGCCTCTCAGCCTCCTCCTTAAGCCTACGACTAACCCTTACAGACAACACCGCCGTAGACAAGCACCATGCACCAATTACCAGTATCCGGGCCCCATGTATATAAGAACAACGTCTATAGCGGCTAAGGCACTTATCGCCATGCTGGAATAGATTTACGGCTAAGCTGGGTATTGTAGCGCCCACCGTGCTAGATGAGCACCTGAGGTACAGGAGCCTATAAGATACCTCAATCCCCACACGTACCCCCGGGTTCCCCAAGAATGGCTGAGACAAGGTGCCTTGAGAGGGGCGTAGTGGTCTGGCTCACCGGGTTACCGGGGAGCGGCAAAACCACGCTAGCAACCAGGGCGGCGGAGAAGCTGCGCAGAATGGGGTACCGGGTAGAGGTTCTCGACGGCGACTGGGTAAGGAAAACAATCAACCCCGACGCGGGCTACACGAGGGAGGAGAGGAGGCGCCACCTCCACCGAGTCGCGTGGATAGCGAGGCTGCTGGCAAGGAACGGCGTAATAGTGCTCTGTAGCTTCGTCTCACCGTATCGCGAAGTCAGAGCAGAGGTCCGGAGGATAGTAGAAGAAGAGGGTATACCGTTCCTAGAAGTCTACGTCAAATGCCCCCTCGAGGAGTGCATCCGCAGAGACCCAAAGGGGCTGTACAAGAAGGCCTTGAGGGGAGAGATCAAGCACTTCACCGGGGTAAGCGACCCCTACGAGCCACCCGAGAACCCGGACCTAGAACTAGACACAGTAAATAACACCGTGGAGGAGAACACAGAGAAATTGCTAGCCACAATTCTTAAACACATAGGTATGGGCTAAAATAGTCCCTAAAACTCTCACCAGAGGCTCTTTCAGCCTCCTTGCAACTAGGCAATAATGGTTTATGCTGGTACCTATAGGGCGTGCTGGCGACTTCGTCACTTTGCTTGCACCTTCTCCTTTATGGCTTCTACTAGCTTCTTTACCTCAGGGTACACGTCCTCAACATCGTTCCTCGTGCCCTATTCCTCGTAGAAGCAGCAGGTGTGGAGCCCGGCTGCACGCTGGAACACGAAGCGAACCCATGCCCCAAGCTCTTCCGCGACGCAATCCTTGTACTCCCATAGCTCTCTGTGGCTCGCCAGTCTCCTACCCTCCCTCCACAACGCGTAAGCCTTCACAGCCGATGCTACAGCACCCCACAGTTTCTCCGCGGCCCGCCTCCTCCGGGAACCACGTAGTAGCCTCCAAGTACTCCTATGCCCTCTCCTCGGGATCAAGCCCTTGCAGAAGCGCCTCAACCACGTACTCCGTTACTGGTACTCCCAGCTTCCTAGCCTCGTGCTCAACGTGTGCTCAGCAAGGCTCCTTGGAAGAGAAATTGTAAGGGACAAATCCAGAGAAATCCCTACCTATATTGTGCGAGCCCTGCCTTATAGGGAGGATAGGGAGTGCTTTGAAACAAGCCGTGCTGCTGGTACAAGGACGTCTAGCAGAATCGTGTTTTACGCCGGGCATGCTAGGCTGTGAGGAAGCGAGAACAGCGCTGAACCTAAATGCGACATATCCGGGAGGCGATCTCATGCCCTACCTTGCTCTTCGTCGCCTTGTTTATGCCTCGTGGTCTAGGAGTTGTACTATGTGTTTGAATCGTTCCTTGAACCTCTCGTGGGAGAACTCCATGGCCCTGGCTTGCGCCTTTTTGCTCAGCCTCGGGTAGTCTTTGAGGGCCTTCTCTACTGCCTCTACGGCTTCCTCTACCGTGTTGTAGCCTAGGCCGTATCTTCCATGATACGTTATGTCGTTCCATGGCCCCCCGCTCCTGTGTACCACGGGCACTAGGCCTGCTGCCATGGCCTCTACAACTGCTATGCCGAAGTGCTCCCCTATCATCGCGTGTATGTAGACCTTTGCCCTAGAGTATAGCTTGACTTGGTCTCTGCGCGGATAATCAACGTGGAGCCTCACGTTGTGCAACTTGTACTTCTCTATGAGTTTCCGCAGCCTCGCAATGTATGGCGGTGACACTTTCCCGCTTGTAGCACCTACAATATGGAACTCCACGTCTGTCAAGTACTTGGCGACCTCGATCACTAGCTCGTGGCGCTTCTCCGGCGTAAACCTTCCACAGGCAACCACAATATCCTCCCGCTCCTCCGGCGGCGTCCTACCAGCCTCCAAGAACTCGTCTATGTTCACCGGCGGATACACCACTATAGCCTCCGCTCCGATATGGCGCCTAATCACGTCCCTCGAGTACTCCGAGTTCGTGAGCAGGACACGCCACCGCATCCTCTTAGCCATATAGCCCTGTATGGTCTCGTAGGGGGCGAAGTAGAGCCTCCAGAACAACGACTTAGAGTACTTCGCCGCGCTCGGCGTCTCGCGGAGAATAGCGAACGTCGGGAAGTGCATGTAGACTATGTCTGTTGACAGAGGAAGAGTATCGCCATGAGTATTGATTGTTAGGCTGCACTTCTTCCTATTGACTAGGAGCCCTAGAGCAGAGAGAAGCCTCATATAGATGCCGAAGGTCCTCACGGGGAAGGGTAGGACACTGTACTCCTCGTCGGGCCGGGGCGCCCGGCCACCATAGACGCGGTCAACCTTAGCCCAGTTGGTAGGCTCGGTAGTGATCAACAGCACCCGGTACCCGAGCTCCTTGAGCGCCTCGAGGACGGCCATTGCTAAGCGCTCGCCGCCGCCAGTAATGTTCAGCGAGTTATGAACAATACACGCCCTACGCTCACGCATCCCATCTAGTCACCGCTAAGGCTCCAATACGGTACACATTTACACCAGGGATCTACTCTAAAGCCTTTAGCAACTACAACGATGCCTGACCCAACCCGCCTCTTATGCCTAGGCTCGTGTCTTCTCCTCCGCGATCTTCTCCACGAGGCGCGCTATCTTTTCCCGGAAAACCTCTTCCCGGAACATGGCTGCCCTCCGCTGAAGCCGTTCTCTCAGCTCCTCGAGCTCACGCCTACTACGCGACAACAAGTCCCTTATCCTGTCAGCAGCCTCCCTCGGATAAAGATACGTGAGCTCAGCCGGGAGATATTCTGGCACCGCGCCGCTTCGATGAGCCACCGGTATAGCCCCAGCCGCCATAGCCTCCACGACACTTATCCCGAAAGTCTCGTTAACCCCGAGATGGAGAAAGAACATACATCTGTGCAATAGCTCGTTCTTAGTTTCTTCATCGACGAAGCCGAGATGAGTAAATTTTACCCCGATCCTCTTAAGTTCCTTTAGAACTCTTTTGCCTGCATAATCCATACGCCCTATTATTACCAGTCTCATACTGCTTGGAAGATGTTTAGCTATAAGTGGAAGAAGCAACGCGCCGCCTTCAAGGATAAGTCTGTTTACAAGTATACAGTTCTCTCGCGGCTTGTTACGATTCCTATATATAAGTATCTTTCGAAGGGGAACAGGCGGATAAATAACGATAGAGTTTACTCCATATAGCTTCCTGACGAGCTGTACAGTGAAATAGCTATTGCTTATATGGATCATCATCTTCTTGGAGAGATTCCATACCGGGTTAAGTACAGCATTAATAGCATTAGACACATGTTCATATAATGATGAAGGCGATTTCTTCCAGAACTCTATACCGGCTGGCGGCTGATGATAAGTAAGGTCACCAAATACCGGAAAATCAGGCGAAGCAGAAGTAATAACAACATGTCTTGAGCCGCCAAAATAGTATAGAGAAGAAGCCAGGCAAAAAACCTTAATAAATGGTTCAAGAGCTATCCTTAAAGCTCCCTTAATAAAACGGGGCAGCTGCGTATCATATCTACTCAGCCACTTCGATATCATAGAACTGGATATATTTACGACCTCATAGCCTCTGCGTACAAGCTCTTCATAAATGACCCGGTACACATATTCTCCTCCGGTGCGCGGCTTATCAATCCGATTTAGATGAATCATTACAATACGTATTCTGTTCCTCATTGCATCTCTCCTGCGTAATCGTTAAAGCCCTTCCAAGAACTTCTATTTTTACCAGCATCCATAAAAAGTCAATATTAAGACAAGGCATCATAATATGCTTTTGAGACTAGAACTCAGATGGAGTGACCTATAGCGTTTTATTAGCCCTTTGTTTAGCGTCTCAATAGGCGTTGATTATATGGAGTAAAATCGCATTATATAATAATGATACCTATACAAACCTATAGTTCCTATCCGACCTATAACCGTCATAAAGTATAATAACCTCGTAGTCGTCGAAAGACTGGTTCAACAAGCTATCAATCGATATCCTAAAGTACCTCAGCCTAGGCCTAAATACCGGCAGAACCACCGATACCCTTACCAGGCCCCCAGGCACAGCCCGAGGAACACTGCCCAACAAGAACCCATAAATCGATTACAGCTAAGATATGTAGTTAGGAAGAGAACCTATCATGGACCCTCGAGGGTCTACCATGATGCCCCCCAACATGTGCTCTGCCCAGCTCTCCTAGGAGTGCCTCAGCAGTCCTCCTCACAGCCTCCCTGCTGTTCATCCTCGGCTCCCACCCAGTGTCCCTCCTTATCCTCACTATGTCTAGGAGCATGAGCTTGACATCGCCCGGCCAGCCCCTGCCGTCCGGCGTCGCGGGCTTATAGACGTACTCCACGCACCGGAGCCCCATAGTCTCAACAACAATATCCGCTATCTCCCTGACAGTCACCCAGTCAGTATTCCCCACGTTATAGACCTCCTCCCGCTTCCCCGCCTCGAGCACGTGCTCCACAGCCCTCAGCGTCGCCTCCACAGCGTCATCAACATACAGGTAGCTCTTCCTCTGCGACCCGTCGCCAAGAATCTCCAGCATCATCGGGTTCTCCTTAAGCTTCATTATGAAGTCGTAGATTACACCGTGGCGGAGCCGAGGCCCCACGATATTAGCGTAGCGCAGCACAAGACACTTCATCCCGTAGAGCCTTGCATAGGTTAGACACATGGTTTCTGCAGCAGCCTTTGTAGCACCATATATACTTATCGGTCTAAGGGGGTGAGTTTCGGGTGTTGGGATCTTCTCGGGATCACCATAAACGGTGCTCGAAGAGGCGAAGACAACGAGTTTTACATTATTTTGACGAGCGGCCTCTAATACGTGCATGGTGACGGTAACGTTCTGGTGGTAGTGGTCTAGGGGCTCCCGGACGCTGTGCCGAACCTCCGGGTTCGCAGCTAAGTGGAAAACAATATCGACATCTCTGAATGCTTCGAGCCACTCGTCTGGCCTCAGTAGATCGCCTCTAATGAATCTAAAGCTAGGAGATCCTATAGCATTGTCTAGGTTCTCTAGACGGCCTGCAGATAAGTTATCTATACCGATAACTGTGTATCCCTCTTCTAGAAGCCGATCAACAAGGTGGCTACCAATAAACCCGGCGGCACCAGTAACAATGGCTCGCAACTATAAGCACCTCCTAGAGCAGGTAAATACGCGGAGGACTTTAGAAAAGTATTCTAACCTCAAGCTCATCTAATAATAGTAAGTTTTCAGAGAATTCTTCTTTCTAATAATAATTCCTAATTATTATTATTTTAGTCATGTATATAGTTTATAAAAAGCCTTATATACTTGCTATTCCTCTACTAGTAAGTGAGTACGTGCGAGGAGACCGTATAAGTGGAAAATAGTCTCTTCCGTATAGGAGTCCTCTCTCTGGCCCTTCTCCTCTTTGCAGGAGCTGTGGCCCTCACGCATATAGTTTTTGCAGATAATAATAGCAACAATGTCTATGTGACTGACCTCATTGCGGCCCAGCACACCAAGGTTGGCGAGGTAAGGGTTTGGAGTGATGGCGAGAACCTCTACGTCACCTACCTTATCACGGCTTCGCCTAAATGGAGCATGGTTGAAACCCATCTAGCAGTTGCCAAGAGCCTCGACGATATTCCACACACGAAAAAAGGTAACCCAGTGCCAGGCAAGTTCCCCTATAAGGCAGTACACAATCCACCCACAACAGCAGTAACCTATACAATACCACTAAAGGATATCGGTGCTAAGCCAGGAGACACCGTCTACATAGCAGCACATGCAGTGGTAATGAAGACCGTGTGGAAAGAGCCATATAGGGAGACAATGTATCTAAGCGATACAGGGCAAACAGGAAATGATAGTAAAGGCGCAAACATATACAGGTACAGTGTAGACGACTTCGCGAAGAGAGTCCTCCTAGACTTCATAACCCACTTGCCGGCCCCAGTCTTTGACCAGATAGACGCCCTAGCAGCCACTCCAGACGGTAAGTATATCTACGCGATTGATCGCTACAGCCATCATATAGCAAAGATAGACCCCCGAACCGGTAAGTGGAAAGACCTAGGCAAAGTAACAAACCTAGCCAACGGAGTAGTACTAGCAGCATTCTCGCCCAGCGGCGAACTCTGGGTAGCAAGCCAAGACACCAACCACCTCTACGTAATAAACTTGAGAAGAATGAAGGCAAAAGACATGGGCGGAGTAACCTACCTGGGCAAGCCCTTCAACTTCCAAGGTGCAGACATAGTGTTCACCGCAAGTGGCACATTATATGCCTGGAGCAATTATGATAGTAAGGCACAGCCACGCGGAATGTACATAATAGACGTGGCAACCATGACTGCCACGTATATAGGCACTCCACATGGACCGAACTACGTGACCGGAATGGCTATAAGGCATGGAGGACTAGGCCCAATAATGACCTCAGCACACATCTCTCACACAAAGAACAAAGTATTCTCAATGACAGTAGGTGGGCCAGCGGCAACATTCATAGAGTATACACCATACTACTATGGATACTACTATGGCTTACCAAAAGAATTCAAACTAGGATACGGCGATATGACAGTAGGAGCACTAGCCAAGCCAATATGCAGTAAACAGGAAACAGCATGGGCAAAAGGAGAACCGTTTAGTCACTGCCACTGCGGATGCGGCTGCCACGGAAACTGGGCAATGTACTTCACATACACAATACCAACAACAAACAACTAACTTAAAGCTCAGCGAAAAGGGGAAGCCTCTCCCAAAAGGCTCGGCAAGTCTCGAGGTGCGGGCCAGAGAGAGGACCCCAGCCCCCAAGAGGGGCGCCAAAGCCCCCCGGGGAACTGCCCCCGGAGGGGCAGTGGAGCCCCTAGGGGGCCACACAGTAGACACGGTTTTTCTAAATTCTATCCTCTTTAGTGTCATTGTAGACATAAAATACTTAATAATTATATAGATTCATGAAATTATGGTATAAGCTAATAGTAGTTGGCCGGCTCCGATAAAACCCGGCTGCACCGCACTAGCAATTCTAGCTAGCTCATGCTCAACTGTCTATGTTATATAATTGTTCAACCACAATTTATTTATATGGGCATCGCGGCTAATCCCCAGTATATTGGTGCTAAAGGTGGGTTCTCGAATCTTTAAACAAGTCCTTCTATCAGTTACGCTAGCAATATTTCTAATGAGTATGCTATCGCCTATTGTGTCGATCGTGGGAGCAACAAGCTATACAAATAGCCCTATTAGGCCAGAAACCCTCAAGGATATTCCACTACCTTCGCTGCATACAATGAGTGTAACCGGAAAATCAAGCGACATTGGCGACAATATCCGCAAGGCTTTTGCCGAGAACATTGTACCAGACAAGATCATAGTAGTATATGATAAAAGGGCTATAGAGTCACCAGCGAATAAGCAGATGCTCGAAAAGCTTAACTTCCAGTTCGGGTTCAAGAGCCTAGCTAGGCTTAAAGCGTTTAGAAAAGTTGTAATAGACGTAGTCAAGCTGCCAAAGAGCATGGAGATTAAAAGCTATAAGGACTTCCTCCGCGTCAAGGAAATCTACAAGCACTTACCCTTTGTCAAAAACGTATATCCTGACGTGAAGTACAAGCCAGCAGCGGTCGCAATAAAGTTTCTCAACGGCACGGTAGTAAATCTCGAATCTATGCCACTAATGTCAACAAGTAGCTCGCAACCCGCGCCAGCAAGCCTCAATATAAACGATGGCTATGCACATGATCTATGGAACCTCGAATTCATAGGCATCGAAAAAGCATGGAGCTATACCACAGGCTCGCCAGATGTTGTTGTAGCAGTCATTGACACGGGTATAGTGCTTCACCCCGACCTCGTAGGCAATATATGGGTTAACCGGGGCGAAATCCCTGGTAACAATATAGACGATGATGGCAACGGCTACGTTGATGACTTCTATGGCTACGACTTCGCAGATCACGATCCCTACCCATGGGATACAGATGGGCATGGAACACATGTTGCCGGCATCATTGCAGCAGAAGCCAATAATAGCATAGGGGTTGCAGGCGTCGCTCCCCATGTCAAGGTAATGGCTCTAAAGGCGAGTTGCGACTACTGCAGGTTTCTCGACGGGGATGCAATACTTGCTGCAATAGACTATGTGATAACGATGAAGGAGCGCGGCGTCAATATAGTCGCCGTATCAGCTAGCTGGGGTTCAGCATGGATCGGGCTGCCACCGGACATTGTCTTGAAGTACTTTGAGCAACCACTCTACGACGCGATAAAGGAGCTTGGGAAACATGGTATATTATTCGTTGTTGCCGCTGGAAACTATGGTACATTTATTGATGATGCTGCCGTGACTATTACTCCGGCCGAGTACAACTTACCTAATGTTATCAGTGTCGGCTCGGTAAACTCTGATGGGTATCTATCCTGGTTCAGCAATTACGGATACGGTAGTGTTGATTTGCTTGCCCCCGGTGATTGGATTCTATCAACATACGGGTATACGTGTTGTGGCGGCAGAACACGGACGGACTATACCTGGATGAGCGGTACTAGTATGGCAACGCCGCACGTAAGCGGCGTAGCAGCACTGCTAGCAAGCTACTTCAAGAATCACGGTATAAAACCGTCAAACCTAAGCATAGCGATAAAACTAGCATTGCTTCTCACAGCCAACCAATCATATCACGATGAAAACGCTATGAAATGGGTCAAAGCAGGATACCTAAACGCCTCGACAGCACTCGAAACAGTAGTAACAAATCCCTCTAAGGTAGGAGCAATACTGATTAGTCCAACACCTCTCCCATATCCGGGAGCCAGCCAGAATCCAGATGACTCGATGAGAGCAGACCTTGTACCAGCAGGAGTAAATGTAACCTTCAAGGTGCTTGCAGGAACCGTGACCGGCTCCCTCGACAACACGGTAGTCAAGGTAATAGATCATGCGACAGGCAGAGTCATAGGCGTTCTTCGCGACGACGGTACTTACCCGGACGAGGCGGCAGGCGATGCGGTCTATACAGGAAACGTTGTCATACCAATAAATACGTCGTTACTAGGACTAGC
This sequence comes from Pyrofollis japonicus, assembly GCF_033097485.1. Lineage (NCBI taxonomy): Archaea > Thermoproteati > Thermoproteota > Thermoprotei > Desulfurococcales > Pyrodictiaceae > Pyrofollis > Pyrofollis japonicus. Next base: position 1,652,498 of record NZ_AP028634.1, read on the forward strand.
GCAGGAGCGCAACATAACGATAGCGGTCTACGATTCCGCAGACAACATGCTCTATGCTAGAACCTATACCCTTAAGGTAATGAACATAGGTGCAACCTATGAGGCAAAACCAACACAGTTCACTTGGGTAAACTGGGAAGACCTTAACACGAACCCCATTTACTACTTTGATATAATGAATGGAGTCTTTACCCCTGTACATAGCATAATGATATACAAGGCGATAACCAATATATTTGGCATCAACTGGACCCAAATGACACAGTGGCAGTATGGTAGAGAATTACGCGATATGATACCGCCGCTAGGGAAAGTATATAAACAGCCATCAATAATCATTGGCTCCCTTGCAGTAGGAAGAATGTGGAGCCAGTGGATAGGTTCGCCCCCACTCTTCTATGGCCCCGAGAATATACATGGTATATTCGCGGAAATAGTAGCAGTAGCAGTCCCAGATCCAGACACGCATATACATACCTATAAGCTTCAAGTGATACCAACAACAATTGACGGAGTAAATGCGAAAGCATATATCATGCACGAATTTGGCTGCAGCTACGGTGCTGAATGCAGAGGAACAGATTTGGAGATAATAGCCCTAGACAACGGCTCAATAATAATGAGCTATGACCGTCTTAACACAACGGTCTTTAAAGCATCACCAATAGCGTTCATAAGCCTAGGAGGAATACTGTCAACAGTTTACAACATCTCCACACTCGCAGATAGTGACGGAGTAATACGGCAGAAATCAATAATCTTCAACCCAGTACCACTAGTGCAACAACCAACACCACAGCCAACATACAACATGGAATGGGGCGTCGTCAGCGTGACGCACGTACCAAAGTTCGTCAGCTTCCAGAAAACCTACACAAACCCAGTAGTCGTAGCTGGGCCAGCAACCTACAACGGCCCTGACCCAGTGATACCCTCAATACTTAGCATCAATAACACTGGCTTCACTATAGCACTCAAAGAATGGGACTATCTCGACGGGAAACATACTAGTGAGGACGTTGGCTATATCGTTGTAGAAGCTGGTACACACCATCTAAGCGACGGAAGACAAATAGAAGCTGGCTATGCAAATGCATCAACCACCGGCTGGAGATGGGTACAATTCCCAGAGTCTTTCGATGCGACACCAATAGTAGTAGCAAGCATAGCCAGCGATACCCCACACACAGTAACAGTGAGAATAAAGGGTGTAAACACTACCGGATTCTTCGTCATGCTGGAACCACAGGAAAGCCTCAAAGACTCGGTATCCCTTAGCGCCAAGGTATCATGGATAGCAGTCGAACCCGGTGCTACTGATGTACTAGAGGCAGGTACAGTTGCATTGCCAGAAGGCAACAACCCATCAGCAACGATAAACTTCGCTAACACCTATACGAAAAAACCAATAGTACTAGCATCGATAGAGACGTTCAAGGGTGCAGACCCAGTAATACTGAGAATAAAGTCGCTCACAACTGCATCAGCAACGCTAATGATGCAAGAAGAAACCTCAAAGGATTCTGAAACATATCATGTGAGCGAAACAGTAGCATATATAATACTATCACCAAGCTAGTTTATATTTTAATATATTGTTTTTTAGTATAAATACGTAAGATATTATAGATTTAAATATCTTATGAAAAGAAATTATATATGATGTTCCTATTAAGTATATTGGTTCTAACTATTTTTGCGCACCACCGTATCCTACGATTAATTAATATCGTTTAGGTCGCTAACTATAACTTATCTAGTCTCTAGCCTATGCTGTAGCTTTCTAATAGCCCTAAGAAGGCGTAGTTCTGCTCGTTTAGCATATACAGCAAATATAGATAAAAGAAGTGATTGTGCGCCAACAGCAGTTAAAATAATAGCTACTATCCCTTTTATGTAATGCTTAATACTTTTAGCAAAATATTCGTAGGAAGTCCATACTCCAAGTACGATACCTGGCACGAGGAGGAGGGCACCGATAAGGGCTATGAGAAAGATAGGATTATAGCTCCAAGAAAGACGAATCATGTCAAGAAATATTTGAAGCCCGTGTGTGACCTTTAGCTTTTTCTCTCCTATTCTTTTACGATATGTTATAGGGTACTCGCATATTTCTTCGCCACTTCCTGCGACATGGGCAGCAATTTCTGCTTCTATGCTAAATCCTTTTGTCTCAAACAGTGCATAGTCAAGCAAATCTCTTTTTACGAGATACATTCCTGATAATACATCTTGGAGTCTTGTACCAAATAGAAGATTGAAGGTCTTTGTCAAAAACCAATTACCAAACCTGTTAAGTAAAGGTATATTGTTTCTACCGCTCAGTCTAGCGCCAATGACTTCTCCGCAATCTTTTTCCAGCGCTAACCTGAGCATTTCCCAGATATAGTGAGCTGGATAGGTATAGTCTCCATCTATTACTAATATATATTGGGTTTTAGTTAAGCTTATACCTTTACGGACAGCATCTGCCTTTCCGTTTCCGTCTTGCTCTACAACCATAACTCCCTTAGAAGAAGCGATCTCACGAGTATTGTCGGTACTATGTCCATCAATGACTATTATTTTGTCGCGGGGAACTCCTACTTTAAGTAATTCATCTATAACTAGCCCTATTGCATCCTCCTCGTTCTTTACAGGTATAATAACCGTAACAAGCCTGCTAAGCTTGTAAAGTTTTTCACTCGATTGCATCTGCTCCAAACACCATATAAGTTAATTATAACTCGTAGTCATAGTTTTTTCTTTATCAGCCCCTTACATAGAGGATCCTTTCTTAAGATATCGAATACAATTCATAAGTTTTTATTATGGATCATTAACTCTTATCCACACTTTATATTCTCCTATGGAGCCTATTGAGATAAGCTTGAGTTCTGAAGCAGTTCTTTTTGTTATTATCATATTAGGCTTAGAAAAGATTATTTTTATTTCATATTTATCTAATATATACTTCTTTATACTAAAAGGTATTTGCGAGAAATTGTACTTACCTACGGCGGTATAACATATATCAAACAAGATAGACGTATATACTCTGGTCTTAATCATGACATGCCTTGGGTCACATCCCAAAACCTTTTGAGGGAAGAGACCCCATAGAATATTTGCCTCTGGAGTAGCTGGCAAAAGAACTCTTCCTTTACTATTTTTAACTAAGTAATATAAGTTACTTATTAAATCTACATTTATTAGCTTTCTTTGAATTGGAGGATTTATTTTCAGTATATGTATAATTGTAGTAAAGAATAATATAACTATGATTAATATAATAATTAATCTTAATGTTTTTTTATTATTTAAATAAATAGATAAGAATCCAATCGATGAAAATATAGATGTTACAATCATTATTAGAATATAAATTCTTGTAAATAAAAGGAATGGTGTAACAGTAATGAGAGCAATTGAAAAGAACAATGTTGAAATAAATACTTTTTTATAAATTATTATATTATTTTTAATATATTGATAAAAACCTATTATAGCAAGAATATAAAAGATAGTTCCAAAATATTGTGTTGCCTTTAAATAGGCATTCACTAAGAACTTCGTGTATGGTATAAATTTGTAGCGTACATATAATCTTGGGTCGAAGGTCTTTCCAAGTACACCAGGCTCTATTTCTAAATATGGTATGTTTTTCCTAGGTTGCAAGTATTTCCATGTAGGAATGACATTTTTTCCCCATCCTTCTGTATAAGCTTTAAATACGGGTGTTGATTTACTTAGAGCTAATGTAAAAATAAATAAAAAAACTATAAGAAAAATTAGTTTTTTATATATATTGCTTTTATATTCTTTTTTAATAATATTGAATAATAACGATAATATTATATAGATTATGGCAGTTGCTAAAAATGTATAATGAAACATTATCAAAGAATATAGAATTAGAATTAATATTGCTATTTTTACATATTTCTTGTTAAATGATAAATTATAGGCAGTAATAAATGTAATGAAATATAACGCTCCTGCTATTGCATTACTGTTTATTGGATATGAAAGAACGTAGCCAAGCGCTGATACTATTAAAATTGTCAAGATAATTATTAATACATATATCTCTCTTTTATTTTTAATATATAATATTTTATCAATATTAGAAAATATATTAAAAATTATTCCTAATATTGATAAAAATATACCGAATATAAGTAGTGATATAAAAAACGAGCTAACTAGTATAGAAACGTGAAGTATGCTATGAAGATTCTCAACAATATTTATTGTATCAAAATGTTTTATTAAAGGAATTGTTTTAATGAAAAATGTCGAATATAATGATATAATTATAGCAGATCCTAATGGATAAAAAGCGGGATCGATGCTTGCAGGCTGATAACGGGGGATTTTTCCTTGGACAATAATATAGAATGCTTGAGATATTATGTTATTTTGATCCCATATATAAGGTAACAATTTATAGGATTTAATACCTATAATTATAACCATTAGCATAACTATTGATAATGCTAGAAATACTTCTTTATATACAAAATTTAAGGAAATACTCTTTTTTAAATCTCTTAATATAAGATATACTAGAAATAATGATGTCGCTATAACAGTTATTATAATATAAAGACTTAATCCTATAGTCAGTATTAATAGATGACTAATTAACGTATTTAACGAAATATAGATAGTTAACATTAAAGTTATGATTTTAAATATATTTGCTATTCTAAAAAATAGAATATTTAGATATTTATTTTGAGTCATTTTTAAATACCTTTTTTAAAAGTATTAATATCATTATAGTAAGTGTATCTAATACACTTATAGGCTTGATGGAAAAATCATTTGCAAGTTCTTGTAATACTGTATTTATGGCTTCTCTTACGTAACCATAATTTATACTATATAAATCCTTATCAAACGCAGTTTTCAAAAAATTATTATATATTTTTGAAAAATAGGAATATTTTTTAAATATGTATAATCTAGATGCTTTATATGGTTCTGTGAAATGATAAGCTACAGCGTTTAATGATAAACATACTCGCATTTTCTTACGAAAGGCCCATATAATAGTTTTATTGTCATCTCCTCCTATAGGCTTTCCAGACATATAGCCTAGAAACTCATCGTTTTTCATATTCAAGTATAATTGTCTCTTAATAGAAAGATTTGCACCCCATAGTCCTGATGAGCATGATGTGTAGCAATAAGATGGAGGCTCTATCACTATTATGTCATCTGATTTAATCCTTAGGCCACATCGGCAAAGAAACCATGTATTATAAACCGTCAGGCCCCTTGCAATATATCTTGAAAAGCTTTTTTTAACAATATTTTTATAGGGTCTAGGAGGCAACAGAATACCAGCTACAACATCACATCGATATTTATGGAAGGCTTTATGTACCTCATAACCCCATTTAGGACTTACAATAACATCATCATCTAGAAAAGATACTATCTTGCCAGAAGCTATTCTTGCTAGCCTCCGTCTGCATGCTTCTAGAGGATCAGACCAGCCACATACATGAACAATTTTAAACTCGATATTATATTTGTTTGATAAATTAGTTATAATGCTCTTTAATCGAGGATTGTCATTATTTAGATTATTAATAATTATTTCTCTAATGTATTTTCTATTTTGATTGAGCATTAAGGTTCTTAAAAGATATGGTAGAACCTTTCTCTTATCTGCTGCTACTATTGCAACACTAATCTCTCTCTTCAAATAAATGTCACCATAGAACTAAAATTCGCTTAAAATTTGCATCAAACCGAATGTTAATCAATAACCACCAAAGGGACGTATCTTAGCTCACTGCTATACAAAAGTGGCGGATGAAAAAATACTCTTATACCATAGAAATAACCTCTTGCAGTACTTTTTTTTGTAAGTAGTTTATGGAAAGTTTCCTTTAAAATGAGACTTTTTCTAGTAAATATATTAAAATCATTTAATAATGATTCATGGATAATATTTACTAATGATGATATGATTACTTTAATCAGATTTTCCCCTAGTAGCTCTCCGTGGTCAGAAGTGACTACTATAGTTCCGTCAAGATTTTTTATAAGCTTATATACATAATTAAGTACAATTTTGACATTATCCTCATACATACGGGCTAATAATTTCCAATTATGAGATATTATTTTGTTTAGTGTATTTCTTATCATATGGTCAAGAGATCCCTTAAGGAAGTCTTCACCGCTACTTTTATAAGTAATTTTTTTAAGCATATTAACGAACTCTTCACTTAAATAAGGATAATGTGGTTGTATAAACCATATTATTGACCTTTTCATTTTTTGAGTTCTTTTCCATACTTCAGTGTTAACTCTTACTATCCTATAGAGTCTCCACGGCGGTACAGTCATTAATTTGTCGCTCCAAGCTATTTTCCATACTTCAATAACTCTCTCAAATTTATCTTTGGCCTTCCAACATATACCCGAAACACATGTTTCTTTATTAGAATTATTTATATAGGGATTAGCAGAAAAAACGACTGTATTGGGAAACTTTTTCGTAAAAACAGATGAAAGCCATTCTAAAGTCCAAGATGCAGGGCTTTTTGCTTTGTATACTGTATATTGTGTTAATTTCCATAATTTAGCAAAATAATCATAACGACAAGCGTCCAGTACGATAAGGTGGTCCCAAGACAAATTATGAATTAGATTTATTTGATTTATAGCTGATTTGTTATCAGTTATAATTCTCAACGTTTGTTGCCCTAATAGACTTTATTTCTTGTTTAGATCATGTCTGAAATCTCTCCTGGTTCCGCAAGAATTATGGCCAAGTTCTTAGCCATGGATTGTCTAAGAGCTGTATACCTATAGCGAGGAGTACGTCCAAACCCTTCTCCAGTAGCTGTGTGAATAACCTCTTCGTCTCACTGACTAGCAAGTGAAGGATAGCTGCGTAGACTGCCCTCCCTCGAACAGTAGCCATTTCGACCATTACCCAAATATTTCGCAATATCTCAACTAAGAAAGCTGATTGGTAAACGGTAACAGGGGCCCGTGCAGCTGCTACGAGGAGTGCTCGTTGCTCGCTTGCTAAGGTTCTCCATGCTCCATTGCGGAGTGCTCTTCTAAGGAGCCGCTGCACTGCAACGCGTGGAACCGGGTAGGGCCCTGGGGCAAGGAGTTCAACAGTAAGCCTCCAAGCAGCTTCCCTAGCCTTAGCGTATTTTTGCATAGCTAGTATTGATAGTCTTGTTAATAACGTCAAGGCCCCAGGGCCCCGCAGACCGAATGTCCGAAAAAGAAAACATACTGTCCTATAGGGGGATATAAGCCTATCAACCGAGAAGGCGAAGATATCACTATAATATGTGCTTCACGCCAAGTGTCTAACCGAAACATGCTTCTTTCGTTATGGATTAAGAAGCTATTCGACAAAATCTTTTAAAGAGTAACAAGAATAATTAAAACATAATCATTAGAGCCATATGGATGATATAATGTAAATTTCAACTATAATATAAAGTCAAGATAAATTAATGGTTCATAAGAGTTACCTAGCACTCTGCTGCAAGCTGTGCCGTAGAACTTGAATACTTCAATACTTCCTAGTTCTCATTATTGACATCTAAGAATTCTTTTATTTCTTCGTGATTAAGTTTCTTATATCTTTCGAGGCTTCCTACGTCGTACCAGGGGCCTTTATAGATATAGGCTTTTACGCGCATTTCGCTCCTTATCATCCAGGGGATTAGGTCTCCCATTATGTCGAAGCTTTTGCCGAGTTCTTTCTCGGCTTGTGGCAGTACGTTTGGGTTTAGGGTGAGTATGGCTATTGTTGCTTTTATTTCTAGCCAGGGTTTTTCTCGTAACTCTACTATGTTGTTGCCCTCGAGCTTGGCTACGCCTACTGGTACTCGATACCTGTCTGCGAGTGCTAGTACTGCGTCAGCTTTTTCCCGGACGTGGTACTCTAGCAGTTCTTTTACGTTTAGGGGGGCGAGTATGTCTCCGTACCATATTAGGATCGGGTTTGAGTTTAGGAGGCCTTGCTTGTAGGCGTTGAGGACTGCGCCGCCAGTGTCACGGTACTCCTCGGTGTCGAGGCTGTAGTGTATTCTTACTCCCCATCTCTCGCCGTTGTTGAAGTAGTTTCGTATCTGTTTCCATTTGTAGCCTACGAGGAGCACGATCTCTTTTATGCCGTGTTTTGCGAGCCACCGGATGATGTACTCTAGAAGCGGCCTCTCATCGGGGCCTAGTGGAATCATGGGCTTAGGCACTATCTCTGTGTAGGGGCGGAATCTTGAACCCTCGCCTCCGGCAAGGATGGCTGCGACGATATTGTTTATGTTCAAGAGGCTGACCCTCCAGAGAAAAGAGCCTCTGATACGTCTGGCTTATATCCATATTGCTATATTGTTCTTGGCATGCACTCTTACTGTTTCTTGCATAACTCCATTATGATATTTAAAACACTTAAGTACATTAAAAGATTATTTTTGTATTCAGAAATTATCCATATTGGAACCAAGGTGAGGCTTCCTACATCTCTGGCTTAGCGGCTATTGTAATGTATCACTGTGTTTTGCTAGTATTTTTAGCTTTTCTAGAGCCTCGGTGAATGGTATGAGATCTAGTGGCGCCGTCGTGGTCAGTACGAGTTTCTCGGGCTTGCAGGTCTTCTCCACTTCTTGTATTGCTTGCCTTGTTTTCTCTAGGGGGTCTGGGTAGATGCTGCGGGCGTTGATTACTCCTAGTGCTAGGCCCTGGGGGCAGGCCTTGGCTAGTGCCTTTAGGGCTTTGCTGGGTGCGTCTGCGTAGCTTATTGCCACGTAGTCTGCCTTGGCCTCTGCTAGTTCTTGCATGGCTTCGGGGCTTGGGGGGTGGTAGTAGACTGAGAGGATCTTTGTGCCCGCTAGTGGCGCGAAGTATTTGTTGAAGAGCTCTGCGACGAGCTTGGCGTCCTCCTTGGTTGCGTCGGGGTCTCCTAGCCAGGGCTCGGCTACCTCGAAGCCAGCTGCGCCTGCTTCTAGGGCTTTTCTTGCCTCCTCGGCTAGTATCCTTGCTATCTCCTCCGCGAGCCCCTCTGCGCCGATCCCGGCCTCGTTCTTGGAGAGCTTGGCAAACGTCACCGGGCCCGGCACCAATACGCGTAGCCCGTGGCCCTTGGGCAGCCGGGGTGCTAGCAGCTTGGCCCTGGAGGGAAGCACCCAGCGCGCGGGGTCAGGCTTGTCGCGGAACACGGGGACGCGGTAGAAGAAGTTGTTGTCGAAGAACCTCTGCAAACCGTCCACGGCGACGTTCCGCCACGCCTCGGCGAAGGGCCGGAACATGTCGTGCCAAGACAGCACAGGGTCAGCAACCAAGCGGTACCCGAGCCCCACCTGCGCGCCGACCACCAATAGCTCCTCGAAGAACACTGTTCGGTAAGCCTCCAGGAACCCCACCGCGCCGTTATCCAGGTCCCTCATAGCGTGCCTAGCGTTATCACTACGGGGGAACCCTCCTAGCACAAACGCCTCAACCATCAAGCCACCACCCACACCAAGAGCTGCTACAGCACAGAGTCCTAAGACAACCACCACAAACAAGCCAATACAAAAACCCTACCACCCTCCACTCTCTACGACGAAGCGGTTCGCCACGTTCCTCTCCGGGGCCTAGTAGTTATCCTGCGGGGAAGGGGCTGTACAGCTGAGCACGTATATCATTAGTAGCTGCTAGCCCTGCCCGTCATACGGTATGGTTGTCTCTGGGAGGATGAACCCTGGCACGGAGTTGTACGGGACTATGCGTGTTCCTTACTGCTAGCCGGGGCTACACTTTATACCGTGTCTACGAGCATATACTGTTTTGAGGGTGTTTACAGTGAGCGTAGTCATTAGTGTCCGTATACCCCGAAAGCTAAAGGAGGAGCTTGAGAAGCTCGGCGTGAACTACTCTGCAGCGATCCGCAAGTTTCTCGAGGAGCTTGTTCGCCGGGAAAGGGCTCGCAGGCTACGAGAGGAGCTTGAGAGGTTTCGAAGAAGCGTAGACAGGGTTGAGGGTAATCTCGCTGCCGAGTTCATCCGGGAGGATAGGGATGCGCGCTAGACCCGTCGTTGTGGATGCGAGCGTGGTAGTGAAATGGGTTATCCCGGAAGAGTATTCTGAGCAGGCGCTGAGACTGCTCAACGACCATCTTGACGGCAAGATTGAGGCACACGCTCCATGCCTAGTAGTCTTCGAGGCCGCGAGCGCTCTGAGAAAATACGTGCTCCGCGGAATACTGTCCGAGCAACAAGCGCGAGAAGCCATGAAACTCATATGGAAAGCAGAACCCGTCATAGAGCACATAGGCTCGCAGCAAGCAATCGAGGCGCTCAGCCTCAGCTTAGAGCTAGGCATAACACCCTATGACGCAGCCTACCTCGCATTGGCGAAGAAGCTCGGAGCAGTACTCTTCACCGCCGACGAGAAACTATTAGCCAACCCAAAGATAGCAGACATGAAGATAGTCAAGCACATAGCCAGCTACGAGTAGGGCCAACCCAAGCACAAAGCAGCGGCCTTAGAGCTACATACGCTATCTCTTCTTCCTGCCTTGGAGTAATTGGCGTAGGAGCTCCTCTACGCGTGGGCTCACGTACTTGTCTGGGCACGGGGGCTCTACTGGTTCCCCGCGTTTGGCTTTCTCGACGCGCTCTGGGAACCCGAGCACGATTTCACGTAGTAGCTCATTGGTGTCGAGGACTCCCTCGTACTTCTCCCTGTAAATAACCCTCCCGTTTTCGGCTAGCGCTGCGAGCGTCGTCGGCGATGCCTTTACCAGGTATTCTTCGAAGGTCTTGGCGGCTGCCTCTGAGTCGCAGTCCTTTTCGAACCAGGCGCAAAGAACTATTACGTAGAAGTAGCCCTGCCTATCCCCATGCTCCTCTATGAAGGGGTACCAGTACTTGTCATGGATTCTGCAAGCAGGGCATCTAGTGTTGTCGAAGTAGACGACGTAGGTGCCGTCTCCTAGTTCTCCCGGCCGGAACGCCTCTCCCTCGGTGCGTAGCAGCCTCCACTTCCGGGTAGAGGGGTCGTAGACGTATATGCCGTGCCTGCTTCCGGGGCCCACCTTCTCCACTACTTCTCCGCTCTCCTCGCGCAACTCTCTCCACATCTTCTTGGCCTTCTCCTCCAGGAGCCTCTTGATCTCCTCGTTGACCGGGCTACCCATGGATCCGTCACCCCCAGGAGCTAGATTGGGAGAATCCTCTTGGCTCGCTGGATCCTTGCAAAGCGGTAGAGGTGTAGCAGCGGGATCACACCGAGAAACAAATAGCAAAGCCAAATTCCTACTACACGGCTTAACCATCTTGCGGTATTTCTAAGGAATAACCTTTAGTCCCAGCTTTGAAGCTCTTCTCCGAAGCTTTTTATCATACGTAGCCAATACGAGGCCATGATGAAGAGCCATGGCAAGAATGATATAGTCATTCACCTCTTTTACATTCTCCCCATCTACTTCAAGCATATGGAGCGCGTTAAGAATAACTATTTTGGGTTCTAATACGTATGTTATCCTAGGGTCTTCAAAGTATTCTTGTAGTTTTTGTGCAACAAAGTCCGGGCTCGCACCCACGAGTCGGAGCATGACCCATATATATTCGTGGATAACAATTGATGGAATATAGATTTCCTTGGCGCCATCAATAATCCCTATCGCCTCCTCGTGGTGCTCACTATCCTCAACGGTCTCGTATACTAGGATATTCGTGTCAGGAAGTAGCTTCAATCATCATCTCCTCAACAGCTTCCTCCATTTCCTCAACACTTATCTTCTTACCAGCCCTTAGCGTCAACCTCCTTTTTCGCAACGGAACTATTTTGATAACACCTTCAGCCTCATCATAAACTACTTTAACGAGATCACCCTCCTTTATCCCTGCCTTGGCCCTTACCGCTGCAGGAATAGTGACCTGGTAATGACGAGTAACCTTAACAACCTCTTCAACCACAATAATTCCCTAGTAAGGAAGTGTATACTACTACTACATAAGGATTTCTAGTAGAGAGCTATTATCCGCAATAAGGCGTTTAGATAAAACCGGTAGCTCAATACATATTTCAGGAATACTCTTTCGCCTACCGCTCCAAGGCCCGGTCCAGCAATTTTTCAATAATCCTTCATACTCCCTAGTCCTCTTAGCACTACAGAGCGGCGCGGCTCCGATTATGCTGCCTCCACCGGCCTGTAGATACCCTTCTTCTTGGCCTCCTCTAGCATCTCTAGTACCTTGTCGTCGCCTAGGTCGCGCCACTCAACATAGGCGTCTGCTACGGCGAAGACGGGGCCACCCCTAAGGTTGAGCACTGCCACCCTCCTGGCCTCCTCTGCGACCCTCTTGGAGCCGTCGATGCTCCCAGTGGGTGCTGCGGCGTAGACCCGTGCCCCCAGCCCGTTGAGAAACCTTGTGGCTGCGACCATTGTCCAGCCAGCAGCAATGCCGTCGTCAACGACAAGTACCGGTGTATTGTCTAGTCTCGGGTACCTAGGCGTGCCCCTCAGCAAGGCGAGTCTCCTCTTCACGGCCTCCGACGCCCTAGCCACCTGCTCCTCAGCAACCTCCTCGCCGAGCAACGCGGCCACGGCCTTGTCAACCACTACTGTTCCGCCGGGAGCAACTGCGCCGAACCCGGCCTCGGTTGTCCAGGGAAAGGTCGCCTTCTTCACCGGCACCACGTCCAGCACGGCGCCAAGCCTCTCGGCAACCACGATGCCGACTGGGACGCCTCCAGCAGGAATAGCGTAGACGATGCGAGGCCTAGGCACAAGTCTCTCACTGATCAACTGTCTCAAGGAACGCGGCCAGCTTCTCCCCGGCATCCCAGCGGTCGCGGAACACCGGGGCACGCCAAGAAGCCTCCTCACAGTAATAGACGCCGTCGATAACGGAGACGCTGCACTCCAGGGACACTATGCAACGCACCCTAGTGGTAGCTAATATGAGAAGAGTATGATAATCCTTGACGTAATTGTGTTCTTCTCCGTACGTCCTGCCAAGGAGCGAAGCAGTGATTATTCGGTGGAGTGCGGGAGGGGTTCCGTAATACCTTACCAGCTATCTATAACCACTATTTACTTATGTAGTACCCAAAAGGTATACATTAACGTTAGTACTCGAGTAAGAGTCCCGAGAACTTAAAGAGGAAATGAATAAACTATGGGGGATCGGCTTGACTAAGGAAATAAGAGCATACGTGAGGAAGCGAAGACGCGCGTATAGGAAGCAGAAAGCGCTCGAAGAGATTAGCAACGGGCTCGAAAAGCTCCCTGAGAGCCCAAAGGGCTTAGGAACACGGCTCGTGAGGGAAGACCGTGACAATCACTAATACATCTGACTCGGTGAAGCACATGATTATGGGTACAGGGCTTCTAAAAAGACCCAAGCGATAGTGTTATCAAGCTAGAGGACGAGGCTACTTAAGAGCAAGGCGCAGAGAAGCTAGGCATAAGAACGATACTCGTCCCATAGCTTGCCTATCAACTCCTGCAGGGTGGTGGGGGGCAAACCGTTACGCTGTAGGTCCAGCCGCATCTCCCGCACACCGTGCTTATCCTTACCCCGCCGCATCCCGGGTTTCTCTCCTCCTTTGCCTCGAGCACCGCTCCGCACATGGGGCAGCGTCTCGGAACCACGAGTACTAGCTGGTGCCCATCCTCAATCCTCTCCTCTACGTCTACTAGGAGGCCCAGTCTCCGCATCTCTCCTATCTCGGAAAGAATAGTGTCTCTGAGTCTCTCGGAGAGTGTTCTTGCAATCCTCTTCGCCGTACGTGTCGAGACGAGGCAGTCCAGGTTAGCTATAGCGGTTAGCTGCCTAGAGGCAGCCTCTAGGAACGCGGCCAACACGTCCCTGCCCCTATTGAGCCTCGTTGCAGCCGACTCGAGGAGCCCGGTGAGCATTAGCTTGGCCAGCGCGTCGGCGTCGCCGAGTATCCTTTTCGACTCTCCGTCCTCCAGTACTCTGCGCACGCGCTTAGCCAGCTCCTCGGGGTAGCCAGACTTCTCCAGAGCCTCCTCAAGCAGCAAGGCTCTCCGCCGGGGGCATAGCTCTCCGGCTTTCTTCTCGAGCGCAGTCACAGCGTCACTGAGCAGGCTAGCAACAAACACGGCCTCAGCGTCAGCGCCCTCTCCAAGGGCTACCCGGTAAGCATAGAGCGCCGCGAGGACAGCGTGGTTGACGAGGAGCCCGCTGCTCCCCCAGACCTCCTCCTCGACGCCCTTAACGGCCTCAATGAGCCTCCGATGCCTCTGGAGAAGCTCTTCGGGCCTAGCCACTTCTTTGCCGGCCTTACTCATTGCTGGCGCAGCCTCCGAGGGAATAGGGGTCGCTTGCGACGTAATTATCCTTACTATCGAAAACACGGCACCGTGGGCGAGAATATGGAGCTTCGGCTCGCCCATAGGTTTAAGAAGCCCTGGGGATTCGTCTTAAGACTAGTTGTTAACTGGAAAGGGTTTCGAATAGAGTAGGTGAACAAGGTATGGGTAAGGCAATGAGTGCTTTGAAGGCAATATTCTACCTGGTAGTGATAGCGGGTATAGCGTTCTTCATCGTGGACCTCTACTATACTAGGAGCGGGTGGAGCACAAGCCTAGCAGAGAAGCCGGAGATACAGCCGCAGGGGACAAACATAAGGATAAACCTTGTCTTGGACATCTATAATCCGTCGCACAGCGAGGTTCGGGCGAAGCTCGTCTGGTACAGCATATACCTCGACAACGAGTACGTCGGGGAAGGGCTGAAGCCTTATCTCGACCTCAAGCCTGGCCACAACAAGGTAAGGCTGAGCGTGACTATAGACACTCTGCGCCTCCCATGCGCGGTTGCGGAGGCGCTCTCGAAGGGTAATGTAACGGTGAGCGTCAAGGGCTACGCGATAATAACGCTGATGCTCTTCGGCAAGGTGGGGTACAAGGACATAACGGTCCCGATTAACACGCAGCCCTACAAGGAGGCGGTCAAGCTGGACCCAGTAACCAAGAGGGCACTGGGCATCGTTACAGCTATGTGTGAGCTGGCAAAGACAGGGAAGCCGGCAGCACAGTGGCCTCCAATACCCGGAACGGGCTCGCCATAAAATATCGTGGGGCTTGATATTCTGTTATGCCGGTGGCTAGGAGGCCTCAACTTTCTCCACGACTATTTTACAGCCTTTCTCGCCGTAGTCTTCGGCGTAGACGAGGTAGTCTCCGGGGCTGAGATACTTCCTTGACTCTGGATCGCGTGTCGCTACAGCTCTTGCGCCGAGCGCTCTCAACACGCCTACAACGACTCCTACAAATGCTGCAAGCTGTAGCCCCTTGGCACCGAAGGGGCATTGCTCGCTGACGAGTTCGAGCCTATTGTCGCTGATCCTCTTTGGCGTAAACAATCCGATACTCTCGTCGAGCGTTATGCTTCTCGCCGCCGAGTGGCATGAATAGTGAACCTCGAGTACTTTTAGGAAATCGCCTTTAGGAATAGATACTATGTCCTTGGTAGCCTCTATGAGGCCGGGGAGAGCAGCGACAGTAGCCTCGGCTAATGCGTCTGCAACTACTCGGAACCCAGCTTCTCCGAGATACTTCTCAGCTATTCTTGGAAGCTGGTCGAAGGCAAGCTTGCGAAAATAAACCTGATATGCCCTTAGAATCATGGACAACTTGTCTCTATCTTCCAAAACTAGCACCATATACACTACAGTAGCAAGTTATAGCAAATAAGCAAGCTACATGAAAAACCCATCAACAGTATTCATACGGCCTGCTTGGAGCGATATGGGTTGAAAACTTAAACTACATAACCAGTGTTACACCCTTCCCGCCTGCCTCCATAAACACTGTTTATTGACTTTCAACTACATATCTGAGAATAGGAATGACCAGCAACTACTATTCTCTTGGAGGGCAGCATACTCCTTGAATAGGATTGATTCTGAGCCTATAATTAAGCCTGAAACTAAGGAGGAGAAAAAGAAGAAAGAAGCCCTCTTCAAGCTCGCAGACAAGTTCCGAGAAGCTGCACGGGAGAGAAGAAAGTACCTGCGCGAAGAGGGCTTCAAGGTTGTTGTAACCGGTAAGGGTGGAGCAGGAAAGACGACAACTGCGGCCCTCCTTGCTCGGATTCTTGCACGCCGAGGCTACAAGGTCTTAGCCATTGATGAGGACCCGCAGATAAACTTACCCAACGCGCTCGGCCTGCCAAAGGAGGTAGCCGACAAGATTGTTCCGCTGAGCCGGAACGTGGACTACATAGAGGAGAAGACTGGTGCACGGCCTGGCGAAGAGTGGGGTGTCTTTCTAATAGTTAACCCGGACGTTAGCGATGTGATTGAGCGATTTGGGGTAAAGGGGCCCGACGGCGTAACGATACTGGTCATGGGTACTGTTGTGCAGGCTGCCACTGGGTGCCTCTGCCCTGAGAACGCCTTGCTAGCAGCGGTTATGGACTACCTCGTCCTCCGAAAAGGCGAAGTAGTTATCATGGATACTCAGGCTGGCCTTGAGCACTTCGGCAGAGCAATAGCAAAGGGCTTCAAGCAGAGCATAGTGATAAGTGAGCCGACGCATAACAGTATGCAGGTAGCTGCCCACGCAATGAGGCTGTCCCACGAGCTGGGTATACCCTACATACACCTGGTTCTGAACAAGGTTCGTAGCGAGAAGGAAGTCGAAAAGGCAATGAAGCTTGCAAAGGAGTTTGGTGCACCGGAGCCAACAAGCGTAGTATTAATACCCTATGACCCGACGGTGTTGGAGTACGAGCCTAATGTGGGCCCACTACTCGACATGAACCCCAAGCCTCCTATAGTTAAGGCGGTCGAGGAGCTAGCCGATATCGTTGAAAAGTATGGGAACCTTTAAGTAAACGCAATAGCATAGATACCTTTACGAGTACGCACTCTTTTTCACTCCATACTCCTAGTTTTTATAGAGGATTAGGCCAGGGTGCGTCGTGTGCAAGATACCGAGAAACTGGTACCATTCGATAAGCTTCGGGAAAGGTGTGACCCTGCATGTATTACTAGGGTTAATGCATCGCTGAAAATGATTGAGGCCTTTAGGGCCTTCTTCGAGTCGCTAGCGTATTACGAGATTCCCAGCTTCTTTGACAGGATAGTGCCACGTGAGACCGCATTCTACATGATAGCCGAGATGATGGCCCGTGCCACGGAGAGGGCGTTCCCAATACTGCTCCATATAATGGAGGAGTTGCATGGGAGACCTATTCCCTACTCCACTGCGAAAGGCCTTGATAGGCTACTTATACATAACCACTGTCATACAAAGATGGCAGAGATACTTGGCTACCCTGTAGTAGTGTTCCACGCCTCTAAGGAGAATAACAAGATCGTTTTCCGTACCTCGAGGTGCCCCTTCGAGAAGGAGAAGAGGGGGCGCCCCCTTATCTGCGCGGTGTGTCTCGGCGTTATACTTGGCTCGACGAGGTTCTTGCTAGAGAATCGCCCAGTCTACCTCGTGAGGACGCGCAAGGAGCTCAGCTCTATTCCTCCCGGGGCCATAGTTATTCAGCAGACTCGTCGAAGCAGGGGATGCCGTATAGAGGTGTTTGAGAAGTGAGCTTCAGGGAAGACGACTTTCACGAGGACAAGCTTATGGCTCCCTGTGAGCAGGCGGTACGCGACATTATACCCGCTATTAAGGCCGCCATAGCCGTCCTACTCAAAGAGAAGCATGGCTACAGTATTACTCGAATAGCCCGGATACTAGGCGTGACCCCGACTGCTGCGCAGAACTATCTTAATGGTAAGCGCGGCGGAGCCTACCTTCACCTCCTACTAACCATACCGGAGCTCCGAGGCGAGGTCGAGGAGGCGGCAGAGGCGATAAACCTGCTCAGGGAGCGGGGGTATAGTGTGAGGGCGGCTTCTTTCCTTCTATGCAGGCTTTGCCGCGACATAAGGTACTATGTGGAAAAGAATAAGCTGGACTGCGGCCCAGTCAACACTGGAACACATTCGCGCTCTAGGTGAAGGGCTCCACCATAATCGGGGCAACTCCTGTAACCACTAGTATGACTAGCGCTGCTACTATGCCGGCGAGCACGCGTAGCTCTACCCTGCTACTAGTGCCTAGCTCCGCGAGAGCCTTGTAGAGGATCCACGAGGCTGCGCTTATATTCAGCAGGCTCGAAGTCACTGCGAGTACAAGGCTCAGCGTACCGGCCTCGAAGAGCACGCTTAGCGCTAGCACTTCTGCTCCGAAGAATACTAGCCCTGGCAAGGGTAGGAGCCCTATAGCGGTGAACGCTACCAGCCTGCCATCGAGGCTGCTGGCTCCCCAAGAGGTGCTTATCACCGGTATTAGTGCAAACGTGTGAGCAATAGCGTATAGTGTTGCCGCGTTGGCTACCCTGTAGGGCTCTGTAGGGGTAAACATTGCTGCAGCGATGAGGCTCATATGTGCTACGCTTAGATATGCCACGGCGGAGGGAAAATCGTTTACAGCTATGTGGCGATGGGCTACTAGGAGCGCGTAGAGTGCACCGATAAGAGCTATAGTGATGACTAGTTGTGAGCCTCCTAGTAGCCCGTATAGGCTCAACAAGGCCAGGCCGTAAAGCCCCATCTTCGTCATAATCACCGAGGATGCTGCGACAATCGGTGGATTCTCAGCATATAGTCGCGGGACCCATGAGTGGAAGGGAAACACCGCACCCTTTATCATAAAAGCCAACACTAGAAGGGCTAGTACAAGGAGCCTCGTTTCTCCCCCCAGCTGTGCTAGGTCGCAGAGAGCATCGCTTCCTAGGCGGCTCAGGGCGAGCATTGAGGCTGCTGCCAAGAGTATGCCAGCAACCTGCGTATAGGCTAGGAATAGGAGTGCTTGTTCCACACGGCCCCTTCTCCTAGCCATGTAGTATAGTGGGAGCACTGTGGTTTCCCAGAAAATCAGCATCCATACAAGGTCCCCTGACGAGAAGAACCCTATTAGGCCTGCAACGATTATCATTAATGCTGCATAGTCTATCCCATCATCTCTACTGCTCGTCAATACTGCTACTAGTGCACCCAGCGCCGCTACCAGTGAAAACACTGAGGAAAGCTTGGTGAAAGAAACTCTCAGCAACGGGATAAAGGGTGAAACACTGATACCGGTCCCAGCCCCCTTGGCACCGAGCACTCCTACGAGTAGCGCTACCAGGGAGAGCGCTATCACTGATACCGCTCTAGCATGCCTTCTGTAAACAGCACTGATTAGAGCAGATGCCAAGAGCACGGCGTAGACCAGGCCATATAGAGCCACATACACGTACCCACCCATCTTCTTCACCCCATGGGCGCGAATGGGAACAATGCGATGAGCATTATCGAGGCAACTGTCGAGACGAACAGTGCCTGCCTAGACGGATACCCGGCCGAGCGGATCATAAGCAGGGTCTCATAGTAGAAGTAGAAAAGCAGTGGAGAAGAGACAAGGAGGGCTCCAAGAGCTGCTATCATCCTTAGCATGCTATGGCTGCTCGCAAGAAGTACGAGGATCTTAGCCAGGAATGAGCCAGCCGGAGGTATACCCACCAGGCCTATTAGGAGCGCTGCGAACACAAGGTCTACTCCAAGCCCCCGTCGCTGACTCCCTGGAGCAGCCTCGGCAGAGTATATCAGGGCTATGAGGCCCGCCTCTCCTAGAACGTAGCAGGCCA
Organism: Pyrofollis japonicus; assembly: GCF_033097485.1. Lineage (NCBI taxonomy): Archaea > Thermoproteati > Thermoproteota > Thermoprotei > Desulfurococcales > Pyrodictiaceae > Pyrofollis > Pyrofollis japonicus. The sequence continues at coordinate 1,672,120 of NZ_AP028634.1, forward strand.
AATAGTACGATAGAATACTGGGCCCGAGCCCGGCGAGTGGTACGAGGAAGAGGAGTAGGGATAGGTGAGCTATTGAGCCGTAAGCTAGGCTCTTTCTCGGATGCCTCGGGTATGAGGCGCCTACAAGGCTAGCCCATATGGCGGCGAGAATAGCTACAATGTATAGTGAGGCATATATAGCTGAATACGAGTGGCCATTGCCATGCACTGCGCTGACCAGCACGTATGCTACGGGTATCTTTGGCGCAGTGAAAGCTGCTAGAATACTGGGCAACGAAGCCTTGTATACTACATCAACACCCCATAGGTGGAAGGGCGCTATGGCAAGCTCCAATAGCGCTCCAATAACCACCAGGAGGTACGAGTATGGATTATTGCCTCCAAAGAGGCCAAGTGCTATAAATACCACTGCAACCGAGCTCGCAACAAAGAACTCTAGTGCAGCCTCGTAGCCCTTACTGCTTTCCCCGAGCGCTATTGCAGCATACGATGCAGCCACGCTAGCCTCTAGCCCGAGAATAAAGAGAGCGAGGCTATGGCCTAGCCCTATCTGAGCAATAAGTGCGCCAGCAGCTATTGCTCCAGCGAGACTAGTAGTGGCTGGGTCTCCGAGAATCGCTGCCAGTGTTGGGCCTAGGAGTATCGTGTAGAGCAGTAGTGCCTTGTAGCCCTCTACAGGCACGGCGTAGAGTATTGTTGCCAGCCAAACGGATATGAGGGAGAGAGAGCCCAGTACGAGGGCGATCTCATGGTAGCGTTTGAGGCCGATAGCTGTGGCGGAAAGGAGTATTGCTAGTCCTGCTCCAAGATAGACTGCCCCCAGGCTCATCTTCCTACACCTCTCATGCCTAACCCATTGGTACCATGAACGCGACTATGACTATGAGGGCGAAGACGCTAAAACCTAGGAGAAGCATGAACTGTATACCTTCTTCACGGATCTCGTCGGATCTGCTAAGCACTGGCGAGGCCGACGAGAGAGCTAGGTGAGATTGTATCAGCTTCTCGTCGGCCGTGCTAAGCTTATATGAGGAGCCGAGGATAGGGAGTGCTATCAGGTTTATGTACGTATAGTAGGCTGCTTTCTCGAGATAAGCTAGCGGCGAAACCGCTGCCTCCAATACCTTTGCCGAGGCACTGGCCGGCCTAGAACCATATATCAGTGCTGAAAAGAGGAAGCCCAGTAGCCCCAGGGCTGACGAAACGATAACACCAATGTTACTGAGCCCGGTGATCTCCAAGCCCATAGTATACCTGTATACGAGTACCGAGCCCGGTATGAGCACCATGAAGGCCGCATAGACTGCTTTCTCCCACGGCTCCTCTCTCACAAGCTTCGCCAGCTGGCTCCTCTCCTCTCCGAGAAATGCTAGCCCAAGCCATCTACCGATATAGATTCCTGCAAGCAGGCTATCGGCGAGCAAAACGTACTCGACGGCTTTGCCAGCCCCGCTTTCCACGGCTAGTGTGTGGCTAAGCCACGACCCATAGTAGGGCAATCCTATCTGGGCGAGAGCAGCCATCACGGCAACAACGTAGGCTAGTGGCATGCGTCTCCGAAGCCCGCCCATAGCCTCGAGGCTCGTTGTCCCTAGGTAGTGTATTGCTGGCGCTATAGCTAGGAACAACGCGGCCTTGAACCACGCGTGTACGAAGAGGTGCGCAAAACTCGGGATAGGGCTAGGAAGTGCTGCGAGCAAGAACATTATGCCTAGATTGCTTATAGTGCTATACGCTAGTACTCGCTTTGAATCACTCTCTCTTATCGCCAATAATGCGGCGTAGAGGGCTGTGAAAGCACCCAGGTACAGCAGTGCTTCAGGGAACGAGTCCTCCGCCACTATGGCTGAATGGATTCTCTCCAACAAGTATGCTCCAGCAGCCACCATTGTCGCTGAGTGGAGGAGCGCTGAAACCGTCGTAGGAGCCTCCATTGCCTCTAGGAGCCAGATGTGGAGAGGAAACTGCGCGGACTTAGTGGCTGCTGCAAACACTATGAGCGCGACCACTATGGCTGGCAGGCTCTGGGCAGGAATACCGGCTGGGGCCCCATGGATAATTGAATAGACGAGTGCAACTACTAGGCCAAGATCCCCCGCCCCGGTTATGAGGAGAGCGAGTCTGGCAGCTCTGCGGGCCCGCGGCTTCTCATACCAGTAGCCTATGAGTATGAACGAAGAGAATCCTAGGGCTACCCAGAAGAAGATGAGCGTGAAGAGGTTGTGAGAGAACGCTACTCCTATCATGCTTGCTTCGAACAGGGCTAGTGCTGCATAGTATCTGCGAAAGCCCTTATCTCCCCTCATATAGTCCTTCGAGAACAATATTATCAGGAACGTTATCACGGATGTCAACAAGGCCATTGTAGCCGAGAACTCGTCAACAATGAAGGAGTAGCGTAGCTCCTCCCCACCTACTACCGCGAACAAGCCCATGTCAGCAGAGATACGTGTCTTAGACACAGCAATAACCAGCGTAGTGATGAGGGCTATGAGCGAGGACGCCGTGAGTGCTAGCCATGAGTGCTCCTCCCTCTTGCCTAGCAGGGCTATAGGTATCGATGCGTATAGTGCTAGTACACCTACGAGCGCCAAGCCTATGGGGCTCATTTTCTACCACCTTTCCTTGGAGCTATTAGCCCAGTCTTGCGATGACCATGATAAACAATGACTAGGACAAGGCCCATGATCTCCTCTATAGCTGAGAGAATCATCACAATATAGGGCAACTTTGTCTCGCCAGGGAGGAGGGTGGAGTAAAGCATTAGCCCCGAGGTCATTAACAGGAAGTAGACTATTAGCTTGACTAGATGCTTCACTGTGAGGAGGCCGTATATTGCTACCCCTATTATTATGCCCGCTGTTACCGCGTAGACCGCGTGAATCATTCTGCCCACCTTCGTGCTAGTAGATAGAGTCCAGCCAGTAGGGCGACGAGCATGATGAGCCCTGCTACAAGGGCTTCTTCTTCCGAGAAAAATACGGGCTTGGAGAACTGCTTGGCGTCGCTAAGCGAACAGTATATGGCCCAGGCTATGAGTCCTGCTGGAAGCAGGGCTGCAAGATATTCCCGAGGAGACGCCTTTGGCTCTGCAGCTGGCTCGACAATGCTGGCAGCCAGTAGTATTAGGATTGCGAGACCTCCGACAGAGAGCATGAAGTAGGCTGCAGCTAGGCCTAAGCCCCATGCCCAGTAGAGAAGCACGCTTACAAGCGTGAGCACGTAGACGAGTAGGAGAACAGCCTTAGCAATCTCCCTAACATAGACTATGCCAAGCACGCCGGCCAACAATAGGCCGGCGACAATGCTGACCGCTACCCCTGGTACCGCCACCTTGTCTCACCCCGCTCCTTCTTCTCAGTCAACTCCTTGCTATGGTTAGGGAGGATAACTATGTCCGGGCTATCCGAGACCAAGGCGATGATGGAGGAGAAGTCCAGTGCCGAGGTTGGGCAGACTTCTACGCAGAGCCCGCAAGCCATGCACATGTTTGCATGGAATACTGGTACCTCGCGGACTGAGCCGTTTATCTCGAAAGGTCTAAGCTCTATAACCTTGTTCGGGCATATGTCTCTACATGCTCCACAACTTATACAGCTCTCCGGGTGAGCAAGGTAGACAAAGCCGCGCAGCTGCTCCACATGGTCCCGTGGCAGCTCTTCCTCCGGGTAGCGTAGGGTCTCCGTAGGGCCAAGTGTGTCTCTAAGCATTCTCCTCAAGGGCTTCAACACGGCAGATCACCCAATCAAGGCGTAGATGAGGGCTAGGACAAAGTTGGCATAAGCCAGTGGAACCCACAGTTTCCAGCCCCTGAGCAGGGCTCCTCGGAGGCTGTAACGCGGATAAGATGCGACAATGTAGACTATGAGCAAGGCTAAGAGGAATGCCTTCACGAAGAGCCATGTCCCGTGCGGTAGTGGGGGGTAGCCCGAGTCGCCGCCGAGGTATAGGCTAGCAAGCAGGGTCATGAGTGCGAAGCCTTCCATGCGCTTGGCTAGGAATAGTGCAAGGAAACGGGGCCCGGTGTACTCTAGCCCCCATCCACCTACTACCTCGGTAGGGGCTTCGGGGATATCGAATGGCACTATTTCTAGCTCTGCGAGTATTCCTACGAGTCCTGTTACAAAGCCTATTGGCATTAGTATTGCGTACCATATGCCGTGTATGCCGCGTGATATGTCTGAGATGTTGCTGCTGCGTGAAGCGATTGCAGGCGCTAGTAGGCTCAGGGCTAGGACTATGTCGTAGCTAAGCATTTGTGCAAGGGCTCTATATGAGCCCAGAAAGGCGTACTTGCTTGAAACATACCACGTGGAGACTATGAGTACGACTATGTCGAGTGATAGCAGTAAGAGCACCCATATGAGCGCGTTGCTTAGCTCCTCGATCCCCTTAACGAGGTACGGGATTGGGGTAGCTGTGACTATTGCTAGGCTAAGCCCTAGTAGCAGGAAAGGTGAGATGCCATAGAGTATTCTCATGTATTTTGGCTCCATATCTGGAACTATGTCCTCTTTGACCATAAACTTGAGTATGTCTGCGAATACCTGGAAGAAGCCCGATGGACCTACGTATTTGGGGCCTATTCTCCAAGATACGCGTGCCATTAGCTTGCGCATCGTGTATACACAGAGGTATATGAAGAGTATTGACAGTGCTAGGCCTAGCTGTGATAATTCAAGATAAGGTGTAATATTCATCTCTCAGTCCCCCCTATGCACATGTCCATAGAGTTTATGAACGCGATCGCATCGGATATGGTCATGCCTTTGATTTTCTCGGCTATTAGGTATATCATTTGGATACACGGATTGTTTACCTTGACCCTATAGGGAGTGCTCCCTTTCTTGCTGAAGCCGCCGGTAGAGACTATGAGAAACTGGAACCAGCCTCTCGAGCCCTCAACGATGGAGTATGAGTATCCCCGGCGCAGACTTATCACCGGCTGATCAATGCCAAGGATTCTCCCATAGGGGAGAGTATCGAGAAGGTCTTCAACGATTCTTATCGATTCTTCGATCTCCTTTATGCGGACAAGTACACGGTCATAGCTGTCCCCGTGCTTTCCAAGGGCTATATCGACTCCCACGGCTTCGTAGGGCTCGAGATACGGGTCCCTAGCGCGGAGGTCAAGGGGGACGCCGCTTGCACGGAGAACTGGGCCCGTTATCCCATATTTCATGAGTTCTTCTGGGCCTAGTACCCCGTTGCCTCTGGTTCGTTCCTCGAATATGCTGCTTGACAAGTAGAGGTCATAGTATCTCTTTATTCTCTTTCTTAGCTCGCGGAGATTTCTCTTTGCCTCGTTTATCCAGGAAGGCTTTGCGTCTCTTGCTACTCCGCCAACCCTTACATAGTTGTAGGTTATTCTGTGCCCGGCCAGTTTGTCTAAGAGGTTGATCGCAAGGTCGCGTTCACGAAATGCTAGCACCGGTGCGAGCATTAGGCCGAGGTCGTGGCCGTATGTTGCTAGGAATAGGAAGTGGCTAGCTATTCTGTTTAGCTCAGCTGCTATTGCTCGAAGCCACTCCGCTCTACGGGGAACAAGGTCTCTGACGCCGAGCAGGTTCTCGAGAGCAAGTACATAGGATAATTGCCAGTTAACATTATCCATGAAGCAGACACGCTCTGCGAGTATGAGGCCTTGTTGTGGATTTCTCTTCTCGAAGAGCTTCTCAAGGCCTCTATGAATATACCCTGTTAGAGGCTCAGCATCAACGATGATTTCTCCCCGAAGCCTTACTCTGAACCCCCATGGCCCATGCATTGCGGGGTGCTGGGGCCCCATGCTTAGGTAGATTCCGTCTTCCTCGTCGTAGAGGAATAGTGTCGGTGGAGCCTCGTGCGTGACCCTGGGCTCACTCATCGCCCCCAGCCCCCAATCGGTGTCTCTTGTAGCTCGTACTCTTTGCGGAGTGGGTGCCCGAGTTCTTCTGGTGTGAAGTGGCGGCGAAGCCTAGGGTTGCCGCGGAAGACTATGCCAAACATCTCGTAGGCTTCGGCCTCGTAGAGGTATGCTCCAGGATAGAGGTCAACAATGCTATCCAGCTCCTCGTCTTCGGGAAAAATAACAGATATCATTAATGCTCCTTGCTCGAGGCTATAGAGTAAAACAATGACCTCGAATAATCCTCTCCAATGGATGGCTGAGAGCGAGACGAACATGTAGCCATTCTCTGAGAGAATCTCAATCACTTTATGATAATAGTCTGGGTGCACGCGCAGCATAGGTATACCGCTGGCATCGTAGCCTCGTTCCACAATCGCCTGCTCGAGAATCCTCGGCGTCTCACTCAATGCTACTTCACCTCTTTGCCGTAGATCTTCTTCTGTAGGAGCCGGATCGCTTCAACGACTGCTTCTGCACGGACAGGACAACCAGGCACATAAACGTCGACAGGGACAATCTCGTCAGCTCTCTTAACAGAGCTATAGGAATCGTGGTATGGGCCGCCACCCATTGAGCACGCTCCAACAGCTATGACGTATTTCGGCTCCGGCATCTGCTCATAGATTCTCCTAATAACTTCGGCCACCTTGGCGTTGATAAGCCCAGTTATTACTAGTACATCAGCCCGCCTCGGCGACTCAGCCATCATCGCGCCGAAGCGCTCGAGGTCGAAACGGGTAGTGAAGGCCTCCATTAGCTCAAGAGCGCAACAGCCAGTGCCGAAGACGAGTACCCATAGGCTTCTGCTAACTGCCCACTTAACCACCTTGTTGGCCTGGGGCCTAGAGGCCTCCTCGTCTTCGGGTCTGCGGAGCCTCTTACGCGGTATCGGGAGCAAGTAACGCGGCTTCTGAGCCAAGCATTCATCACCTATCTCGGAGCTGATTATCAGCTTACGAGCCTAGCTAATAGTGCCACAAAGAGCCCAAAGACGATGGGGAGGGAGAAGGCAAGCAAGGCGACGAGTACCTCGTTACCTAGCCCATAGTATAGGCTGGCTAGTACATAAGCGGAGAAAACATCGAAAGCAACATAGAGGACTATGAACGGGAAGTATTGCATCGCGAAGTAGCGTAAGCGTGAGGGAAGAGGCTTAACACCAGACTCATAGACTAGTGTCTTATCGCCAACCCGCCTGGGGGGAGTGGCAAGCCTACCTATAGCTAGAAATATGAGTCCGAGCACGAAGCCAATGGTAAAAGAGGTTAGAAAAACAAATGGGGGGTTAAGGCTCAAACCACTACAACCTCGCTGGTAAAGAATATTGATTAAATTCCTAGCTTCTTCCTCTTCTCGTCGATTATGTCGAGCATTATCTTGGCGGCCGCGTGGGGGTCTGTCTCTATTATTAGCCTTCCAAGCCCGTATTTCTCCGCCTCTTTGGTCAATATGTTTGTTACAACATCGCTTCCATATATCGGCGGAATTACTCCGATGTGTACATCCACGCCTGCTGCGAGGAAGTAGGTGCCTATGCTTACTGCTTTCTCGCTGTACGCCTCTGGGGCGCTGCCTACTACTGGGAGCTGGTTGATATCTACTCCTAATGCGTCTGCTACAGCCCCGAGGAGTACAAGTATCCTGCTATTGTCAACACAGCTACCCATATGTATTACTGGTGGGAGCTTGAGTTCCTCGTAGACTTTTCTTAGGCCTGGCCCAGCCATTTCTGCCGCTTTCTCTGGGATGAGTAGTCCTGCCTTGCCAGCTGCTGTAGCCCAGCACCCGGTACCGACAACTAGTACATCGTTCTTTATGAGCTCCTTGGTTATTGTCACGTGACTATAGTCGTGCTTGACCTTCGGGTTGTTGCAGCCAACTATGCCCACTACTCCCCTTATGTCGCCCCTCTTGACGGCCTCGAGGAATGGGTCGAGAGTGCCTCCGAGATGCTCGAGGAGCGCCTCGACGCTGAAACCTGCCCATAGCTCCATCTTCTCCTTGGGTATCATTACCCTCTCTTTTGCGCGGTTGGGGAAGTTCTCTACGGCTATTCTGACTATTTCTCTGGCTACTTCGTCTGCCTTTTCAGGGGTGAACTCAATGTAGACGGAGCCCGGTATCTTTGCTATCGGTATGGTTGTGATCAGCTTGGTGTGGTAGCAGCGCGCCACGTTAGCTAGCGCTGGCATGATGCATTGTACATCGACAACTGTTGCCTCTACAGCCCCGGTGACTATGGCTAGCTCCTGCTGCAACATGTTGCCTGCCATCGGCACGCCGAGGCGCTGCAACACCTCTATACCCGTACAGCACATTCCGACAACATTGATGCCTTTGGCTCCTAGGTCCTGGGCTAGCTTGACGAGCTCTGGGTCCCTTGCGGCCTCAACTACCTTGGCTGAAAGGAGCGGTATGTGTCCGTGCACTATTATGTTTACATAGTCTTCTTTGAGTACTCCTAGGTTTACGACAGATTTTATCGGCTTCGGTGTGCCGAAGAGGACGTCGCTGAACTCGGTAGCGACCATGCTGCCGCCCCAGCCATCGGCGATGGCTAGCTTGATGCCGCCGAGGAGCAAGTTGAGCGGGTCAGCGTCTACGCCCATGTGTGTGCGGTGCATGACCTCTGTTACTTCCCTATCATATGCTCTCGGCAAGACTCCTAGCTTCTTCCATAGCTCTAGTCTGCGCTTGGTAGCATAGGCCTTGACAAAGGCTGGTACTTCGTCGTCTTGTTTACCGAAGTCTCTCAGAGCTATCTCTGCAACGTCTTTTGCTATCTCCATTATATCCCTGCCTTCGGTGGGCACGCCGAGGCGCTGGGCTATCGCTATTAGTTTCTTCTCGTCAGCTATCTTGTAGTACTTGTTCTTACCTGTCGCTACCTCGTAGAGGACGAGGGCTATCTCTCTGCCATGGTCTATGTGGGCTGCTGCACCTCCAGCAATCATCCTAATGAAGTTCCTTGCAACTATTGTGTCAGCTGTTGCACCACAAACGCCTCTCTGCGGACCATAGCCGAAGGGATCGATGCGGCACGGGCCCATGAGGCAGTTGCGGCAACAGATTCCTAGAAGGCCGAAGCCACACTGGGGCTGCTGCGCGAGTAGACGGTGCCAAGCAGTCTCGATTCCCTCTGCCTCAGCCTTCTCTAAGAGCTGCCTAACCGTAGGGTCTATAGATACTTCCTCCTTGTTTTCTATAGTTCTAGGTCTCTCGTACACGGGGCCCTTCATACGGAACTTCTTGTTACGAGGGGGCCACTTATCGTCTATCCAGGAGGATTTTTCACCCATACATATTCACCTAAACCATGAGGTGAAATGGGTCAAGAAAACTACCACCATCTCGAACTTGGGGCTGGAACAACGTCTTTGTATGTGGCCTTCTTTGCCTTCGGCTTCGGCTCTATAAGCTGGCGTAGAGCCTCGTGGAACTTCTTGCCAACCTCTTGCTCCTTGCCGCGAATAATTTCGCCTAGGTCACCGAACCTTAGCGCACCCGTCGGGCAGGCCTCGACACACGCCGGTGGGAGGCCCTCACGGAGCCTATCCTCGCACATATCACACTTGATGGCAACACCGCGATCGTAATCAAACAGCATTGCTCCAAATGGGCAAACCCTTACACACTGCTTACACCCTATACATGCAGCCTCGTCTATGCGGACGATCCCATCCGGGCCCTTGTATATCGCGCCAACCGGGCACACGTTCATACATGGAGGGTCTTCGCAGTGCATACACTGGACTACATAGGGGAGACCAACTCTCGGAATTGAGAGAACGCGTAGCCTCGGCATCGGCTTTGGCACTTCATGTATTGCTTGGAATAGGTCTTTGCTCTGACTATGCTCTACTGCGCATGCTAGATAACAGTTCCAGCAACCAAGGCACCGGTTAGGATCATAGAAGACGACATAGTTTTTCGGCTTCGCGGGTTCAACAGGGAATGATAGCCTTGATAACGGTGGCCTGGGAAAAGATAGCTGTGGTTGCTGTGCCACCTAGTTACACCGCTTACCTTATAGAGGGGCCTTGGTTCTGTTACGCTTAGTGCATTGCGAAAAACTTTAACCGTGGTTAAGACAGGGTAGTTCATCGGTTCTTCAGCGTCTTTTATACTAGATAAACCTCGTTTATTTGCCTCAGCGAGGGCCTTCTTTAAAGTCCATTATCGCTTGTTTCGTTCTTACATGGTATAGAAAGGTAAGTAGGAATAAAAAATCCCGCAATCCTTGTGCACTATTGGATGTACAACAGTACACTTAGAGAGGTGCACATGTATTGGGTAATAGAGGATTAGTCATTGCCATAATAGTCCTCATAGCTCTCGCAATCATCGCCGTATATTATGCCTCAGAGTCTAAGCATGAAACGAGCCCCGAGAAGCCCGTTGGCTCTTCCGCGTGGAGCCCAAGCACTAAAACAGAGAGTGCCAGTAAGGAGTCTAGAACAGTACAGGGAGCCCTCAATTCTGCAACTGCAAGATCTGTTCCAACAAGTACGGCGATAAGTAGCTATAAGGGACACAAGCAGGTCCTAGTTATCGCTCTAGGCGACTGGGGTGCCCCGAGCCCGTTCCTGTTTTATCCCCGCGGCCCAGGCTACGTCTTAACGAGCTTCATCTTCGACACCCTTGTGTGGAAGGACGAGAAGGGAGTGATCCCGTGGCTCGCGGAGAGCTGGGAGCACCCAGACCCGTATACTTGGATATTCCATCTCCGCCGCGGCGTGCGCTGGCAGGATGGCGCCCCCTTCACTGCCGGGGACGTGGTGTTCACGTTCAAGTATCTAGCTAAGAGGCATTGGGCGTGGAAGAACATAGATCCCTCGCTCATAAGGGAGGTGAGCGCGCCGGATAACTATACAGTCGTGATAAAACTCTCTAAGCCGTACGCGTTCTTTCTAGAAGACTATGCTGCGACTATTTTCATACTGCCAGAGCATGTTTGGAGAAACGTTGACAACCCTTATGTGTTCCGCTCAAGGGAGGCGTTCATAGGCACGGGGCCCTACATGCTTAAGGAGTATGAGCCCGGCAAGGGCTACGTGTTTATAGCCAACCGGAACTTCTGGGGAGGAGAGCCCCGCTTCGACGAGATAGATGTCGTTGCAACGGGGTTTACTAATCCACAGGCCGAGGCCACTGCTCTTCTACGGGGAGAAGTAGATACAGCCGTGTTTATGGGCAAGGCTTACCGCGTCGTAAAGATGCTCAAACAGAGGATGCCGGACATAAGGGTGCAGAGCGGGCCCATGTACTGGGTGCTCTTCCTAGGCTTCAACCTAGACAAGTGGCCCTACAATGAGACAGTGTTCCGGAGGGCAGTTGCCTATGCCCTCAACCTCACAGAACTCATCATAAAGGCGACTGGTAGCCTAGAGGCAGCTGTGCCGGGCTCACCCGGCTACATACCGCCATATAGTAGCTTCTACAACCCAGATATACCAAGGTACCCCTATAGCCCCGAGAAGGCTGAGAAGCTGCTGGACAGCCTAGGCCTAGTAGACCGGGATGGTGATGGATGCCGAGACCTGCCGGGAGGAAAATCCTGGCACCCATTGCTAGTAACAACTACACAGTATACTCAGGAAGCAATACTTGTGAAGGAGATGCTGAAGCACATAGGAGTATGCATAGAGATTAAGACGGTCAAGTCGTATGGTCAGCTAGACAAGCTCGTAAAGCAGGGAGCATACGACCTAGAGATAAATGGTCACGGGGCTACGGGGAACACCCCCACAGCGTTTGTGTGGTTCTTTAGCGGACGCTTCGGCGCTAGATGGGACAACCAGACGTATTGGGAGATAGTGAGGAAGATCGTGTCGGCGAAGAGCATTGAGGAGGCTTACGAGTATGCCAGGGAGGCCCAACGGGTTGTGGCTGAGCAGCTGCCACAGATAGCACTCTATTACCCCAATATATTCGTGGTGACGAGGCCCGAGGCAATCATTAGCTGGTTCTTCACGGCCAGAGGCATAGATGGTGGCATACCACTACCATACAATAAGATCCTGCTAATAGAGACTAAGTAAGCAGGGAGGGAACAACCGCAGACTTGCATACCCGGCTCTTTTTGGACAAAATAGGCATAGGCCTTGGCCAAAGAGAGCTGATAGCATGCCTACAGTGGGCACTAGTATACGTGGGTTAGGAGAACTATGCTGCAAACCCATAGGGCGTGTTGTGCGCGATGAGCCGGTCCCAGAGCAGGTGCCGCGCGGCAGGGAGGCCGTAATAGCTTATGGAGAGGAGCTGATGAAGAGGCGGGCTAGGATAGTATTGGAGAAAGAGTACTGTGAGGGCTTGAGGGGTGCGAGGAAGGGCATGCTCCTATGGGTTATATGGGTGGCTGATCGTGCTCCAGGGGGCGAGGATGCACCAATAACTGTTAGGCCTTTCATGGACGAGGCTCTCCCGGTTACCGGGGTATTCCTCACTCGTAGCCCTGCGAGACCCTGTCCCCTAGGCCTTAGCCTCGTCTACGTCGAGGATGTTGAGGAGTGCAGCCTCGTGGTTAGGGGTATTGACGCGTACCACAATACGCCGGTCCTAGACATAAAGGTGTACAGCCATGGCCTTGATTCGCCGCAGGAGGTGATGCGCCGCGCAAGGAGCGGCGAAGAGCTTGCCGAGACTGCTCGCTGAGCTCGCGGCAGGAGTCCTCGTGGTCGCCTCAGTAGCCTATCTGTCCGCGAGAATAGGGCTAGGCAACCCCTTTGCAGGCCTCGGAGCCTCCCAGGGCCTAGACCCCGCCACTGAGACTGTTCTCCGCCGCGTATATGGGCTCGGCAAGCCCCCGTTGGAGGGATTGCTCTACTTCCTTTCGAGCCTGGCTAGGGGCTCTACTGGGCCAAGCCTCGTCTACGGTAAGCCCGCACTACACATAGCGCTGGGCTACCTCCCCTGGACCCTCCTAGGGATAACGTCGGGCTTCGTGATTGCACTACTCGCCACAGTCGCGTGGATAATCGTCATAGGCCCAAAGGTGCCTAGGCCTATACGTTCTCTCAGCTTCATACCCGGCTACTTCTACGCCGCAATACTGCTCCTCTCCGCGTGGTGGCTTGGCTGGCCCCATCCACTACCAAGCCACGACGCCGAGAAGGTGTCTGCCTACTCCCTCATAGTGTTCATGGCTTCCTGGCCTAGGCTCCTCCACGCACTCGCGGGCATTCTCAGCGACCCTGGAGCCGAGCTGAAGGGCTACGTATCAGCCCTACGCGCCATGGGTGCGTCGGAGCACAGGGTTAACAAGCACTTGTTGCGCACAGTGGCAGCACCCTTCACCGCCTACATGCTCATGCTCCTCGCAATGATTCTTGAGAGGAGCGTGATCATCGAGCCGCTCATAGGGTATACTGGGCTGGGTCGTCTGCTCTACGAGGCAGTGGTCTCTGCTGACCCCATTCTAGCAGCAACAGCGTTTACCACGATAGGCGCGATATCGTACACCATAGTGTTCCTCGGCAGGTTCCTCGAAAACATCCTCGACCCGAGAATGGTGAGGAGGACTTGAAGCCAGTGCCCTTAGCTATCGTTATCGCCGTCTCCCTAATAGTCATTGCCCTCGCCGCCCTTGCTCCACTCAGCTGCGAGGCCGGCAATCTCCCCCTTCAACCGCCTAGCCGGAGCCACCCCCTTGGCACAGACCCTGTCGGGCGTGACGCCCTCTGCCTCGTAGCCAAGGGCGCGGAGGCGAGCATTGAGGCCGGGCTCGCAGCACTCCTAGTCGCCGTGGCGGTGCTCGTGGGCTCCATGTTCGCCGCCGCCCATGCACTGGTCGCGGGAATAGTCGATGCCCTTGCCGCCCTTGTTGCGGGGTTGCCGCGCATGAGCCTACTACTCTTACTAGCCCTCTTCGCGAGGCTGCCTCCATGGGGCATCGGTGTACTAGTAGGGTTCTTGGTCTCGATGCAGGGCGCTAGGGCAGTGGCTGCCAGGGCTAGGCAAGTAGCCGCTATGCCGTACGTGGAGGCCGCTAGGGCCATAGGCGCTTCGCGGGCAAGGATAGTGCTCCGCCACATAGCTCCTAATGCCTGGGCCTCTGCTGCCAGCTACGCGAGCATAGCAGCTACTGCAGCAGTGTACTCCGAAGCGGGGTTCAGCATGCTTGGGCTAGGGGACCCCTCGGAGCCTAGCTGGGGCCTCATGATTGGTCTTGTGCTCTCGACGCCCGGGGCGCTGCTCACCGAGGCTGGGCTTATACAGGTACTAGTTGCGCTCGCCCTCGTAGCTGTTACAGCTGCCTTGCTGCACGCGGGTATTGAGAGGAGCGGGGAGGATTTCGAAACAATTAGGGGATAAAGACTTTATATATGGTTCCCGCTTCTCCTCTGCACAAGCAGAGAAAGGGGCTACAGTATTACCTAGGCGCTCGAAATCCTTGACGTAGCCGCCGAGGGTGACAAGCTGTGGAGAAGCGCAGGGTGCTAGAGGTCTGGGCCGAGATAGCACCCAGCAAGAACCCCGCGAAGATAGTGAGTGTTGCGAGGAGCATCCAAGGCCTCGCCGATGTGGTCAACGTGCCGGAGGCGCCCCTAGGGAAGCCCAGCGCTCACGCCATAGCAGTGGCATACCTGGCTGCCCGGGAGGCCTACGCCGAGGCAGTGGCCAACGTGAGGCTCCTAGACATCAACGCGAACGCATTGCTAAGCCTAGCTGGTGCGGCTAAGCTCCTAGGGCTACGCGGCCTCGTACTACTTCGCGGTGATCCGCCGAAGTATGGTAGGCCCGTGAACGAGTTAACGACCGAGGCTGCCGCGAAGCTCCTCCGCGGGAAGAACATTGACCTCGAGATAGGGGCTATACTCAGCCTAGCTAAGCCCCCAGAGATGCTGGCCGTACGCCTAAGCCAGCCGATAGACGTGTTCCTAGCCACCCGGCTCTGGAAGCCTAGCCAGCTAGGAGGCGTGGTGCAAGAGGCGAGGCTTCGCCAGGGCAAAAAGATCATACCATACATAGTCGTAGCGGAGGCGGATAACAGGAAGCTGCTCTACAAGATGCTGGAGGGCCACCAGCCAGTCTACGAGCCAGAGGACGTCCCAAAGCTCCTAGCAGAAATCTCTAAGCTCGTAGACGGCATCCTTGTCTCGGCTCCTCTCTCTGAGAAAACTCTTCGAGAAGCACTGAGAGCCGCGAAAGAGGCCCGCGAAGAACTAATCATAGGCAAGAAGACGCTGGACTAAGCCCTCGTTCTAGCCGTCCTTTCCCCTCTGCTCAGCTCGTTCTCCAGCCCTCTTGCAGACGAGAGATAGAAGCCATCTAACACCCAGCTATAAATATGCTCGATTATGCTAGCTAGACAGCCGGTGCAGCTAGCATGGGCTCTGACCCAGAGCTAGCCAAGGCACTGCTCATAGTAGTCGCAGCCGCCATACTATCCGCAGCCCTCATAGCTGCCTCCTACATTTCTGCAGAGAAGACCCACAGCACCGCCTCGGAGCCAAAGAGCTTCTGCACAGCGCTCACAGTTCCTCCGGGAAGCTCAGTAGGAGCCAGTTCTTCCAACGTTGCTATCTCGTGTACTTTTAGGATAAAGCTCCACTACCGAATGCCCATTGACAAGCTAGAGCTATTCATTGGTAATCTAGGAGAGCCCGTAGCTGCTATCGGTCTTGGAAGTATACGTGCCGACGAGGCCACCATATTGCTCGTGATCGGGCCTTTCGAGAAGACAATCAGGGTCAACGCCTTATTGAGGCTCGTCAACACTCGTGGCAGAATGGCTCAGAAGATATTCTACGAGAACAAGGCCGTCCGTGTAGACATGGATCTCTCCCATGTGCTTCGCTTCGAAGTACTCAACGCGAGCGGCAAAGACACTGTAGACGTAGAGATACCGAGGACGAAGGACCATCTCTACGCACTGGTAACGGTCCCTAAGTGCAGAGAGCTAGTGATAAGGCTTAGGTCGGACAAAGGTGACTGGCTCGTAAAATCCATACTTAGAGGGGAGACAGGTGACTGGAACCTCGTCTCCTTAGCCCTGCGCACGGATAAGCACAGTTTTGACGAGCTCTCTGCTACTTGTAAGGGCTCAGAGATAAGGGTTGAAGTAATGCGCTCAGTGTGGGCCAAGCTGCGCGTAGTATATGTTGACGGCAAGTACGAGGATTATAGAGTAGAGGTGCTTCCAGCCGGCTATACTATTGCACAGACATTCCCGCTGCCATAGCCTCCGGCCCTTGCTCAATTCCCCTTGCTGCGCGGGGAGGAACCATAACCAGCGCGGAGACAATAGTCTAAATAGTCCTCGTAGTTGTTGTGGTGAGAACTGAGGGTAAGGGAGACTTGACCCAGGAGTACCGTGTTCCGAGAGCGTTCCCGGTCACAGTGGTCGGTAGCTACCCGAAGATGCCGGAAGCCGAGGAGGCTATCAAGCTTCGGAGAAAGGGTGTTATCAGCGAAGAGGAGTTCCATGAGCGCGTGAAGCCCGCCATAAAGAAGGTTATTGAGGACTACTTGTGGGCTGGCGTCGATATTCTCAGCGATGGCGAGCAGAGCCGCGAAGATATGGTCGTCTATTTCGCTGAAAGGCTTGGAGGCTACCGCATAGGCGACTGGGTAAGGATATTCGATAACGTGTACTTCCGTAAACCAGTGGTCTACGCCAAGGTCGAGTACAAGGGCCCCATGGCGGTCATGGACTGGGAGTACGCGCAGAGTATCTCCCAGGGCAGACCCGTCAAGGCAATCATCACCGGCCCCTACACTATGGTTGACTGGAGCTTCGACACATACTACGGCGATCGTCGCGAACTCGTACTCGAAATGGCGAAGGTGCTCCGCAACGAGATAGAGGAGTTCGTGAAGCGAGGCGCCAAGTACGTACAGGTTGATGAGCCCGCCCTGCCAGCCAGGCCGCGCAAAGAGGAGGCAGAGCTAGTGAAGGAAGCACTAGAGATAATGCTCAAGGGGATCGATGCGAAGAAGATAGTACACATATGCTTCGGCCGAATAGAGAAGCTCATACCATACTTCCTCGAATTCCCCGTAGACCAGATAGACCTCGAGTTCAAGAACTCCGAGTTCAAGCTACTACCATACCTCAAGGAGTACGGGTTCAACAAGGAACTAGGCTACGGAGTCGTTGACGTGCACAGCCTCCGGGTAGAGACCCCCGAGGAGATAATAGAGGCCGTAGAGAGGCTCATGAAGCTAGACATACTAGGCCCAGAGAAAATCTACCTAGACCCAGACTGTGGGCTGAAAAGACTGCCGAGAGAAATAGCTAGACAGAAGCTGCGCTCAATAGCAATAGCGGCAAAGCAGCTTAGAAAACAATATGGCTACGAAGAGTAACCCCTTCCCCGTATCTCATGCCTTTTTCGACCCCCTTGCAGCACGTCAATAACCTCGCTAACTGGTTCTACCCGCTACATGTCTCCTAGCATAGCGAGCATAGTCGTGAATAGATAGACGCTGTAGAGGATGCTAGAGGGCTTGTAGGGATTGTATAAAAAGCTTTTAGAGAAAACTGGGGGCGATTATAGTCCTCCTTGCTCCTAAAGGTCTCCCTGTACTTTGAGTGTGCGTATGATTTCTTCCCAGTTGGTCTCTATCTCTTTCTGTATCATCTTGATGTCTTCTGGTTTTAGGTGGCGGAATCTTCCCTGTAGCTTGAGGTACTCTTCTATTGGTTTTCTCTTCGATGGGTCTATGAGCCTGTTGCTTGGCGGGTTTAGCCTTAGCCTGCCGTTCTCGTACTCGTAGAGTATCCACGCCCCTGTCTCGACTGCTAGCTGGGCTATCTTGGCGGTTAGGGAGGGGTCGAATCTCCAGCCTACCGGGCAGGGGGCGTGGAGGTGTATGTACTTGAAGCCCCTTATGCTTGCAGCCTTCTTGAGCTTTGCTATGAAGTCCCAGGGGTAGCCAACGCTCGCTGTCGCTACGTAGGGTACGCGGTGCGCAGCCACTATCTGTGGCATTGGTTTCTTGAACTGCCTCTTACCGGTGTGCGTGGTGGTTGTCCAGGCGCCGTAGGGTGTTAGGCCGCTTCTCTGTATACCGGTGTTCATGTAGGCCTCGTTGTCAACACATATGTATATGATGTCTTCTCCTCTCTCAGCTGCTGCGCTTAGGGCTTGGAAGCCTATGTCTGCCGTGCCTCCATCGCCGGCCCACACTACTACTTGTGCATCTACGCCTCTTCTCTTCAGGGCTCTTGCTAGCCCGCTCGCAGCTGATGCGCTCGCGGCGAAGACTATGTTGAGTATGGGTAGCCCGAATCCCTGCTTAGGCCATAGTCCCTGGATTACGGAGCTACAGCCTGCTGGTATGACTACCACTGCTTTATCGCCGAGAGCCATTCCGAGGTACTTGAACCCCATTGACTCTGGGCATCCGGGGCACGCAGCGTTGCCCGGCATTACGTACTTCTTCTTGGGGAGCTGCTTGATGTTTATAGCCAAGAGGGTTTCACCTCACACATGCATAATCCTTAGTCTAGTTTTACGCCGCTCGAGGGATATGTGGGGAAAATCTTGCCTAGGTGGTACCACATTACTGGTATGTAGACTCTTCCGTTCTCCTCGATGAGCTGTATAGCCTTCTCGGCGAACAATGCTACATCGTCGTGCGATATGTCTACGCCTCCGATGCCAGCCGGTACACCGACCATGCTCGGCTTTCCTTCCAGAGCGCTGCTTATCTCTAGGAATAGTGGTCCTGCGTGGCCTGTTGAAAGGCTCCTATCCATCACTATTACGCCCTTCTTGCCCATGGCTATTTCTCTTAGGTCGTGCCAGGGGAAGGGCCTTATCCAGCGTAGCCTTGCCACGCCTACGCGGTAACCCTTCTCGCGTAGCTTGTCTGCAGCGATCTTTGCATCGCCCATCCACGACCCTATGCCTGCTATCAGGTAGTCTGCGTCGCTGCACCGATAGCAGTCTATCATGTTGCTGTAGTCCCTGCCGAAGTACTTGCCATATTCTGCGCCAACCTCCTTGATCACTTTGACGGCGTTCTCCATGCTCTGCTGCATATCCATTCTCAGCTCCTCGAAGAACTCGTCGGGCACCAGGTTACCCATGGCCTTGGGCTCTCCGGGCTCCATCACGTATGGCTGTCGGCGCGGCGGCAGGAACTCATCAACGGTCTCCTGGTCGGGCAGTTCTACTGGCTCGACTGTGTGGCTCAGTATGAAGCCGTCAAGCCCAACAATGCCGGGCAGGTAGACCCTTGGGTCCTCCGTTATGCGGAACATCAGCAGGGTTAAGTCGAAGGCCTCCTGGTTGTTCTCAGCCATTGATACTAGCCAGCCAGTGTCGCGCGTCATTAATATGTCTTCGTGGCTTACATGGATATTCCACGGCGGGCCTATCGCCCTAGTAACCACGGCCATTACTACGGGTATCCTGCTGCCAGCCGTCCACCAGAGCATCTCGTACATGTATGCGAGGCCGTGGCTACTAGTAGCGGTGAATGCCCTCACGCCACCGCTTGCCGCGCCATACGTTGCTGCTAGGGCGCTGTGCTCGCTCTCAACGTGTATCATCTCTGCATCCATTTCTCCCTTCGATATTAGCTCGTCAATCTTCTCGACGATTATCGTCTGCGGCGTGATTGGGTAGGCAGCAACAATCTCTACTCGTGCATACTTTGTCGCGTATGCTACTGCCTCATTACCTCTCATAGCTACGAGCTTCGGCACCGAGGCCTCACCCCTCACTCTCCTCTTGCTCTATGAACTTCGACTCATCAACCATTTCTATAGCCTTGACGGGGCAAACTGCTGCACATATGCCGCAGCCCTTGCAGTAATCATAATCTATTACCGGGATGTCCTGGCCCCTAGGCCCCTTCTTCGGAACCATCTCTATCACGTTCTCCGGGCAGTAGAGCCAACAGAGGTAGCAGCCAGTACACTTGTCGTAGTTAACAACTGGTCTCTCAGTTCTCCAGTAGCCCGTCCTACCCATAGAGCCTGGAGCAGCCATTGATAAGGGAAGCTTGTGCCCACCCGGGTCTATACGGGCTACAATACCCTTCTTGGACTCGGACATAGAGTTACACCTCAACGATCAACTAGGACGTGGAAAAGAGCCGTGATAAGCGAGGCTTGTCACGCATGTGCCTTCACGGGTTCAAGGACAGCCTTCTTTACCTCCTCGTAGGCCCTTCTAGCAGACTCAGCGTTTGCCTCTGCCACGCGGGGCCTACCGCTCCAATACTCCTTGATCGCCTTGACAATGCTGTCTATTGATACCAGGCCCGTTACCCTGGCAAGTGCCCCAAGCATAGCCGTGTTCACTACTGGCCAGCCAGCAACGACCAGGCCGAGCTCCTTAGCTATCCTAGTCGCGTCGACTATGTAGAGTTCTGCCTGGAATCCTCTAAGACTTATAGGGCGCGGGAGATTCGCGATAATCTTTACGCCAGGCTTTGCGCCCGCCAGTACCCTATCTCGCTCAACATGCATCAAGCCGGGATCAAGGACGACGAGAACATCTGGGCGACGCACACCACTATGGATAGGTACTGGCCTTGGAGCAACCCTCGCGAAAGCCAGTACGTGTGCGCCCCTACGCTCAGCACCGAAGCTCGGGATAGCCTGGCCCCACTTCCCCTCGAAGAGGGCAGCCTGTACGAGTATAGTAGCGGCGGTTACTGCGCCCTGGCCGCCACGGCCGTGGAAGCGCAGCTCAGTGGTCTCTTGGAGCCCGCGGAGATGCAGAAGCTCGCTAGAAGAGCCGTGCGACATTACAAGGACAGCCTCCACTATATTTATCGGGTTTTGTCTCCTTATTAACTTGGTTTCGCTGAAGCAGCCCAGCACTCTCAAAATAAGTTTTTGGGTTAAGCGGGGGACTCTTTCCGCCGAGACCAATATTGATTAGGGGGCTAGCAGGACACAGTATGCTCCATAGCAGCGTGTTGGCTGGGAGAACGAGCTGTGCTACGAGAACACGGCGTAGTCCTCAAGCGGTGTAGAGGCTGCCTGCGCGTCGCCTTGCTCTACCCTGCTGTCTATGAGGCTGCTGTTGCTAGCCTTGCCTATCAGAACCTCTACTACATGCTCAATAGCCTAGAGTACGTCTATGCTGAGCGATTCGTCGCCTCGAAGATGGCTGGGGAAGAGCCTCTTCCGAGGAGCTTGGAGACGGGCTCAGCGCTGAGGGACTTCGACGTAGTGCTTGTCCCGGTGAGCTACGAGCTAGACTACGTCACGTTGGCGCGTATGCTCCTGGCGGCGGGCATTGAGCCTCTGGCCGAGAAGAGACGGGGAGAAGGACCACTGCTGGTTCTTGGAGGCCCTGTTCCGAGCACTAATCCGCTGCCAGCCCTAGGTCTAGGAGACGTTGTGCTGGTGGGCGAGGCCGAGGGCCTTGTGGAAAAAATCGCGGAGAAGGTCTACGAGGAGGGCAGTAGAGGGGTCGAGGCCCTAGCGTGTACTAGTGGCGTGCTTGTAAAGGAGTGTACAAGCCCCGTTAGGAAGCACTATGTCGCTGACCTTGACTCGGCGTTCCACAGTACCATGCAGTTCCGTGTACCGGGTAGCGGGCAGCCATGGGGGGAAGCATACATGGTTGAAGCAAGCCGCGGATGCCCCCACATGTGCCGCTTCTGCATGGAGGCGCACTTCCTTCTACCGACGCGTCACCGCAGCCTAGGGAGACTCACCGAGCTCATAGAGAAGGGCGTTGAGGCCAATGGTGTCTCGAGGGTAGCGTTCTACGCGCTAAGCTTCTTCGACCACCCGGACGCCGATAGGCTCCTCGAGAAGGTCTACGAGATGGGCTTAGAGGCGAGTATTGGTAGCCTGCGAGCAGACACGTTGACCGAGGACCGGGTAGAGGTGCTTAGTAGGCTAGGCCAGAGCGTCGTCACGGTGGCGCCTGAGACTCTCAGCCCGCGGCTATGCAGGGTTATCGGGAAATGCATACTGGGCGACAAGGTAGAGGAGGTAGCATCGTGGGCCTGGAAGAGGAGGATGCACCTCAAGCTCTACCTGATGCTCGGCCTACCCGGCGAGAGAGATGAGGACGTAGAGCAGTATGCTGAGCAACTCCGAGAACTATCGAGGAAAGCCCCCCCGCTGAGAGACGCGATAAGGGTCTCAGTGAACCCGCTCATACCGAAGCCGATGACACCCCTACAGTACCACTCCTTCATAGACAGGAGTACGTACGAGGAAAGGGTGAGGATCCTTAAGAGGGCGTCAAGCAAGGTGCTCAGCATAGAGTCGCTCAGCTACCGCTACGCATACGCCCAGGCAGTAATAGCACGAGGAGACGATGCGATCCCAGCACTGGTCAGGGAGTGGGCCAGCATGGGCGGGAGACTAGGACAGCTATGGAGAGCAGCGCGCAGCCTTGGGATAAACCTAGAAAGATACACGGGAAGTCCTGAGCCTCTATGGCATAGATTTGTTTACTTAGGATACTCTGAGAAAACGCTTCAACTCTCGTACAAATATGCATACATATTGGCAGCGTCTCAGCACTAGTTCCAGGGATTAAGCGAGGGCTCTGCCTCAATGTTGCGCGACAAGCCGGAGCTAATGGCACTCAGCATTGCCGTGGCAATAATAATTGCTGGAATTCTTACGTGGATAAGATCTGAGAGCTTAGCAAACACGTTTCTTGCAGCAATTAGTGCAGCAGCAACGGCTGCAGCCGCAATAATGATAAAGGAAATAGATATAGGTCTTAAGCAATTGAGATTTGAAGCCCTTGACAAGGCTTATGATGCTCTTGATAAAAAAGAGTTTAAGGAAAGTGTAGAAAAGGTTTGCAATTCTTATTCTCGATATTCTCAATCTAGAGACTCATTTGAAGCTTTACAAAAATGTCTTGAGTACTACGCTAGGGGTAGCGAGAACTCTGATACATCAAGTGCAAGAGCGCTCGTCCGTAGGCCTAGTATAGAGCTAAATAAAACTGGTTATTTAATATATAGGGGATTTCTTGATCACAGGTACTTGGCCGAAGAGTTTGGGGGCCTAGTTGTAAGAGCGTTCGCATGTATGCGCCCACTCCTGATATGCCTACGCAATACATCTGAGGATTTAAGGGATAAACGTTGGTTTATGCGTAGGTTTGCCCTTTTAGCTGAGCTGATAGCGGAGTCCTTTTTGAAAAAGAGGTGGAAACAATATTTTGCAAAGCTTCTTACTGCCCAAACAAATCCTAAAGACGGTCCGGGATTATCTCTCCTAGCTTTGCAACTAGATGCCTATGTGAAGTGCGTAGAGAAGACAAGCCACGAGGAATTATGTACAGATTATCTTCCGGCCATAAGCTATTCGAAACAAAGTAGATGCGCTGAGAAGTATAACGAAGCACTATATGAACTACGTAGAAATAACAAACTTGAACCCAGAAGACTTAATGAATTAGCAGAGGAGCTAGTAAAGGCATGCATCATTGAGGGAGAGAAAAAAGATGATTTATCCCTCGTATGGGATGACTGGCTTGATGACGACTTAAGGAAGATACTCAAAAAGCTTTGTGGCTATAGACCTCCTAGGAAAGTAAATCAAAAGTAATGCTGCACATCTCAAGCGACAAACGAGAAGAAGGTATCAGTGCTGCCTAAGCTCCGTGATACTTCATAGAAAATAATGGAGCTGGGAGGATAAGGCCGTGCCGGCAGGTAAGCTCGTTTTTGTTGCGCGTGCTGCTTATGGTGCTCGTAATGCTTTCGCGTTTATTGCTTCTGCTCTTCGTCGTAGCGGGTTACTAGGTAAGCGTGTTGGCCTGGTTTTCGTTGACGAGAATCCTCTCGGTGTCGCGCGCGAGTTGCGTGAGCGCGGTAGGGAGGCGGTGGTGCTTTATGGGCTTAGTAGCCCTGTCTTCCTCGAGCTCATGGACGAGGTTGTTAGTGTTGCACGCGAGTTCCCCGTGGTTGTTGGGGGGCCTCATGCCGAGGGGGCTTATTGGCAGCTTCTCCGCCTAGGGGTTTACGCCGCTGTTGTCGGTGATGGGGAGAACGCTGTCATTGGTATCGCGGAGCACTTTCTCGGCGAAAGAGGGCTCGAGGACGTTCCCAATATCGCGTTTAGGTATGGCAATGGGTTCCGCGTCACGCGTATAGAGCTGGTAGAGCTTGATGACTATGAGCCGTTTAGCAGGGAGTATGGGCTCTACCCGCCGATAGAGATTATGAGGGGGTGTTTCTACCGGTGCAAGTTCTGCCAGGTACCGTGGCTCTTCAAGGCCCGCGTCCGGTTCCGCAGCGTAGACTCGACTGTTAGTGCTGCTAGGAGCTACGTGGAGGCCGGTAAGAGGCTAATACGCTTCGTCGCCCCGATAGGGCTCGCCTACATGTCCCATAGGCCCGGGGAGCCCAACGTAGAGGCCATTGAGGCCCTGCTGAGGGGCGTAAGGAGTGTCGGCGGGAAGCCCTTCCTGGGAACATTTCCGAGCGAGACTAGGCCAGAGTACGTGAACCCCGATGTGCTCCAGGTGCTGAGGCGGTTCGCCGAGAACAAGAGGCTAGCAATAGGCCTCCAGAGCGGGAGCAACCGTGTACTAGAGAGGAGCATGAGGGACCACACCGTTGAGGAGGCAATGGAGGCTATAAGGCTCGCGGCGAGACACGGCTTCCAGCCCGTGGTAGACCTCCTCTTCGGGCTCCCCGGCGAGGAGGAGGAAGACGTAGAGAAGACCGTCGAGATCATGCGAGAGCTTGCACGGATCCAGGCGAAGATGAGGCTCCACGCCTTCATACCTCTCCCAGGCACGCCGTTCGCCAGGGAGCGGCCCAAGCCGGTACACCCGCGCTACAAGGAGGCCGCGCTACGCCTCACCGGGAAAGGGCTCATCGAGGGCGACTGGGAGTGGCAGGAGAAAATAGCGCCAGCAATCTACTGCCTCACAGCCATAGACCCCGTGCCCAGCAAGGAGCCGAAGCCGAGCCCCCGTGACAAGGAGTACTGCGAGAAATACTGGAGCCAGTGGAGCCAAACGTTAAGCCCATACAAAGAAGTGCTACAAGCGGTAGACCGGTAAAGCGGAGAACAGCAGAGAAAAAGAGGCCTCTTTCTAGTCCCCTTGCCACCGCCTCGCCAGCAATACTGCAAACACGGCGATAGCTAATAGAACCAGCACCAAGACTGGGAGCACGATTCCAACTCCTTTGCTTCCGGAGCTGGTCGTGGCGGAGGCATTTGGCTCAGCGTTTTTCTCGGGCACTCTACTGTAGGGATATATTGTACTGGCTTCCTTGACGCTCTTAGTTTCATTACTTATTTGCTCACTTCTATGTGTAAAGCTGTTGTATATTGAGCTAGTGGCTGTAGTTGTTTTTGTCTCGTTCATTGATTCCGTAGACGCTGTGTTGCTCTGATTAAGCGTCGCTTGATTAGCTGTCCCGTTATCTTTCCGGAGTTTGACAAGAGGCAGGGAGATAAGCGGGGTTTCTTGAGGTACTAGTTCAAAGGAAGTTGGAGGCCATATCTCTACCTCGACTATCCTCGTAGGGAACTCTGTCTCGGCAAGTGCCTCGGCCACGGCCTCTGCTATCTCCTTTGCTAGGTTTCTGTCCAGGCTCGCTACACGGTTGTAGATATGCTCGCTGGTCATTACTGGTATGACGACTGCGCCTAGAAACGGGTCAGCACCTACCCATCCGATAATGCTGAGGTTGAGTTTTCTGTATTTCTCGCGAAGCGTCTCGTTGAGCCGTGTAAGCAAACCGGTCTTACGGTCTTGCTCTATTAATGTCCAGAATGCCTCAGAGGCGCTTCCCGGCGTAGCGCATATAGCTATTTTATCCGCATTTCTACCTGTAAGGGGCAAAACAGCCTTGATGAAAATCTCGGCTTTCTCTACTTTCGAGGGATCATTAATTATCATGACCAGTATGCCGCCTTCTTGACACATGAAGATATACTCTATTATGCCTCGAAGGTCTAACGGGACAAGGTCGCGGTGAAACCTCATCTCAACCAAGTCGCCGCACTGCTTGTGGAGCGCTTCAAAAACGTTTACAAAGTAGTGTACAGCCCCCTTTTCACTAATGTTGCCACCTTCGTGAAACGTCACGTAAACAGTATAGTTGCGTACATGGACTTTCACAACGTATTCATAGATTATGCCGAACTCGTTCCTCAGCACATTGGTACAGTTGTCAATCACTACTTCTGGATCGCTATGGTTGCTAGCCGATAAGGCTATAGCGCTGAACAGTGTTGGCACGAAGAGCGCAACCAAGAACGCAAGGATGATGCCTGCCTCGGCGACTCCATGCGCAAAGTATTCGGACACTCTCTTCATTCCCGTAGTATATACGCCGTTGGGGTGTATATAACGGCTTGTTACGGGGGTTGCAGAAGCATTTTAGAAAGCTAATCAAGGCTCTTTTACTTCTTACCATATGTTCTGATAACAACCTTTGCGCTGAGCATATAGGGCGGCCTCGTAGTTATTTCTTCGGGGAAGCGGCGGCCATGGCTGAGCTGAGTGGTTATGCTGGTCGCATCGCCTTCGTTGACCTAAGTAGTGGTGAGGTGCGTGTAGAGCAGCTTGATGAGCGGCTCGTGGACTTGTTTATCGGTGGCAAGGGGTTTCTCTACTATCTTGGCTACAAGATGATAGCGCCGAGTGCTGACCCGCTTAACCCCCGTGAGAACGTGCTGATTGTTGCGCCGGGCGCGCTCGCAGCCCATGCGCCTGGGGCTTCGAAGGTTGGGTTCTTGGCGAAGAGCCCGCTCACCAATATCCTTTGCGACACCTATGCCGGCCAAGTCTTCGGCTCCAAGATGAAGATGGCCGGGTTCGACGCCCTCGTGGTGACGGGTGCGGCGGAGGAGCCCGTCTACCTTTATCTCGAGAACGGCCGCGTCGAGATAAGGAGTGCTAAGCACTTGTGGGGCTCGTCTACGTGGGACACGGCAGAGGCTATCCGGAAGGAGACGAGGCTCGGGGCCAGTGTCGCCGCTATTGGCCCAGCGGGGGAGAGGCTGGTCCGCTTCGCAAACATAATTGTTGACGGGTTCCGTGCCGCTGGGCGCTGCGGCCTAGGAGCAGTAATGGGTGCTAAGAAGCTTAAGGCCATAGCTGCTTGGGGGATTAGGCCTCCGAGGCGCTTCGACAACGATGCCTGGAGGGAGGCCTATCTCTCAACCTATCGCAGGATAGAGGAGGACGAGCCCACGAGGGCATGGGCGCGCTACGGGACCAACGACGGCGTCTCCGTGTGTAGTAGGCTGAGCATGTGCCCTGGGTGGCACTGGAGGAGGCCGTGGCTGCCCGAGGAGGAGGCTAAGAAGCTCAGCGGAGACGAGGTCTTGGCGAGGCAGGTTAGCAGAGACGTGTACAAGAAGTATGCCGGCGTTCTCTGGGGGTGGGGCTGCCCGGTAAAATGCAGCAAGCTCGTAGCCTCTAAGAGGAAGGGGCTGGAGCACATCATTGTTAAGCCGGAGTACGAGAATCTCTCAATGCTCGGCGTAGCCACCGGGGTACTGGATCCCGACGAGGTCATATACATAGAGTGGCTCGTGAATAGGCTCGGCATGGACAGTATCAGCTTCGGCGAAACAGTCTCGTGGCTAATGGAGCTATACGAGGACGGGCTCCTCACCCGCGAAGAACTGGACGGGCTCACCGCAGAGCCCAGGTTCGGCAACCCTGAGGCGGTGAAGCAGCTAGCCCAGCTAGTAGCAGCTAGGAAAGGGATAGGATCCATACTCGCCGAGGGCGTAGAGAAGGCCTCTAGGATCCTCGGGAGAGGAGAAGACCGCGCCGTACACGTCAAGGGCCTCGAAGCAGCAGCGTGGGACCCCCGCGGGCGCAGAGGCTTCGCAGTAAGCTACGCCACAGCAGACGTCGGCGCAAGCCACTTGCGCGGCTGGCCCAGACCGCACCAGAGGCCTAGCCAGGGCCCCGCAAAGGAGATGGTGAAGAGCTTCGTGGAGGACCGTGACCACAAGGCGCTCCTCGACAGCCTAGGGCTGTGCGCCTTCGTCCCGTACAGCGACGAGGAGATAGAGAAGCTCTACGCAGCCGTAACGGGTAGAAAGAAGACGATAAGCGAGCTTAGACTAGTAGGTTGGAGAACAGAGGCCCTGGCACGCATACACGCAACGCTAGCCGGGAGAGTACCCGAAGGCGACACGGTGCCAAAGAGGTGGATGGAGCCAATACCAGAGGGCCCAGCTAAGGGCGAACGAGCCGCCCTCGACTGGGACGATCTCCGGGAAGCAATACGCGAGTTCTACAGGATACGCGGATACGACGAGGAATACGGCGTGCCACGCCCCGATACGCTTAGGAAGCTAGGCTTAGAGGAATTCATAGAGGATGCTCAGAGAGCCCTCATAGAGGCAGCTAAGAGGAACAAGCCGCACCTGGACTAACACCTCTCCACCCCATAGGAGGGCTGTGAGGAGGCTTAGAAGGGGCGAGCCCAGAGCACCCCAAGGGCTATGAGCGCAGCGGGGATGCCGAGCCCCATACCGAGGCCCCCTAGACCTGTCTCCGCACATCGCATGTAGCGTCTGCGGCAATGAATAATATCACCGCATTGGTTCTCCCGCATATACCGAGAAAAGGTGATAGCTGTGAGTACATGTATAGACACCATATCTAGGCACGTCAGCATACGCAGGTTCAAACCCGACCCGGTACCCGAGAACGATCTCCGCACAATCCTCGAGGCCGCTCGCCGCGCTCCAACATCTTGGAACCTCCAACCAGTAACCATTATCGCCGTGACGGACCAGGGGCTCAAGCAGCAACTAGCAGACGCTGTCGGGGGGCAAGAGCACGTAGCAGAGGCTCCCGTCTTCCTCGTATTCGCCGCCGATTATCACAAGCTCTTAGAGGCCTCCAGGAGCGCTGGCGTAGAGGCCGCTGAGCCAGGGCTAGGACACCTAGTCACAGCGGCGATAGACGTTGGCATAAGTTCTGGCTGGGCCGCACTAGCCGCCGAGACGCTGGGCTACGGCATAGTCTTCATAGCGCTGTACTCTAACCCGTGCCGCGTAGCCGAGATACTCTCCCTACCAAAACATGTCATACCACTAGTAGGCCTAGCGCTCGGCAAGCCCGCAGAATCACCACAGCCCAGGCCAAGACAGCCCCCCGAGGTCTTCGCAAGCATCAACAAGTACCCCTCGCCGCCAGACCTCGCAGAGAAGGTTAGAAGCGCGTACCGCAGCGGAGGAGCAAAGCTCTTCCGCTACGTACTCGCACCCGGAGCATACTACGACCAAGTAACAAACGCGCTACTAGAATGCATGAAGAAACAAGGATACAGGGCACCATAAAGGCAGGGTAGACGGGGCTATCTAGTGTCCTACAGCCTTCTCCCCTGCCACGTGGAGCACGGAGCCTTTCCTCGAATCAAGCTGGTACACGAGGTCC
The DNA here is from genome assembly GCF_033097485.1 of Pyrofollis japonicus. Taxonomy (NCBI): domain Archaea; kingdom Thermoproteati; phylum Thermoproteota; class Thermoprotei; order Desulfurococcales; family Pyrodictiaceae; genus Pyrofollis; species Pyrofollis japonicus. Next base: position 1,701,328 of record NZ_AP028634.1, read on the forward strand.
GCACGGAGACCGCGGGGAACCTCGCTGTCAACAACCACGGCCATGGTTGTGGACTTTTCCACGGCTTGGACACACTCAGCGTAGCCCAAGAGGGCGCAGATCCTCCTACTCCACCAGCTTGGCCCGACCTCGACACGCGCCACGTCGTGGCGAAGAGCCACTGAGTCCACTAGCTCTGCTCCCATGCTTAGAGCCCTCGTAACGGAGACCGGGAGACCCGTGGTGTAGAACCTAACTCTTAGCCCCCGCAAGGCTATCGCAGACACTCTGTGGAACAAGAGTGGGACTAATATAGGCTAGGACACATAGAGGGTGCGCAAAAAGAACCAGGGGCATAGAGCAGGAAACGAACCCTTGTTGCAACTAAGCTATGTACTCCGGGCATATGAGTGCTTAATAATATAGGGATTATGGCCTTAGGCTACATATTTCATTAGCTTTAGTTATTTGAGAGATTCCTTCATTTCCTTCCTCCACTCCGCTATTATTTCGTATAGCTTGTCTATCCTCTTATTGGTCTCATCTATTCTTGAATCAAGCCTTCTAATTTCCTCCTTGAGCTCTTGCTTCACTGTATTGATGCTCTTCTCGAGCTCTTGCTTAACACTATTCATCTCTTCCTTCAGCTCGTTCTTCACATTATCTACCCTGTTACTAGTTTTCTCTATTTCACCTCTCAGCTCGTTCTTTGCCGCATCTATTCTCTTGTTTGCTTCGTCTATCCTTGTGTCTAATCTCCTAATATCTTCCTTAATCTCATGTTTAACACTATTTACCTCTTCTTTGAGCTCCTTCCTCGTACTGCTTATTTCTTCTCTTAGTTCTTCTTTGACGTTGCTTATTTCTTCCTTAAGCTCCTGCCTAGTATCTCTTATAGACTTATACGTGAGGTCTAGGTATAGCAACAGTATGTCCTCGGTGCTGAGTTTCTTGCCTTTCTCCAGCTTCTCCAAGATCTTCTTAGAAACTTGTGACAAGACACTGGACAATACTGCTTCCTCGGCCAAAGCAAAGGCCCCGAAAAGAAATAGTAGAATATTAACGTATAAGGATTGCTGGCTCCATGTAGCTTGCTTCATAATTTTTGGTAGAGGACTAGAACTATGTATACGGTCTAAGCTAATAGCTACAGATGTGTTGCGGCGCTTATCATAGCTCCCGCGTAGACCAGTACTCTAAACCACGAATATTACCTCAATAAACTCAATGAGTGCAACGAAACCGCAGAGCGCCAAAAAGAATTCTACGCCTATATGCGACCGGCGTGCCCGGGGGTGTGACTGGCTTGTCGTTTATGTATCCAGGTGGCTTCGTTATCACGCTTCCCTGTGACCGTGAGGCTGCTCTTGCTGCGCTTGACGCTGCTATCGCGTCTGCTAAGAGGTCTCTCCTCCTCACCACGGTTACTGTCGTGTTGTTCGGGTTCATCGCGTTCGCCATGGTTGCATCCGTTGGCCCGTTGTTCGAGACCGGCGTGTTTGGCTTCGCTGTGCTATTGTTCCTGGTGGTTTTTCTCCTCATACCTGTGCTCGCATACTTGCAGGCTGCCCCCTGGATCCGGTATCTTGAGGAGCTTCGCCGCGGGATAGAGAGCGGAGAAATCGATGTTAGGGATGTTTGTGGGCAACCGATTTACTGGCGTAGCCCGCGGAGAACGTAGCAAGTCGGGAGGGCTGTGACGAGTATTCAGGCCTCTTAGCCCCTGTCGTCGTTCCTTGAGGGGGTGCTGAGGCGGTTATTCCCGCTGAGCCCTTGCCATGGGGGCTTGTCTGACGATTTCTTCCTTGGACTATATTAGGGGACATGCTTGCCTTGTTTCTACGAGGAAGAGGAGTCTAGTCAAGGGTGGCGCTTATGCCTAGAGATGGCTATCTCTACACGAGGGAGGTCCACGGCCTGGAGCCCGGTGCTAGGGCGAGGGTTCGTGGCTGGGTTTATCGCTACCGTGACCTGGGTAGCAAGGTTTTCATTGTTCTCCGCGACCCTGAGGGTATTTTGCAGCTCGTGGCCTCGGCCGAGTATTCGCCGAGAGAGGTCTTGGAGGAGGCTAGGAGGGCTGATATAGAGGCCAGCATTGTGGCTGAGGGGGTTGTGGCTAGGGATCCTCGTGCGCCGGGCGGCGTTGAGCTCCGCTTGGAGAAGCTAAGGGTTGTTGGAGAGTCTCGCGATTTCCCGATTAAGGGTGGCGAGGGCATTGACTACCTTCTCGACAACAGGCACCTCTGGATTAGGAGTAGGAAGCTGACACAGGTGTGGAGGATAAGGCACACAGTGCTCAGGGCGTTCAGGGAGTACTTTGAGAGCCGAGGGTTCTGGGAGGTTAGCCCGCCGATACTCACCCAGGCAGCTGTGGAGGGCGGGGCGACGCTGTTCAAGGTCGACTTCTTCGGCGACGTCGCCTATCTGAGCCAGAGCGCCCAGCTATACCTTGAGGCACTCATATTCAGCCTCGAGAGGGTGTGGGCGCTCAGCCCGAGCTTCCGCGCAGAGAGGAGCAGGACGAGGAGGCACCTCTACGAGTACTGGCACCTCGAAGCCGAGGAGGCGTGGGCCCACATGGAGGACGAGATGAGGACCGTGGAGGAACTAGTAGCTTATGCTACGAAGAGGGTTCTGGACGAGAGGCTCGAGGAGCTGGAGCAGTTGCGCCAGAAGCCGGAGCGCCTGGAGCCAGCGAAGAAGACGCCCTATCCTAGGATAACCTACGAGGAGGCTATTGAGAGGCTGAGGAAGAAGGGCTTCGACATAAGCTACGGCGACGACCTCGGTGCTGACGAGGAGCGCGCCCTCGGAGAGGACTACGAGACACCATTCTTCATAACCCACTTCCCGCTCCGCATAAAGGCGTTCTACATGAAGGAGGATCCCCAGGACCCGGAGAAGGCGCTAGCCTTCGACCTACTCGTGCCCGGCGTCGGCGAGATAGTTGGCGGGAGCGAACGCGAAGACGATTACGAGAAGCTGGTACAGCACATAAAGATGCACAACCTGGATCCGAGGGATTACGAGTGGTACCTAGACCTACGCCGCTACGGGAGTGTGCCTCATAGCGGGTTCGGACTTGGAGTAGAGCGGTACATAATGTGGATTGCGGGCCTAGACCACATTAGGGACGCTATACCGTTCCCAAGGTTCCGTGACCGCCTCTACCCATAGCCTTGTCCGCGGAGAGCTGCCCGTATCGCCCGGCTATTTTCCCGCACACAACACGGGCTTGTATAGAGGCTATATAGCCGTGAAGTATCCCTTGGTGCTGCCTACTCTTTGGCTAGCATGCCTGGTAGATGATTGGTGAGCATAGCAGAGTTCATCGGCGAAGTGTTTACCGTACTGGGCAGCGCCGACCCAGTGTACCTTACAATATCTATCTTGCTCTATTACTTTGTCTCCCTTCTCTACGCTATACGGCTTTACATAATCCTTGTACGACTTGATATTAGGGCATCGCTGCTAGACATATTTGTTGCGAACCTGTTCGCTGTAGCAGTTAACAACATAACTACGAGCTTCAGAATAGTCGGCGAGGCTGCGCGCGCCGCCTACATCTACTTAAAGATAGGGGAGAGGGCCATAGGCGTCGTAGCGGGCATCATCTTCGACAAGATCGTTGAAGCAGCTCCCTTGGCGGCTATGGCGTTGCTAATGATACCGGAGGCAGCTGGCTCCAAGAGCCTATTAGCATACCTTGTCGTCACCATAGCCTTAACCGTTGCCGGGATAATTGTCGCCATAAAGTACTGGGACCGCGTAATCAGCTATATTGTTGAGTATGCTCGCAAGCGGGGACACGACCTAGAAGTCTCGGATAGCGAGCTCAGGGCCCTCGAAATACTAGCAAGCGACAAAATAGTCATTACTGCTACGACACTCATCAGCTTGTTCACTTGGATAGTTATAGCAATACGCCTCTATTTCACCGCGCTAAGCGTTGGCTGGAGCAGCAGCCTTGCCAGCTTCATCCTAGTAACCATAGCATATACCGTTATATCAATTCTGACAATCACGCCGGGAGGCGTGGGGATTATTGAGGGCTCGTTGACGGCGCTCTTCATATCGCTTGGAGCACCACCGGAGAAGGCGTTGGCGATAACTCTTGTAGAGAGAATAGTATCCTACGTGATAGGCACTGTGACAGGGCTGCTTGCAGGGATTATTGGGGGTGGCTCGGTTATCCTAAAAAGGATTCAGAGAGACAAGCATGGCTCTGGAAACAGGCCGGACAAGGTGTAAAGTGATGAAGGGTAGCAATGCTGATCAACTACGCAGTGATGTGCCCTAGTGTGGCTGACACACAGCCCCCATACGTGAACAACACTCACATGTCCACGGGTGTAAGGAGGTGCCCCGCGTCCTCTTCCTGCCATCCCATGTAGGGCTGGGCCACGTCACACGCGACTATGCCGTAGCGCTTGCACTGCGCCGCATGGTGCCGAGTATTCGGGTAGAGTGGTGCAGTGCTGAGCCTGTGAGGAGCTTTCTCCAGCTGCTTGGTGAAAGCGTGCGCGAAGAGTGCTTGGAGCTTGAGAGCTTCTCTAAGACCATAGAGGACCTGTATAACGGCGCTATACGTGGGCTCCGCGAACTCGGGGCCAGGCTCCAGGTTCTTCGGAGGAACTATGAGGTCGTAGAAAAACTCCTAGCCGAGGACTATGACCTAGTGTTCGCCGACGAGTTCTGGGAAGCCGTCTACTCTGCTCCCTTGGAGGTTAAGAAGAGAATAGTGTTCGGGACCGATATACTATACAAACCGTATAGCCTCAACCCTGTTGACTCCTTCATGAGCTTGATACTCAATAATTATTTCAAAAAGACGCTCCCCCTCTTCAAAAAGCTGCTCTTCCTCAACGACCCGGAAACTCTCCGGGGCAAGCGCTGGTACGGGCTGTTCGGCGAGAGGCTTACGGACTGGATAGAGAAGAACACGATACCCACCGGGTACGTGACGAGCTTTCTACCAGAAGAGATTCCTTCGCGGAACGAGGCTAGGAGGAGACTCGGCGTAACAGGCGACGAACTAGTAGTGGTTATTAGTGTTGGAGGCACATCTACAAGGAGTAAGCCACTCCTAGACTGCATAGATGAGGGTGCAGAGACCGCAGCAAAGATGCTTAGAGAGCGGCTAGGCAGAGAGGTGCGCTTCGTCGCCGTGCCTGGGCCGCGCACCAAGTGGCGCCCGAGAAGCAGCTACATAGAGGTCCTAGAGGAGACTGCTCCGCGACTGCTCACATACTACGCGGCTGGCGACGTGTTCGTGACGCGTGCTGGGAGGACAACTACGGCTGACCTCCTTTGCCTCGGCAAGCCAGCTGTCCTCATACCTATAAGGAGGCATTTTGAGCAGGAAGAAATCGCCCGCGACATGGAGAGGCGCTTCGGCTACCCAGTGTTGAGAGAAGACCGGTGCAACGGGGAGAGACTCGCCGGGGCAGTGCTTAGGGCTATTTCCTCGCCGCCTAGGCCTCCTACGGGCCTTTGTAACGGCGTAGAGAGGACTGCCTCTATACTGTCGGGAATGTTGGGCGAAAAATAGCGGCCTTAGCCCACTCGCTGATAATACTCTTTCAGCTCTAGCGCTTTGAGCTTGTCGGGGGTATAGAGCCTTATTGCTTTCGCAAGGTACTCGGCAAGCCACGCGTCAAGAACTACTGGCACGTTGAAGTCTATACTCGTCCTCCGGAGCCAGTAGTCCCGGTCTGGCGCGTACCCAGTCGTCGCTACTAGCTCCACTCTACCCTCTCTGACCATTTCCACGGCTTTTCCTAGGGGTATTTCCGGCAACGTATCGGTGTTCATGGACTCAACGGTGTAGACCTGGTACCCTGCCTCTAATAGGTGCATGGCAGCCCTTTCTAGGGCAGGCTCCTTTCTCCCCGTAGGATTATAGACTATTATCTTGCCTCCCCTCTTTGGGTACTTGTTTCCCTCTGCGCTCAGCCAGCTCTTGAGAAGAGCCTCTTCCAAGGTGTCTCCGAGCGATGCGACCTCTCCTGTACTCCTCATCTCGGGGCCTAGGCCGGGGTATGCGCCTCGGAGCCTCTTCCAGCTAAACTGTGGAGACTTCACACCGTAGTAGCCTCTTGGCCTTAGCAGCTTGAAGTCCTCCCTTACGCCTATGCTCCCTCTTAGAGCCGCCCTAACGGCTGCCGACATGAGATTGTAGCCGGTAACCTTACTGGTAAATGGCATCGATCTGCTGGCCCTAAGGTTTAGCTCGACAACATAGACGCCGCCATTCTTCACAAGGAACTGTATGTTGAAGGGCCCCCTTATCCCCAGTACCTCGTTGAGCGTCGCCGCTATCTTAACCATCTCGCCAACATGGCTCTCCCTTAGCCTAAACCACGGCAACACCATTGTTGAGTCGCCGCTATGGACACCGCCGGGCTCCACGTGCTCAATAACGGCACCCACGGCCGCCTTTCCGTCGCCGACAGCATCGATCTCTGCCTCTATCGCTCCATCAATAACCTTTGAAATTACTACAGGGTAGCGCGGCGACACCTTGGCAGCGCGCCGCAGGTAGCTTATTAGCTGCTCCTCGTTATAGGCAATGCTCATCGCGGCGCCGCTAAGCACATAGCTCGGCCTAACCAGTACCGGGAACCCCACCTGCTCGGCAAACAATAGAGCATCGCGGATACTCGTTGCACTAGTCCACTCGGGTTGCCTAATACCAAGCTTCTCCAACAGCTCCGAGAACAATGCACGGTGTTCTGCGCGGTGCACGCTCTCCCCGCTTGTCCCGATGAGCCTTACACCTAGCTCCTCGAGCCGCTTAGCAATATTGTTAGACAGCTGCCCGCCCAGGAACGCTACAACACCCAGCGGCCTCTCAGCCTCATAGATATCTAGTACACGCTCTGCACTAATCTCCTCGAAGTAGAGCTTATCGTTCACATCCCAATCAGTAGAGACCGTCTCCGGGTTATAGTTGACAACCACTACTCGGTAGCCCAGCTTCCGGGCCTCCTCGGAGAAGGTTGTGACAGCCCAGTCGAACTCCACGGACACGCCTATCCGGAAGACACCGGCACCTAGGACAATTATCTTGTCTCCTTTGTCGCCGAGCGCCTCGTCGTCAAACGCGTTGTAGGTCGTGTAGAGATAGTTTGTCTCAGCAGGCCACTCTGCAGCCAACGTGTCTATCTTCCTTACCCGGGATCGGCCAACAATCCTCTTCCTGAACTCCCTTACCTCGTCCTCGCCGGCACCCATTAGGCTGGCTATCTGCTCGTCGCTGAAGCCAAGCCTCTTCGCCTCAGCTATGAGTTCGTCGATGCCCGGCTCCCCGGGCCTATGTCTTCTCAGCTCCTCTGCTAGTCTCACTACGCGCCCAATCTCGTAGATGAAGTAAGGATCAACACCAGTTGCCTCGTGTATTTCCTCGGGCCGGGCACCGAGCCTCAGAGCCTTGGCTACGAGGATAGGCCAGTACGGCTCCCTCCTCTTGAGCCTGTCTAGGACTGATTCAAGACTCTCTTCCTCCTCGTACATGGGGCCAGCGACGAGGCCTGGCTCGCCTATATTGAGCATCCTTACTGCTTTCTGCAACGCCTCGGCAACGTTTCTGCCAATAGCCATTACTTCTCCGATACTCTTCATCTCGCTGCCAATGCTTTTCTCCGCGCCGAGGAATTTCTCTAGGTCCCAGCGGGGCATCTTGACCGCGACGTAGTCTAGGCTTGGCTCGAAGCAGGCACATGTCCGACCAGTAACCTTGTTGAGGAGCTCGTATAGGCTGTAGCCTAGCGCGAGCTTCGCTGCGATATATGCAAGTGGATACCCCGTGGCCTTGCTGGCTAGTGCACTGCTCCTGCTCATACGCGGATTGGTCTCAATTATATAGTAGTCCCAGCTGTTTCTCGGATTAAGCGCTAGCTGTACGTTACACTCGCCTACAAGGCCTATTGCCTCTGCAACGCGTAGAGAGGCTTGGCGAAGCAACTGGTACTCCTGATCCGTGAGCGTCTGACACGGAGCTATTACGACTGAGTCGCCAGTATGCACGCCCATTGGGTCGAGGTTCTCGAGGCAGGCTACTGCGACAGAGTTACCGTACTGGTCTCTCACAACCTCGTACTCTATCTCCTTCCAGTGATGCAGATACCGCTCAACAAGCACCTCCCGTATCCCGCTCGAGGCGAAGGCGCGGTCGATTCTCTCCTCGAGCTCCCCGAGGCTCCAGGCCACGAAGCTGCCGCCACCACCAAGGTTGAAGCTAACACGCACTATTACGGGAAATCCTATCTTCTTTGCAGCCCTTATCGCTTCCTCCCTGCTCTTCGCGGCAACACTTGGAGGTATTGGGAGCCCAGCCCCCTCCATAGTTGCTCTAAACTTTGCCCTTGAAAGAGCCTTCTCGATACCCTCGACCGATGTGCCTAGGACTTTTACTCCATAGCGCTGGAGGACGCCTCGCCGGTAAAGCTCTACTCCTAGGCTGAGAGCTGTTTGGCCGCCAAAGCCCAGTAGGACGCCGTCCGGCCTCTCACGCTCAATGACTTTTTCGAGGAACCAGGGCTGCAGGGGGCCCAAGTAGACGTGGTCTGCGAGCTTGTAGCTGGTCTGTATTGTTGCGATATTCGGGTTTACGAGAACGGTCTCGATGCCTTCCTCGCGCAGGGCTCGGAGCGCCTGGCTACCGCTATAGTCGAACTCTGCCGCCTCTGCTATCTTTATCGCACCGCTTCCTATCACGAGGACTTTTCTCACATCTATTCTCCTTGGCAATAAGCGTTCACCTCTCCTTGACTCTCAGAACGTTTTTCAAGAAGAGGTCGAAGACCCATGTGGAGTCCCATGGCCCGGGGCCCGCCTCTGGATGGAACTGGGTGGCGAGAACGAGGCCGTCTCTCGTCTTTACCCCCTCGAGCGTCCCGTCGTCGGGTTGGCGGAACCAGGGGACTAGCCCGGTTCCTTCGAGGCTTTCGACTCGCACCGCGTAGCCATGGTTATGGGTTGTTATGTAGCACTTCCCGGTCTCGAGGTCTATGACCGGCTTGTTTACGCCCCTATGGCCGTAGGGGAGCTTATACGTCTCTGCGCCTAGGCCGATGCTCAGCAGCTGCATGCCAAGGCATATCGCGAGTACCGGCTTGCCGCTGGTGGCGACCCTGGCGGCAGTCTCTGCTTGCTGTTTTAGCAGGACAGGATTACCTGGCCCGTTGCTCAGCAATACGCCGTCATAGTTCTCAACTAGCTCGTCGCTCCGTGCCCAGCAAGGATAGCGTGTGATCTCTATCCCGCGGAGGAGCAGTTGGCGCAGAATCCCATACTTTATTCCACAGTCGAGAACCGCGATGCGTGCGACTGGTTTCCTGCCTGGATGGTGCGTTATTGGCTTCTGCGGTGTAACGCTTAGCGCGTAGAGGTTCTCGTCGTACGTTTTGGATTCCCTAAGGGTCTCTGCTAGCTCCTCCCAGGAAACGGGGTTATCGCAGGGGAACGTGGCGAGGACTGCCATTACGACTCCGTGTTCGCGGAGAATCCTCACTAGGAGCCTTGTGTCTATGCGGTACATGCCTGGCTTGTCTTCGCTCCTGAACCACTCGTCTAGGCTCATTACTGAGGCGTAGTGACTGGGCTTGGGCAGCTCTGCTATGACGAAGCCTTCCACCTGGATACTGTCTGACTCGTAGTCGAGCGGTATGCCTGCCACATTTCTGCTACGTGATGGGACGCCATAGTTGCCTATCATTGGATGCGTCTCTACGAGTATTTGGCCCCGGTAGCTCGGATCCGTCAAGCTTTCAGGGTATCCGGTCATCGCGGTCGTGAATACTGCTTCTCCGACAACCGTGCGGGGAGAACCGAAGCCGCAGCCTTCGAAGCCGACACCATTGGCGAGGAGGAGGCGGGAACAAAGGCCTCGGGGGCATCGGAGGAAGGGGTACTTGTGGATTATTTTTGGAGCGGTGGGCAACTGTTCGCCACCTCTTCGAGAAAGCTTTCAATTCTCTGCCTGGCTGAGTCGAGCACGGCCTCTAGCCTACCGATCTCCTCCTTGTCCATCGCTATCCGGGCCTCTAGCCTACCCAGGCTCATCTTCTTCATGCACCCAGTCTTCCTCTCCTCCAGGAGCTTCTCGGCCCAATCGCCCCCAAAGAACTCGGTAGCGAGCTGTACCTGCCCCTTCTCTCTAAGAAGCTTGGCTGCCTCTGCGTATGCCTCCCTAAAAGGCTTACCAGTCTCTAGTGTAATCTTCTCAGCAACCTCAACACTAACCGCCCCGTACCTATCCACAAGCTCCCTTGCCCTCGCCTCGTCGAACACAAGCCCCTTGAATAGATCCGCGAGGATCCTTGCAGCGCTTACCGCGTCGCTGAGTATCGAGTATAGGAGTGGATTGGCTTCCTGCAAGTCGAGGTTATAGATGTAGGGAAGCCCATGGCCTATCGAGAGCATTGCCGCTAGGTACCCGGCCGCCCGCGCACCATGTGCGCGTAGGACTTCGAGCGTAACAGGGTTACGCTTATGAGGCATTGCGCTACTCGTTGCCACGTGGCTCGAGGGTAGGATCACTACCCTGATGTAGGGGGACGAGTAGGTTATAAGGTCTGCAGCTATACGGGATGCCTCTGCAAGGAAGAGTGCAGCAGCTGCCGCCACGGCTTCTATATCGAACCTGCTCCCTGCGCCATAGACGCTGTTGAGGGTGCCTTGCAGCCCTACTAGCTCCGAGAGCCTCTCCGGGTCTATTGGTACAAGCGTGCCTGCCCCAGCACTCGCTCCGAGAGGAGACCTCGCTGCCAAGCCCAGGCTGGCAACCAAGAGCCTCGTGGCCGAGGCTAGTGCTTCTTCCCAGCCAAGCACTAGGCACGCGACATTGCCTATCTGGCTCGGTTGCTGATGAGTGTGAAGAACAAGGGGTACGTGTCCCTGCTTTTGCGCAATAGTGAGCAAGCCCCTCCTTGCCTCGAGGAGGAGACTTACGAGCTCTATGCCCTTCTCCAACGCATATAGGCGGAGAGCTGCCGAGACGTGGTCATTTCTACTCCTACCCAGCCAGATGTACTTGGAAGCACCTCCGGTCTCCTTCTCGAGAAAGTCCTCAAGGGCCTCAAAGACGTCTTCAAACCCGTCGCTTGTAAGCATAGATGTTTTCGAATCTAGGAGTCTTAGTAGGGCGGATGCTACGCGGCAGCTTGCTTCACGCGGCACGAGGCCTTTTTCGTAGAGGTGTGCGAAGTGCGCCGCCACTACGAAGGCTACGTGTTTTTCTATGAACTTGTCGTGGCTGAGGCTGGAGGTATATTCGTATACAAGGCTGTCGCTGCCTATTCCTGTTAAGGCCCTATACTTCGGCATAGCGTCCACATCGTCCACAATATTGGCTTGTCGCTGATCCCCGGATGGATTAGAGATTGTTTAGGCCTCGGGCCTTGGCGGCTGCTAGGCTATGGAGCCCCCATATCTTTATGAAGCCCTCAGCCTCCTCGGCGCTAGGATACCACCCTGTGTCGTAGTCGATTAGTTTCTCGCTGTATCCGGTGTACTCGCTACTCCTGCCAATTATTCGGAGAGAGCCCTTGTACACCTTCATCACGACGTCGCCGCTGACCCACTTGTTTAGCTCATCAATGGCTTTCTCTATGACTAGCCTTAGCGGCTCTACCCAGAGGCCTTGGTAGACTAGGTCGGACCAGTACTGGTCAAGGAGCTTCTTGAATCTCAGCTCCTTAGGGGTATACACGAGCTTCTCGAGGTCCCTATGCGACTCTATGAGGGCTAGCGCTGCTGGCGCCTCGTAGACCTCCCTGCTCTTGAGCCCTACTACTCGGTTCTCTATGTGGTCTATCCTGCCGTAGCCGTGTAGACCCAGCAAGCGGTTGAGGAGCTTCACTATCTTCTCGAGATCCATCTTCTCATTGTTTATTGCAACAGGTATGCCGTTCCTAAACGAGACCTTTAGGACCAAGGGTTCCTCGGGGGCCTTCTCGGGGGGAACGGTCCAGGCAAAAGCGTCTTCGGGGGGCTCGGCCGAAGGATCATCAAGCTCTCCGCCCTCAATGCTCCTACTCCAAAGGTTCTCGTCAATACTGTACTTCTTGTGGGCTCCTGGCGGTTCAAAGCCGTGTTTCCTCAGAATCTCGGCCGACTTTGCCCTTGTTAGTCCAAGCTCTCTTACTGGCGCGATTATCTTGTAATCGTCGCCGAGGTAGTATTTGAGGACGAGGTCGAAGCGTACCTGGTCATTGCCCTTAGACGTGCAGCCATGCGCAACGGCGTCGGCGCCCTCCTTCTTAGCTATCTCGGCTACCTTCTCGGCTATCAGGGGCCTCGCGAGCGCCGTGCCGAGGGGGTACTTGTCCTCGTAGAGAGCGTTTGCCTTAATCGCCTTGCTCACATAGTTCTCGGCGAACTCCTTTACCGCGTTAATGGTGTAGTGTTTGTAGGCGCCGAGCTTGTAGGCCTTCTCCTCAACGCCCTCCATGTCGTCTTCTTGTCCAACATTGACTGTGACCGTTATTACCTCGTGGCCCTGCTCCCTTAGGAGTAAAAGAATAGCTGAAGTATCGAGGCCGCCGGAGTAGGCGAGCACTACTCTCAACTTATATGCCCTGGCTGCACCGGCCTAATTCTAATTGTTAAAGCGCGCGACCCGTCTGGGACTAAAGACTCTTAAGTCAGAGACGTATCCGGTGCCTCCAGACCCAGATAGAACAGAGAAGAAGGGCCAAGAAGGTATAGGGGCCATGTCTGCGCAGAACTTGTCAACAATTGTTAGGAGGATCGTTGACACCGACCCGGTTCTCCAGGAATGCCTTGCCAGGGGCATAGCCAATTACTCCGAAACCGCGAGGAGGATTAAGCCGCTCGTAGAGAAAGAGGCTGGCATGAGCGCCTCGGTTGACGCTATAAAGACTGCTCTTATCCGCTATGCTCAGCGCCTGCGCGGCCAGGCTGGCCTCGGCGCGGCTATACCTCAGCAAATCCTTGCTAGGAGCTCCATAGAGCTGAGGATGGGTGTGACAGTTGTAGTTGCTAGCCACGCTGCCCTCAGCAGGCTCATCAATATTCTTGGCGAGCTGTTGGGGAAGGCGAGGCTCTTGTTCATAATGCAGAGCGTTGCGGGGATAGTGATCATTGTTAGCAAGGAGTACGCTGACAAGGTCCTCAGCGGGCTCGGGGACACCGTTATAGAGGTTAGCAGGGACCGCGCCGTGATAGTGATAGCGAGCCCGAGGGACGTCATAACTACCCCTGGGTTCCTCGCCTACATAACCGGGCTCTTTGCCAGGAACAAGATAAACATTGAGCAGATAGAGTCAGTGTATACGGATACAATAATAGTGGTGTCCCCGGACGATGCTTTGAAGGCGTTTCAGCTCCTAAACACGGCTATAGAGGAGGCTAAAATAATACAGGGTAGCGGAGGGGCCTAAAGCAAGCCTTTTGACACGTAGTAGTGGTACAGCTCTGCTATGAGGACGCCAGTGCCAGCAGCTCCGCGAACCGTGTTATGGCCTAGCACTAGGTAGCGCAGCAGCCCTTTATCGTAGAGCTTAATCCTCCCTACTGTTATGCTCATGCCTCTGCCGTTGTCGCGGTCGAGTCGTGGCTGGGGCCTATCTGGCTCCCTGCGGACGACTATGGGTTGCTCGGGAGCTGTGGGGAGTCCCGCTTCCTGTGGAAGTGAGTGCCACTCGGAGAACACTTTCTCAACCTCCTCTACGCTTCCCGGCTCCCTTGCTAAGACAGCGTGCACTGATTCTAGGTGCCCGTCGAGCACTGGTACGCGTGTCGTCGTCGGGTAAACCTCTATGTCCAGGGGCCTAACTTTGCCGTCTTCTAGCCTGCCTAGGATCTTTTTCGTCTCGTTAATCATTTTCTCCTCTTCGCCCCTTATATATGGCACAATGTTATCGGTGATCATATACCCTGGGACGCCTTTGAACCCTGCACCGCTTATGGCCTGCATCGTGGTAACGAATACTTTCTCGACACCGTAGCTGTCTACGAGCGGCTTCAAGCTCAGTGTCAGTATTGCTGTGCTGCAGTTAGGGACCTTGAGTATCGCGCCGCTCCACCCCCTTCTCCGCCTCTGCTCTCTCAGCAAGAATATGTGGTCATGGTTTATCTCCGGGTTGAGCAGCGGGACATCCGGCTCTAAGCGGAAGTTGCTAGCATTTGAGACAACTATCTTGCCCCTCTTGGCCAGCAGGGGCTCTACCTCTGCCGCGACCTCTTTCGGGAGCGCTATGAACACTACTTCCGCCTCTTCAACCGCGTCCGGGTCAACCGGCTTGAGACGGATATCGGCAACTGGCTCCGGTACACTGCTCCCAAGAACCCAGTTGACAGTATCAGCGTAGCGCTGGCCTGCACGCTGCTTGCTCGCAGCGAGCTCCACTACCTCGAACCACGGGTGGTTTGCGAGAAGGGAGACAAACCGTTGACCCACGAGACCGGTTGCGCCGAAGACTGCGACTTTTACCTTATCCACCATTTTTGGACCACCTCCTCGTGGAGCCTACGAGCTATGGGCCAGGTATACGAGGGTTCTACGAGGATTGATAGGAGGGGGCTACCAGGGCTCCATATTGCACCACGCACCCCGTTCAGCCTAGAGGCCTCGGAGAGAAATGATGCACTTATCTCTGGCTCTTTTACGCCGTAGCCTACTATCCCTATAACTGAGACGTTTGTTGTCTCAACTCTTACACCGAGGCTCGACAACTCCGCCTTAAGTGCCTTAGACAAGGCCTCAGCCTTATCTCGTCGCACTATTAGGGTTATCCTGGTCTCTGTCGGAGGCTGCATTATCGCCTTAATGTTTACCCCAAGCTTAGCAGCAACCGAGGCTATATGCGCCGCAATACCGACTTTCTCCACAAGGCCGCCTCCACTAACACTCACAGCCGCCATGTTTTCGAGAGCTGCAACCCCCTTAACGGGCGGAGGCTCCTGGTTATCGGCAACAATCGTCGCCTTACTCGCGCCAGGCCTAGTGATCACAACCTTGATCCCAGTATTGTTGACTGGCTCAAATGTGCGTGGATGCATCTTCTTTGCGCCGAGGAGGGCGAGCTCCATTGCCTCCTCATAGCTCAGCCTCGGTATGTGGTTCGCTCCCCGGATATAACGCGGATCCCCCGAATAGACGCCATCCACGTCAGTGTAAAGCCTAGCTTCTTCCGCGCCTAGGAAGCGGGCCAGAAGCGTCGCCGTATAGTCGCTACCGCCCCTCCCTAGGAGAACGAGTCTACCCTCCTTATTCCTAGCAGTAAACCCCATGACGACCGGGACTACGTTTTTCTCAAGCAGCTCACCGATAACCGATGGAACGTTCTTGGCGGATTCCTCATAGTCTATGACTGCGTCGAAGTAGTCGTTCCCGCTAGAGACGAGGCCGGCCTCGCCGCCGCTGAGCCACTTTGAGTCCATTCCTTGGTCTCTTAGCACGGCTGAGGCCAGGGCAGCTGAGAGCCTCTCGCCGAAAGCTATTATCGAGGCCTTGGCGTGGGGCGTTGCCTCGCCTATCACCTTGACCGCCCAGACTAGCTTGAATAGTTCGTCGAAGAGCCTTGTTAGCTCGCCAAGGGCCTGGGACAGTATAGCAGGGTTCCTAATGGCTCCGCGGGCGGCGGAGAGGTACATTGCGAGGATTTCTTTGAGCCGCTGCTCCCAGCCCCACTCGGCCTCCACAACCCTTATTAACGAGTCGGTTACACCCTTCATCGCCGACACTACGACGACGACCCGCCTACCTAATCCTAGTAGCTTCTTAACCTCATCGGCCACTATTAGGAAGCCCTCACTCCCCTTGAGCAGAGAGCCACCGAACTTAGCAACGACTACTCCTCGCACCCAGCGTCACCTCGGAGAGCCCTTATCGCGAGCACTAGGTCGCTGAGCAAACTACTCGCAGTAGCCAAGGGGCCTGCACCAGGCCCATAGACTGTGATGGGCTCAGCCTCCTCTGTCTCGACATGCGCCACGTTTAACGCGCCGCTAGTGGCTGCGATAGGGTCGCTTGGCTCCAGCTCTGCTAGGCGGACAACGGGTCGTTGACCCCGCTGTACTTCGAGCACATAGCGTATCTTCTTGCCCTTCTCGGAAGCCCTGCGGACGAGGTCCTCGGCCTCCGCGCTTATCTCATCAGCTATCACTACATCGTCGAAGGTATAGCCTAGCCCGATGGTACACGCCACTATGGCCGCCTTGGCCGCGAGGTCGAAGCCCTTGAGATCCGTTGACGGGTCTGGCTCTGCGTAGCCCTTCTCCTGCGCGTCCTTAATGGCTTCGCTGAGCGAGTACCCCTTCTCTAACATGCTCAATACGTAGTTGCTTGTACCGTTAAGCGCACCCCGTACTCGGGTTATTCTCCTAGCAACGAGGCCTACTCGGAGTAAGTCTATGAGAGGTGTACCAGCCATTACGGTGGCCTTGTAGAATAAGCGGCAACCATTCTTCCGGAGCAGCTCGGGGCCCCTTAGGGCTATGGGTGCCTTATCGGCTGTGACTACTGCTCCTCCAGCGCCTAGTACGCGGAGATACCATTTGAGCTGAGGCGGATCGCCGCGATACGTGCTCGGAGTAATATCTACGAGGATATCTACGCCTGGCTCCTCGAGAATCTCGTCTATGCTTACACCGGGCAAGCCTATGCCCTGAAGGGAAGAAACTTTTCCTCGTGGGAGACCCAGCATTTTCTCCAAATCCTTGCGGCTGAGGCCATCTGGGCTGACAGCTGCTCCGCGGCTATCCGCAACGAAGACTATACGTGCCTGGCTCCAGAGGCCGAGCTCGTCTCCTCGCTCCAGGACTAGTTTCACAAAGGTTCTCCCAACATTACCAAAGCCTGCTACACCTATTCGGAGCAAGCGGGCCAATGCATTGCCCACCTCACTGAACTTATCGAGTTAACAGACTCGTCACTATTCTGACTGCCTCACCCGGATTCCTAGCTATAAGTCTTGTAGCTCCAGCAGCCATCATCGAATCCGGGTCTTTGAGGCCGTGGCCGGTGAGCACTATTACTGCCTTCTCGCCCTTCTCGATAATCCTGTCTTTTCTCAGCTTTAGTAAACCAGCCAAGCTAGCAGCGCTAGCTGGCTCAACTGCCAAGCCTTCGTGCCTCGCTAAGAGCCTCTGGGCGGAGAGTATCTCGTCGTCATCCACATCGATGAATAGGCCCTTGCTCTCCCTCACAGCCCTCATCGCTTTCGGCCAGTTAATAGGCCTACCAATCCTTATAGCCGTGGCAACGGTCTCCGGGTGGTCGAAGAACACGGGCTCAGAAAGGCCTCTTCTCCAAGCAGATGCGAGCGGCGAGGCGCCCCTAGCCTGTACCCCCACCATTCGAGGCAGCTTGTTGATTAACCCGTAGCGCTTCAGCTCTAGGAAGCCCTTCCATATAGCAGATATGTTGCCAGCATTACCTACTGGGACCACGACCCAGTCGGGTACACCGCCAAGCTGCTCAACGATCTCAAAAGCAATGGTTTTCTGGCCTTCGAGCCTCCACGGGTTAAAGCTGTTAAGAGGATAGAGCCTCGGATCTTGCCTAACAGCTTCCAGAACCGCCTCTAGGGCCTGGTCAAAGCTGCCCTCGATCTCAACTATTACTGCACCGTATAGGATGCTCTGAGCCAGCTTGCCGAGAGCAATCTTACCCCTAGGAACAACTATGATAGCCCTCATAGAGGCCTTTGCGGCATACGCTGCCGCACTCGAAGCAGTATTACCAGTACTAGCGACTATGACTGCATGAGCCCCACTGGCCTTAGCCACCGTAACAGCAACCGTCATGCCGCGGTCCTTGAAGCTCCCAGTGGGATTAACTCCCTCGTTTTTAGCATAGACGTTTACACCGTGCAAGTCACCAATGTTTGTTATCCTCGTTAACGGTGTCCATCCCTCGCCAAGGCTTACTGGCTCAACTCCGCGAGGCAGTGGCAGTAGCTCAAGATATCTCCACACGCCGGGGCTTCGGAGAGCCCACTTACTCCACGATGGATACTCGTATGGCTCTACCTCGACTTCGAGCAAGCCTTGACACATAGGGCAGAGAAGGAGGCGCGGGTGGGGATCATAGGTTCTGCCGCACTGTATACAGCGCAGCTTTACATCCGCATAGCTAAACGCGATACTATAGGGGGGTTTGCTTACTTGTTTCTCGTATCCAAGCACTTCACCGAAAAGGGCGTAGGGCTCTTGCTAAGGTATTAAAGTGTTCCCCTACTTAGCCCTCCGTTTTCAGCACCCTCTCAAGCTCGCTCCATAAAGCCTCCACATCATCAACTCCAACGCTCAACCGTATGAGCCCCGGCGTTATCCCTAGGCTTTCCTTCTCCTCAGAGCTGAGTCCGCGATGGCTGCTCTCGTAAGGGTAAGAGGCTATGGAGTCGACGGCTCCAAGGCTAGGCGCAGGAACTATGAGCCTTATCTTCCTCAGTAAGCTCAGCGCCTTCTCTCTGCTACCAGTGTCGAATGCCAATACGCCACCAAAGATGCTGCCGAAGAGCCTTTTAGCGTTCTCGTGGTCAGGGTGGCTCTCTAGGCCGGGATAGTATACTCTTTCTACGAGGCCACTCTCCTCAAGCCGGCGGGCAATCTCTAGGGCTGTCTCCGAGGATCGACGGACGCGTAGCTCGAGTGTTCGTAGCCCTCTTAGGACAAGGTAGGCATCAAGGGGCTGGATTATGCTGCCTAGGAGCTTGCGCCACTCCCAGAGCTCTCTGTAGAGCTTCTCGTCGCTTAACCCAATAAATCCTCCTAGGACATCGTTGTGCCCTGCTATGTATTTCGTAAGGCTCTCAACAACTATATCAGCGCCTCGTTCCAGTGGACGATAGATCACAGGCGAAGCAAACGTATTGTCAACTATGAGGATGCAATCCCTGCCACTACAAGTCTTAGCGAGCTCACTTAGCGGGGGAACACGCAGAGTAGGGTTAGCAATGGTTTCAACTAGTATTGCATCAACCTTGTCCGCTAAGGATAGGAGTTCATCCCAGGGAGGCCCGGCAAGGAAGAGAGCATTGCCTAGGAGACGCTCTGCTAGCTGGCGTGTAGACCCATAAACCAGGCGAGCCATGGCAACCTTTTTGCCGTGGCGACGAAGCTCGTGGAGAATGGCCGAAAGCGATGCCATACCCGTGTTGAATACAAGGCCATAGCCGGCCCCCTCCATGCACGACAGCGTCTCTTCGAGCAATTTGGCTGTCGGATTGTTTTCACGCCCATACTTTATCTCCTCTACAGGGTCCCACCTCTCGCCGCGATAGGCATAAATCACCGAGATATGAATGGGCGGTACAACATCATCCCAATGCCGGGGAATACACTCTTCAAACAATACTATGCACCACCTTCGCCAATTTCCTCAACTAGCTCAAGAGCACCGGGAGCAAGTGATGCAACTACAGCTTCAGCTTTACCACACCCCAAGTACGCTTGGCGCATAGCCTCCGCTATCCGGCGCGCCTTGGCCTCATTCTCTGCCAACGCTATCATGCTTGGCCCAGCACCACTTAGCGCTACTCCCAGTGCTCCATATGCAAGGGCAGCTTCGCGTACACGGCTGTAGCAAGGCACGTGCCTAGCCCTGGCCTTCTCAACTATACTGTCACCCATCATGGCTTCTCCTACGAGGCCTAGGTCTCCCTCAATAAGCCCTGCTATGAGGAGCGCGGTTCCCCCGCCAAAGTTTCTTGCAGCACTTGATGTAGGAACACTTTTTGGGACGACGGATCGCATGAATTTCGTCTTGTGCTTCTGGGGCATAGCGTCCTCGGGCACGAGTATGGCGAACACGGGCTCAGCGCCAGGCACTATTCGCTTAGCCACAAGCCTCTCGCCGAGCTGGCCCACTATGACGAAGCCTCCGAGGAGGCTAGCCGAGACATTATCATAGTGCGGAGACCCAGCAGCTGCCGCTTCGCCTTCGCCAGCCGCCTCCACGAGCTCTCCAAGGTGTACACGCTGATTTAGCACCTCGGAGAAGGCTGCAACAGCTGCTGCAGCGCTAGCACCGCTACTACCGAGTCCGCGTCCAGGAGGAATACCCTTGTAAACCCTGATCTCAACAAGTCCGCCAATACCGAGCCTCCTCATGAGCGCTTCTATCGCCTTTTTAGCTGTCTCAGCTCCTCCACTTTCCCTACTATATGGGCCCTCAACCTCTACGACCTCTACCGATGAGTCTCGCGACTCCGAAAAACAGACAACAACCTCGTCGTAGAACGCCGTATGCGCTACTGCTAGTACGTCGAAGCCGGGCCCAAGGTTGGCACTACTAGAGTATGCCCTCGACTTGGCGCAACTAGCCCCAGGTTTGCGGAGCAACATGTGTCTACCTAGGTATGCCGGACAACATGGAAGAAGCGTATATTTGTTCACTACTGCTGCCACACCACTTAAGCATTGTGAAGCGCTCCTGTCTCTACGTCACATTATCTAAACCAGTGCTTCACAACCCCGATAAACACGTACAATACATGTTTGACTTGATTTATGTGCTTTAATTTATTTAAACCACCCGCCCTAAACTGAGTGGCCAGTAAACTAGGGTCCTGTAACTATGAACACGAAGGAACTCGTTAACCGAATAAGGAATATGAGTGTAACATGGTTCTCATTTAACCTAGCAACATCAGCTATTATACTCTCAAGCTTCGCGCTCGCTAATCTAGAGCACATAGCGCTACTAAAAGACCTGGCAATGATCTTAGCCTATATCAACACGGCAACATACATTGTAATATCGATTTTTTACGCGATACGCATAGCCATAGGCTGGGAATCGTTTACAAAAATGCTGCGACACCCCGTCCAAGGACCATTCTTGTCAGTAATACCAATAGCTACTATGCTGCTCTCACTCGACTGGAGCCTCGTCTTAAATAACATAATGGTTGCGGCACTACTCTTCTATATCGGCCTTGTAATCCACACAGTGCTCTTCATCATCATAACTTATAGGCTGGAAAGGCACCCCGGGATAGAAGTCCGTTATATGAATCCAGGATGGTATATGCCGGCAGTAGGAAACGTGCTGGTACCATATGTTGGTGCTGTCCTCAGTGTGCACGGCATACACGTCTCTAAGAGCCTTATGGGGATATACCTAGGCACCGGGACAGTCATGTGGATAGCACTCTTCACGATATGGCTCTACCGCGCGATCTTCTACTCCCCGCCGCCTCCAAGACTAATGGCGACAACATGGATTAACCTTGCACCACCAGCCGTCATACCACTCTCCTATGAGGCCCTCCTCGGCTTCACACCCGATATATACAGAGTACTAATCGGTACAAGCAAGGAAGTACAACAAAGCCCCGTAGTATTGAAGCTATTGACCAGCTTCTTTGACTTCTTCTACTACACGTTCTGGGGAGTAGCGGGACTACTACTAGCAGTAATAATCGTAATAACAGTTGACTATCTAGCAAAGCGACAAGTAGAGTTCGCTGAAAGCTGGTGGGCATTCGTATTCCCACTTGCAGCCTACACCATATCTACTATACACTTGTACCTTCATCACACCGAGGACAAGTGGCTCGTATACTATGCCTGGTTCCTGTACATACTGACATGGATATCGTACCTCGTTACAACAATCCTTAGCATCTATTACGGTATAGAAGAGCTAAAAGGTGTCCCTGAAGAGAAACTGCCAGCAATACTTCACCCACTAGAACATGATATCGAGAAGACCGGCAACGGCGTCAGCAACAAGGATAGCAAAAAGACAGCTAGCCCTAAATCCTAGAGGTGCAGCCCTCCAAGTACAAGCAATAAATAGCGGCTGGACATGCCTGGCACAACATGTTTTACCTAATCCTTGCACATCTCATACACGGAGTTCCGAGGTGTCTATTTATTCATGACAGAAGAGCACAAGACTCTAGATTGGTATGAGATTGCTCGCCGCCTACACAAGTACTATGAGGGCAAGATAGAAGTCCTCCCCAAGGTTCCCATAGGAAAGCAGGAGTATTACTCGATCTGGTATACGCCCGGAGTAGCAGGACCCGCCAAGGACGACGCTGAGAACCCGGATGAAACATTCCATAACACGTGGAGATGGAACGCAATAGCAGTCGTCAGCGACGGTACGCGCGTACTAGGCCTTGGCAAGATTGGGCCCGAGGGAGCCCTTCCCGTTATGGAGGGCAAGGCTCTCCTATTCAAGGCTCTCGGCGGCGTAGATGCCGTGCCACTCGTCCACCGTGCTCGTGATCCCGAGAAGTTCCTAGAGCTACTCGAACTCGTTGAGCCGAGCTTTGGCGGCATAAACCTCGAGGACATTGAGAGCCCTAAGTGCTTCTACATACTCGATGAGGCGAGAAAGCGCCTCAATATAGCCGTTTGGCACGATGACCAGCAGGGTACAGCAACAGTAACGCTTGCAGGACTAATAAACGCGGCCAAGCTAACGGGTAGGGATCTGAGAAAGGCGAGAATAACGCTGATAGGCGCGGGTGCAGCAAACATCGCTCTCTATAGGCTTCTGAAAGCCTATGGAGTACCGCCCAAGAACATAACTGTCGTTGACTCTAAGGGGATCATTCATTCAGGCCGCCCAGATATCGAGAAGCTGAAGAAAGAGCATCCATGGAAGTACCAGATAGCAGTGGAGACCAATGGTGGCTGGAAGGGCCCAGTTAACGGAGGCATACCCGAAGCGCTCGACGGTGCAGAGATAGTGGTCGCGGCGTCGAGGCCAGGGCCTGGTGTCATAAAGAAGGAATGGGTCGCCAAGATGGCTAAGGATGGTATATTGTTCGCAGAGGCCAACCCGGTGCCGGAGATATGGCCCTGGGAGGCAAAGGAGGCAGGTGTTAGGATAGTCGGCACGGGTAGGAGCGACTTCCCCAACCAGGTGAACAATAGCCTAGCGTTCCCACCGATATTTCGCGGAGTGCTAGACGTGAGGGCAAAGACGATAACCGATGAGATGGCTATTGCTGCTGCAGAAGAGCTGGCAAAATTCGCGGAAGAGAAGGGCCTCCACGAAGACTACATACTACCAACTATGGAGGAGTTCGACGTCTTCCCAAGAGTTGCTGCAGCCACTGCCGCGAAGGCCGTGGAGCAGGGCGTCGCCAGGCTCAAGAGGACATATGAGGAGGAGCTCGAGATCGCCGAGAAGATAATCAAGTCCACGCTCGAAAAGTACGAGGCCCTGCTAAGAGCCGGGCTCATAAAAGAGATGCCCGAGGATGTTGAAAGAGCCATAGAAGGGCTAAGACAAAAGAAAAAGGAAGAAGCAGCCCACGCACATTAAGGCTTCTTTGCCTACCTATCCTTTTTCGCAAACCACGTCTTCGGCTAGACTCATACCGTTTACCTTTTCTCCAAAGAGTGTCAGCTTAGATCCCCACACCCACAGCCCATCTCCAATACGAGTCTATGTAGATCCTCGATGCCTTCACCGGTTATTGCGGAGACCTTTGGAACAGCAACGCTCCTGTTATACTTTAGGAGCACCCTCAGCGTCTCCCTAAGCATTTCTGCGTAGAGGCTCCTAGCCTCACGTAGCTGTCTAGCTACCCTCCCAAAGTCGCGAGTAATATCGCCTAGCAGCTCGGTATTAGGGGCCAAGTCAGCCTTATTGAGCACAGGAGCCGTTATGAGGCCTAAGCGCAGCTGAACCGCAGTAGCAAGGACGGCTAAGAACGCGTAATCGGCGGGATCCCTTATCACCGAGGCGTCTAGGACGAAGAGAGCATATGTCTCTGGACTAATTTTCTGCAATGCCTCCGAGAGTCGCCACGCTAGGTCCCTGAACAAGAAGACCTCCATCTGTCCCGGCGTATCGACCAATACGTAGTCGGCGTCAGCGCCCGCTATCGCACCCACAATGTCGCTCAAACGCTCAGCCATAATCTCCATAGATTTCACGAGGGCACCGTTAGGTCCTAAGCCATACTTTCTAGCAACCTCGCGCGCATCGACAATCCTGCGTACGTCGAAGTCAGGCTCGTATGGAAGAGTCTCGGCTGCGGGGTCAAGGCTCACCGTATAGACGGGAATCTCCCCCTCACGGAGCCACTTAGAATATGCAGCAACAAGCGAAGACTTACCGGAACCCGCCGGGCCGACGAAAACAACTATCAGCTTACCCATGGCCAGCCCCTCCCCAGCCTCCCTGTTAAAATTCTATAGTAATCAACACGAGGCTCAATAAAAACAGAGATACACATCGTTCACAGCGATGGGCCGCTTGTGCCACCACGTGTATCTATTGCCCCGGGGCAAGGCTTAATCCAGCCCCGCAGATAAAAGAAAATAACAATGGAGCTACGGGGCTCCCCCAGGCAAATGGGGCTCCACCCCGCCGACGGGGCCGTAGAAACCGGCCCTCGTGGGAGGAGGCGGGGCCCGTCGGGCGCCACCGTTCTCTTATTACGAAAAGTGCTCTGAGGGGCACTACGCTGAAGAGGAGTTGTACGGAACGCCTCAAGGCGTTCAAGAAGCACTTGGAGAGAACTGGGCTACGAGGCCTCTTCGTCCTAAATACTAGGAGCATTGAAGACGCTGCACAGAGCCTGGCGAGCTTCCTGCACCGCGACGGCTGCGTGGCCGCTGTTGAGCATTTTCTCGTAAAGGATCTCAAAGGGGCAGGATGCATAGCTAGGCCCTTTAGCGGCGTCGGGGAGCTTCTAGGCTTCGAGGCGGGTAACGCGATAATCGTTACCTCTGGGCTTCTTTCTCCGAACACTGCGGCCGCACTGGCTGGCCTCGTCAAGGCCAGCGGCGTTCTAGCCATAGTTGCTCCTGTGCTCAGTGAGTGGAATCCAGGCCCGCGAGGGGGCAGAGGAGGTTATCGTAGATACCTATTGGGTTCTTTTCCCGAGGCAGAGTCGCTGCTATGGCTAAGCGATGAAGACGAGTGCCGCGTGGTCGCAGAGCATTTGCCAAGGCCTAGGGCGACGGGTTCTCAGATAAGAGGAGCACCCAGGACTAGCAATGTGCCTAAGAGGCTTGCCGCGCTCCTGACAGAGGACCAGTTGAGAGCCTTCTCCCAGTACCTCGGGGCCCAGCGAAGTCTTAGATCACTGCTCGTGGTCGGTGACCGTGGTAGGGGGAAGAGCTTCCTACTAGGAGCAATAGCCGCCTATGAGGCGTATAGAGGTCTTGCGGGCGAGGCTGTACTGGTTGCTCCCAGCATCTACTCCGCCCAAAGCTTCTTCCGCGGATTCACAGCGGCCTCCAAGGCCTTAGGCCTAAGGCTTGTCACGGAGAGGAGAAAGCAGCTCGTAGAACGTGTCAGCACGCGCAACTTATCCATAGCCCTGCGTAGACCCGATGAGAGTGTTCGCCAACCAATAGTATTTGTTGACGAGGCAGCTGCTGTAGGTGTTGCTAGGCTTCGAAGATACAGTAAAACAGCTTCACGCATCTATGCAGCCACAACACTCCACGGCTACGAAGGAGCTGGGCGTTACCTTGCACACTATGCCGAGAACATTCTCCCTAAGCCGCTTCTCCGAGTAGAACTACAGAGCCCAGTACGCTACGCGCCAGGAGACCCCCTTGAGGAATGGGTCAACAAGGTCTTCGTGCTTAAGCCCCAGTACCCGGAGCCGCCTCGGGGCACAAACACTTCTGACATCCACGTAGAAGTTGTTGACCCGAATAAGCTCTCGGAGAACAAGGTGCTTGTTCGCAACATAGTATCGCTTCTATGGGAGGCACACTACCGCACCGAGCCCGACTATTTGCTAACACTATTAGAGTCGTCGACACACGAGATCGTGGCCGCGAAGATCAACGGCAAACTGGTAGCAGTAGCTGATGTAGCCTACGAGGAGCCCGGGCTCCCCGAGAAGGGCAGAATAACGCTGCAGCTCATCAACCAGCAACTGGCAAGGAGCGAGGAAAACCTACGGGCCGCGAGGATAGTCAGGATAGCTGTTCACCCAGTGCTTCAGCGCCGCGGAATAGGCTCAAGGCTCCTAGCATTCATAGAAAGCAGGGCCGCTGAGAGAGGATACCCCATTGTAACAACGATATATGGTAGGCATGATGTGCTCGGCTTCTGGCTTCGCAACGGCTACAAGGTGTTCTACATTAGTCCGCGCTATAACAAGGTCACGGGCGAGAAGAACATAGCTATGGTGAAGCCGCTTAGCGGGACAGCAAGCAACGTGGTCAAAGAACTCGTTGAAGCATTTACTAGGGAGCTTCTCCTTGCTGCACACATTCTCTACCGAGACGTATCGGCCGAGAAAATAGCTAGCATACTAGAATCGATAAAAGAACAAGAACCCATACTATCAATACCTATAACCAGCGATGATGAGGCGAGGCTCCAGAAGGTTCTCAGAGACCCCGAGAAGCTTGAACACGCGGCTTATGCTGCCTATGCTTTACTAGTATCGCTGCTTCCGAGAGCAGCATCCATGCTAGGACTTGACGAACTAGTATCTCTCGTCGCCTACCTTCTCCAAGGGAAACCGCTTAACGAGGTAGCCGATATACTGGGCGCAAGCATCGTGGAGACGAGAGCAAAGATAGTAAAAGCGCTTAGGAAGCTCCTATCTTTCGGAGAAACAGCCGGGTCTATGAGGAGGCATCTCCACCGGGACAAGGGCTTAGCTCAAGCGCCGTGAAGAATGGGCAAGGTGCCGAGACCCCTCTCTCGCCCCTAATCGCCCGGCAGCACGCGGCTCGGAGATACAACGACTCCTTTCTCTCTGAGCCTTGAGGCGCACCTAGTGCAGTAGGCTGCCTCCTTGCGGTCAACTTCTACTATACTGTTACTGAAGCTCATCACGCATAACGGGTTAGAGCAGTGCTCTAGGCCGAAGGCGTGGCCGAGCTCATGCATACTCTCCTTCAGCAACCTCTCCATGAATAACTCGTTGCTCGGTGGAGCACCATAGAACTCTGGGCGGAGACGAGGAGTATAGACCACCGCAGCACCTCTGCCGAGAAGAGCCTCTCCGAAAACAAAGTTGAGCCCATCAGCGTAGGCGTCTATGCCAGCAACAACGAGCACAGCATCAGCCTCGGCGGCCTCTCGCAGCCCGGCCGCAAGGTAGAGAATGTGCTCGCTCCTATACTGGCCCCTAGCAGCGTCATAAGCCTCCAGCGGGGGACTCAGAACCTCATCAGCTAGAATGACTTCAGCGTTCACATAGACGGTTGAAAGAAGGCGGCCAAGCACTCTAAGAACATCCATGTCCTCCTTCATAGAGACGAGTAGGAGCCTTAGTAGACGAGACGACAACGTCCCTCACCATACTCCTAGTGCTGGCCAAGATAAGCCAACAAGTGTAGCAGAAAAGCTAGCAAGAATAAACCAGCACCAATAACCGCTGCAATAAAACGCCGAGAACCCCTAACAGAAGCATACATAGCAGCATAGCCCAATAGAGAGACAGGACAGAGACAAACAAAAAAAAGTTGAGGAATAGTCCGATGGCGCTAGAACCCCTCTACTAACCTGCCTGCTGATCCTTCTCAGTCGGCAAATATGGTGGCTGAGGCGGTGGCCCACCACTTGTTGGGTTAAACTTAATTTCATACGTTATCACAAACGGTGGATGAGAGTATGTAACATCAGCAGTACTATCGTAGCCTAAGTACTGCTCATACTTGTAAATAACTACGTGTACTTGTTCACCGGGATAAGTCTTGCTAGTTCTTTCAAGTTTAATCGTTGTTGCCTCGGCATTCATATTTGTATATGCATAGCTCAGTACAACACTAGCAGTACTTAGTAGCTTGTTAAGAGCCTTCGGAGCTATAGTGGTTATTACTTTCTTTATGATGGGTGCAACACCCGTGACAAGACCTGCCATTGCATCGGAGTTAAAGGAGCTAGAAGCCACCTTATCTATTAATTCACTACTACTATCATAATACGTCACAACCTTATCATATATCTTTACTGGCGTGATACTGATTGTGCTCGTTAACTCAGAGTACTTGTTATAGAAGTCATTGTACTTATAGTCTTGAGGAAAAGTTGAAGTACTTCTTACCGATGTAAAAGCATCGTCGTAAAGTGGCGTAAACGTTATAATTGGCGTTATACGCCAGAACGAATAATAAGTTCCATCATTATAGCTGTATATATAGACTTTCTCCATATAGTAGTCAACAACTGCTCCATCGCCTTTCCATGTCCTTGTAATGTCTGCTTCCACATATGATACAAAACCATTAGAAGCATCTTCGGGAGAAAGTGTTGCACTTCCCGGATCAACAGTGAAATCTTGATGCTCATTTCCAAGTATAAGCATGCCAAGAAGTGTTACACCAGATTTATGGTAATGAAACTTTCCAACGGCTATTGATGCCGCTATTTTCGGCAAACTTATACAGTTATACCCGCAACTACCTGTTAGAACTACTATAGGCATATCATGCAATGTTTCAACACCATTTTCTGGTGTAACACTTATCCATCCTACGCTATAACCCATTAGTTCTGTTAAGAATTCATTCATTTTCTTAACGCCTGGGCTTACGCGGTACCAGTGGCTAATTGCTGCGTCAACCGGTGATGCGCATGTTGTCGGGACGTACACTGATGTGCTGAACACCTTGCGGAATTTGTCGTAGACTGTTACCGGGTTAGCTCCTACAACTCTGTTCATGAAATCTTGCGATGCTGTTGAGGTATATAGTTCGCTTATGGCTGTGAAGTCGTCGTCATCGAAGTCGAAGCCGTAGTTTGTGTTGTAGGACCAATAGTTATCAATAGTTATGACGTCGTAGCATGATAGCGAGTAGCTTGCAACACTTATTTGTCTGGGCGCCGTGAAAGTCTTGATACTTGTCTTTCCACTGCTCATGTTGTAGATGTTGTGTACTATGTAGTGGTATGTGGGGGTCGCATTCGTCACTGCGAACATGGCGGGTGTTAGTGTAAGGCTTTTTCTACGCGTGTATATGTAGTAAGGGTCGTTCTTTACAGCATTGAAGGCCTTTATTCTGTCGCCGTGGAAGTCTTTGAGGGCGATATCGTAGCTCCCTATGACTGCTGATGCTATGAAGTGGTTTCCTTTACTGTCGTATAGGAATAGTGTTACTGTAACGGCTGACGACTCGCTAATACGTGGTGGGAGTTTTTGAGCTATCTTCGTCATGGCTGTTTTTGACATCTTTATTATCTTTGACGAGGGTAGCTCAACAGTTACGCTACGTGCGCCTGGAGCTATTTTCTTTGAGACGTGTAGGCCGAAGATGCCGGGCGCTGATCCGTATACCTCTACCCAGCCATAGAGATTACCGGTATGCGGCACGATCTTGTCAACATCCTTGATAGTTATGGTGAGCCTATCTGGCTGGCCGAGCCTAATAGGTATGATGTAGAGTGCGGCCGCTGATACGCTGGTTATTAGTATGGCTATTAGCAGGAGTGTTGAGAGCTTCAATACAAAGCCCCTTTTAGGAAGAGATACCATGGCTGGGTACCAAGTCTTTATGCTATACAACAACACAAGTAGAGACATTAATCGGCATAACATTTATAACTTGTGTTGTTGTATAGCATAAAGACTTCTTTCTCGTCCTCAATGCTATGTCGCTATAATCCTATATGAGGTATCGCTATATTTGTATTTGGTATAGCATTATTTAAGTATTGTTGAAAATTAAAGGGTATTTTATGCCGTGTTCTTGCCTGTCGTTATCTGGGTTATGGGTTTGGAGCCTTATAGGATGCCGGCGTGGCTGGTTCGCGAAGAGCTCGCCAAGGGTAATATTAGCGTGGAGGATTATGTCGGCTCAGTGTATGAGCGTATTGAGAGGCTTGAGCCCAGTATCAACGCGTTCATCACGTTGAGGAGCCGCGAAGAGGTCATGGAGGAGGTTAGGGAGGCTGTTAGCCGTGGCGGCAAGCTGGCTGGCGTGCTTGTAGCTGTCAAGGACAATATCCATGTGAAGGGGCTGAGGGTTACCTGTGGCTCGAAGATGCTTGAGCACTACGTTGCCCCCTACGATGCTACGGTCATTAAGAGGCTGAGGGAGAGCGGGGCAGTCGTCATCGGGAAGACCAATATGGATGAGTTCGCGATGGGTTCTACAGGTGAGACGAGCGCTTATGGTGCAACGCGTAACCCTTGGGAGTTGGAGCGGGTTCCTGGGGGCAGTAGTAGCGGCTCTGCCGCCGCCGTTGCTGCTGGTATGGCTACTCTTGCTCTTGGTAGCGATACTGGTGGCAGTATCCGGTTGCCTGCTTCCTGGACGGGGCTCTACGGGCTTAAGCCGACCTATGGGCTTGTGTCTCGCTACGGGCTAGTATCTTATGCTGATAGCCTTGAGCAGATTGGGCCCATGGCCCGAGATATAGTTGACCTGGCTCTCCTCCTGGAGGTTATCGCTGGGTTTGATCCTTTGGACGCTACTAGTCTCCGCACAGATGCCCGGGGCTTCGCTGAGATAGCTAAAAAGGGGTTAGAGGAAGGGGCCGGTGATCGTCAGGTATTACTCATTAGTGATTTCCTCGAGCATCCGGGAGTCGACCCGGAGATCAGAGGGTTGCTGGAGCTGGCTGCGGACAAGCTTGGCTCGATGGGTGTAGAGGTTTCCGAGAAGAGGCTGGGAGACGAGGTTGTAGATTACGCGCTTCCCGCTTACTACGTTATAGCAATGGCTGAGGCCAGCAGCAATTTGGCTAGATACGACGGTATAAGGTACGGCCCCAAGGAGGAGCCGAAGCCGTGGGAGAGTTGGAACGAGTACTACTCGAGAATAAGGGCGAAGTACTTCGGCCTCGAAGTAAAGACGAGGATCATACTTGGCTCGTGGATGCTTAGCGCTGGCTACCGTGACCAGTACTATATACGTGCGCTCAAGGTGAGGAGGCTGGTAAGGGATAGGCTCCTAGAATTGCTCCGAGGCGTCGATGCGCTTCTCCTACCCTCGGCCGTGACTATGCCTCCTAGGCTCGGAGAGGTAGTTGACGACCCGGAGAAAATGTATGCACTCGACCTTGCAAACGTGCTCGCGAATCTTTCTGGGCTCCCTGCTCTCGTAGCACCTGTTGCGCGCGTCTCTGGCATACCGGTGGGTGTGCAGCTAGTGTCTAAACCGCTTGGCGAGAAAATTCTTTTCCTCCTAGGAGGCGCGCTTGAGGCTGCTACAGGTATGCGGAACCTGGTCGTCCCCACGAATTAGTGGTGCAAGCGACCCCTTCTAGCCGCTACTAATAGTGCGGAAAACTGTACTAAATGAGGGACAAAGCTGAAATATCTGTGCCAGGCTTCCCACCATTACTACGAGGCCAAGCGTCACAGCCCCTATGCGTGATTCGTTTGGGTGAGCGCATGTGAACAAGGTACTGGATGCCCGAGATAGGAGGACTATACCTCGCATAGAGCAGGTTTTCGAATCCATAAGGCTCTTATTCGACGACATAGAGGCCTACGCGTACATGAGTAGAGGCGAGGTCATCCTCCGCCTCGAATACGAGCTCATCCTTATCCGTGTTCCAACGGGTTACGGGCTCCGCGACTTGGCCTCATACCTCTTCAAGCTCGGAGCACACATCTATAGGAAGCGCAGAGGAATCGACTTCGCACTAGACGTTGACGAGGAGAACTGGGTTGTCTTCCACGCAGAAACAATACACGTGGAAAGGGGGCAAGCGTACATAGCTATCGAGCCTAGAAGAATAGTTAGTGGGGATGATCTTTTCTAAAAAGATGGTGTCTCTTCCTCTCTTTAACCTTGTCTGTTTGTATTCGCTCCCTGTTAGAAGGCACCCATGATAGCTAGTGCTATGAAGTATACCATTAGGAGCGCTAAGCCAAATGGGACACCTATGCGAGCCCACTCCTTTGATGTTATGCGGAGCCTTGCAGCAGCAACAATGTTTGGAATATTGCCCGGTATCAGCATACCTCCTGAGATTAGGAGGCCTATTAGTGCTGCTCTTATCTGGTCTATTGTTAGGTATGGGCCTATCTCTGCTGCTGTCAGTGTCGCGTTATCAACAACTGCTGATATCATGTTAACCCAGTATAGTATGTAGGCCGGTATCTTCGAGAAGTACCACTCGACGAGAGGCGTGAATCCTGTTCCCAGGAGCTCGAGTGCTGCTACGAAGATGTAGACCCTTACAGCCCTCATCACGACGCTTCTCAGCGTCTCGCCATACTCGAGTTTATCGAATAAGTCAGTGCTTATCTTCTCTGAGAACCCTTTCCCAGCCCTTATCGCCGTATAGAGTGATACCACTACCACGCCGGGTATTATGAGGTCGCCGAGGGTTTTCAAGAGGAAGTCGAAGCCAGCATGGTAGGGTGGGCCTGCGAGCTTGTGTACAGCTATTGTTGCCAAGGGCTCTCCGAGGGGAGTAAGGGCAGCCCCCATACCTAGCGCGAACGCTGCTAGGACTGTGATCTCTACCTTCTTCGACCTAGGGAGAGGAAGGGCAGCCATTATCTCGGAGTATATTACTGCCGCAACTATTACCGAGATTATGCTGCTCGTGAGGCCAAGGATAAGGACTATTATGAATATGAAGCCGCGTAGCCCCAGCCTTGTCAGCAGCTTGCCTATGCCACGGTATATTGGGCGATAATAGTAATAGAAAGCCAGCCCAGCGATAAGCACTACTTCAGCTATACCTATTGGGATTCCATGTATCATGAGTGGTGCTAAGAGGGCGCTTTTAGTGAGCTTGGGTACCTCGCTTCCCGGCAATATTCCTGCGAGATAAATAGCTGTTACAGCTATAATACCCATGACGAGGAAGAAGGGCTCAAGATTCTCCTCAACCTTTCTGGAAACAAGGGGAAGAACGAGTACAGCAACAAGTATTGCGAACAACGTTGCTACGACACTAATCACTGGCTGCCCTATGTTGAGAGCAATAAGCTCCATAATCACCCACCACTCCCAGCAGGGCCGAAGGCCGGACCTGCTTCTCGCATTCTCGTAACAAGTACATGGGAATTAAGAAGCTTTAGGCGCTCAGCAAAAGCATTCTTCTAAACAGGAGCAGGGCTCCATTACTGATCTACTACTGGGGCATACATGATTCACATCCAGTGGGTGGCTCCTCTGCTGCAACGAGTTTTGTTGCAACTAGCTCTCCGTTAACATAAACCTTTACGTAAATTGGTGCACTAGTATCACCTACAACTATTGCTAATGGTATAGGAGTACAAGTTGCTGCTGGCTGAACTAATATGTCCCTGAGTGCTAGTATATGAATCTCAACAATCGTCATTTCTCCTAGCTTGTACACGTGGACAGGGCTTGGCTTAGTGGTATGGATTTTGTAGACGTCGGGCGGGGTATCTACCAGTGATATATAGTCTCCACTGGCATCATGTGTAGCTGCTAAGCAGACGAACAGTTTTCCTCTGTAAAGGCTTGCCCATTTGATGGAGATCCTTACATCTCGGTCGAAGAACGGGAAAGACCCTCCCAATGTGTATGTAGGTGGTTTGGCTTTTGTGCCGGGAAGGCTTATGTTGGCGGCTGTTTCCCCATTGACTATTAGTTTGAGTACCTGGAACTTCTCCAAAAGCTCCTCTTTGATCGGTATCGTTATGGTGAGGTTTGCGCCCTTGCATTCCTTTGTAAGGGGGTTTTCCGCTATAACTAATAACCCCATGAGTATTGTCGGGGTTTCGTTCCCGAATATTGGC
Organism: Pyrofollis japonicus; assembly: GCF_033097485.1. Taxonomy (NCBI): domain Archaea; kingdom Thermoproteati; phylum Thermoproteota; class Thermoprotei; order Desulfurococcales; family Pyrodictiaceae; genus Pyrofollis; species Pyrofollis japonicus. The sequence continues at coordinate 1,734,900 of NZ_AP028634.1, forward strand.
GCTTCCCATGCGGGAGGAGACGAGTAGGCGTAGAGCCTGCACGCGCTTCTGTCACGGAGTTGTACTAACATGGTGCTCCCGTTAAGCTGTGCTTTTACTGCTAGCTCTTTTCCTGGCTCCGGAAAGCTTAGGTGAGGAGGCAGCTCGTTAACCCATTCAGCTATCAAGTTGTAGTTGAGGAGTGTGCCTAGGAAGAAGGGCGTTAATGAATAGAATAGTATTGCTGAGAGCAGTAAGAGGAGTAGGGGTATTTCCAATACCTGCTAACCCCGTACTATGTGGCGACTATTCACAATTATATTCTTATTATTTGGGTTTGGAGAAGAGCGTTAATAGTGTGCTTGTTGCGTTTTTAGAACCATATAAGAGGGCAAGCATGTTATAGAGTCCTATCCAGACGTGAGGCATTGGTGAGGAGAGAACTCCATGGCTATAAAGGTGAGGATACTAGGGGATGGCGAGAAACAAGTAGAGTATCGTGAAGGTGTGAGGGTTGTTGATGTTCTTAGAGAGCTCGGGCTGCTTGAGAACGAGTACGTTGTTGTGCGTAGGGGAAAGGTTGTAGCAGAGGACACTGTCCTGGAGGATGGTGACGAGCTAGTACTGTACCCGGTGGTGTCGGGTGGCTAAGTGCTCGGTGTGCGGTAGGCCAGCGATATACGTGTCCCGTGCCTCGGGGCTAGCGTTCTGCGAGAAGCACTTCATAGAGTACTTTGGCCGAAAAGTTCGCAGGACTATGCGGAAGTACAAGATGTTTGGGCCGAAGGAGCACATAGTTGTTGCCGTATCGGGCGGCAAGGACTCTATGTCCCTTCTCCACTTCCTCCACAATCTCTCTAAGCGTGTGCCGGGCTGGAAGGTGACGGCCCTCCTCATAGACGAGGGGATCAAGGGGTATCGGGAGTACACGATTAAGCGCTTCCTGCGCTTCGTGGAGGAGAACAATATCGATTACAAGATAGTCCGGTTCAAAGACGAGATAGGCTATACTCTTGACGAGATAGTGCGCATTGGAAGAGAACGCGGCCTCCCCTACCTGCCGTGCACATACTGCGGCGTGTTCAGAAGGTATCTTATCAATAAGGCTGCACGGGAGCTTGGGGGCACTGTTGTTGCTACGGGGCACAACTTGGACGACGTAGTGCAAACCTACCTCATGAACATTATAGGGAATGATTGGGCCAAGATCGTCCGCCTGGGCCCGGTCTCGGGGCCAGCAACCCACCCCAAGTTCGTGCGCAAAGTCAAGCCATTCTACGAGATACTGGAGAAGGAGACGACAATCTACGCTATACTCCACGGGCTCTACGACGGGTTCGAGGAGTGTCCTTACGCGCCTCTAAGCATACGGTGGGTTGTACGGAAGATGATCAACCAGCTGGAGGAGAGAAGCCCTGGGGCCAAGTACTCGCTTCTCCGTAGCCTTGAGACCGCGATAGAGCTGCTAAGGAAGCAGGGCTATGGTGAAAACGAGCAGCTCTATACCTGCGCAATATGTGGGGAGCCATCAGCTCATCCTATCTGTAGGGCTTGTCAGCTCAAACTAGAGCTAGGAATACTGAAGCTGAGCGAGGATCGAATACGGAGTCTTCCCCCCGAGGCCAGGCGGATGGTTGAGCTAGCCATTGAGCGCGGAGAAGGAGGGAGGAAGTAGGATGGTCTATAGGCTTCCACGCGCTATAGACCTTAATGCCGCGTCACGCCTCATCCGCGACAAGCCCAAGCTACTCATAGTCGGTCGCTGCCTTGAAGCAGAGAAGCCCTGGGTTCTTGAGAGGTTCCCGAGCGACGAGTACGCGAAGATAACCGTCTGCCTTGAGGCAGAGCACGTGAACCACGTCGGGTTCAAGGTTGCGGGCATACTTGCTCGTGTACCCTTCAAGGAGGTCGCAGTGGTTACAACTGATGGCAGTATGCACTGTGTACAACTACACTTCATGGTTGAGGAGATATTCAAGATAATGAGGCTCGAGATACCGAGGAAACACTACGTAGTCGCTGGCAACGAGCTAGTAGAAGTGCCTGCGGAGGCTGTACGCACAGCACGCTACCTCTCGAAGGTAGCAAAGCTACTTGAGCGCTGCGCCGATTCTCCTTAAGTCGTCTAGGTCTTGTGGACTCATGAAGCCTAGCTGCTGTTTACACAGAGCTTGTACCGGTATTTCTCCTGCCTCTACCATTGAGGTTAGCTCGCTGACGAAGCTTTCGAAGTCGCGATAATTGCGGTACGAGCCATAACCAAAGAATATAGCTATAACGGATGCCAGTGCTGCCAGAACCACGCCTAGTACGGGTTTGCTCGAAAACATGTAGCCCCTCAGACCGGCAAACACTACCCAGGCGGCGACGACAAGGCTTATTGTTGTCCACTTGGTTATTCTTGCCGCTATGTCTGCTTCCCGGTATGCCTCTCCGAGGAAGCGGAGCACCTCGGCCCGGCTACAAGGCATGGGCTCGACCAAGTACTTGTATATTCCTCTCGGCATCGCTGCTACCCGCCTAGTCTCGCACGGGAAGGAGGGTTATGAGGAAAGCCCTATATATCGGGAGTCCTCCAGGTGCACCTCTCCAGGAGGAGTGGTACAAATATGGTCAAGAAGGTCGTGTTCCTGGGGAAAGACGTTATAGCTGAGAATGAGCGACTAGCCCAGAAGCTGCGAGAACTCTACGACAAGTACGGCGTAACTGTTTACGAGTTCCTCGGTGGACCAGGGAGCGGAAAAACAAGCATAATTGAGCGCTTGATACCGGTAATGAGGCGCGACTACCCCGCAGAGAGGATGCTTTACGTCGGGGGAGACGTCGCTACAACTCTTGATACCGAGAGAATAGCGAGACTCGGGGTGAGAACTATTCAGATAAATACTGGAGGCACGTGTCATCTCGAGGTGCCACATGTAGAGGCTGCTATAAAGCAGCTTGGGGGAGAAAAAGCGCTTGAAGAAATCGATGTAATGATTATAGAGAATGTTGGCAACCTGATATGTCCGTTCAATTTCCCCCTAGGCGCACACGCAAGGATAATGGTTGTGAGCGTGGCGGAGGGCGAGGACAAGTTCGTAAAGCACCCTATAAGCACTAAGGTGAGCGACATAATAGTGATAAATAAGATTGACCTCGCCAAAGCGGTTGGAGTAAACATTGAGAATATGGTCAGATCTGCTAGGGAGATAAACCCTAAGGCACCTATAGTGCTTGCTAGTGCTAGGACGGGCGAAGGCATAGAAGAACTATACAGAGTTATGAAAGAGTACGTGTCAAGAAACAAGTAGCAGCGGGTCAGAGGCTTGCACGAGACAAGTATTGCTCTCAGCATACTTGCCGCGGTAGAGGAGGTCTTCAACGAGACGCCTGGCGCGAAGAGGGTTTCAAAGATAAAGCTTAGGATAGGAATGCTCAGCCTAATCGATGTCGAAGCCCTTAGCTTTGCCCTAAAGGTTGCTTCACGCGGAACGCCTGCCGAGAATGCGGAGATAGAGTACACTATAGATCCGCCAGTGTTTCGGTGCAATCGCTGTGGCCACACGTGGAGCATAAGCGAGGAAGAGCTGCAACGACTTGTGGAAAAATATGGTCTACAGTCGGCTATGCATCTGCACCCGGACATAATTACAAGGTTCTTCAAGTGCCCTCGCTGCGGTTCGACTGACATAGAGATAGAGAAGGGGCGCGGGGTAATAATAGAGAGCGTTGAAATAGAAACCGAGAACGAGTAGTAAAGGAGGAATGATACAAGGTGGTTGTGAAAACAGGTATAGCTCTCCCCGACAAGGTCTACGAGGAGCTTAGCAACATAGCCAGGGAAATGGGGTATGGAAGTATCTCGAAAGCCGTCAGGGACGCTGTTGAGCTATTTATTGCTTTTAACAAGTGGTGGTCCGCAAAGGGCTCAGTTACTGGGACGATAATGGTGCTTTACCCGAAGGAAGCGAGCACTACGGAGAGAAAGGTCATAGAGCTTCTAGGTGGGTTCTCAGAAATAATTCGTGCAAGCATCCACGTTCCTCTCGGCGAATACTCGCTGCTAGCAATACTAGTGGCAGGCGAGGGCTCAGAGGTCAAGAACCTCTATAAGGAGCTTACACGACTTGACGGCGTACTAGCAGTCCAGCCCTCACTCCTACCGCTGCCTACAGGAGCCCCATAGCTGCAAGATATTTTGTTGCATCATCAAGCCTCCCCGTAAACTCGTTATACCATGCAAGGATGACCCCATCATTTCTCACAGCAGCATAGTCCATTGTCTCATCGAGATACATTATATCAGCGCCTAGGACTCGGAAAGGCCTAAGCACCTCTGGGTACTTATCGATAGGCCTAAGCTTGCTGGACAATGCAATTCTCCGAGACCATATATCGGCCTCAAAAGGAGAAAGAAGATGAGGATGCTGCTTCACAGCCATCGGAACCATATACGGGTAATATTCCTTGATCTCTCCCCTGCATATTAGAGCTACTTTAACGCCCCATACACTGACATAGTCTGAGTCTAAGACGACATAGCTACACTCATCGCCCCCCTCGCTAGACTCCACGAGAGAGGCATAAAGCACTCCCTTGCTACGCTCACGTATCACTAGAAGCGCTCTCTTGTCAAGCTTCTTCACAGTGATAGGGAGCCCCTTCTTTATCGCCTCAATAATTGCTTGCATACCAATATCAGCTGGGTCGGATCCAGCCAATGCCGCATCCCCCTGCTACTAGCTCAATGCCGGCATGACTCATACTTTGTGTGCTGGTTATTACCTTATTCTTTGCGAGAAAGTCGAAGAATGAGGCTATGAAGGATGTGTAGTAAGTCTTTGCTCTAAAAAACTGCTTGGGGACAGAAAAGGGGTGAATTATTGTTGAATAAGATGGTTTGCTGCTAGCTGTAGTGTGTTGAAGTTATCATCTTCTTCACGGTCTTTATGGGTTTGCCGTTCTTCACGAATGTTATGTGTGCCGCGCATGCAAGGCATGGATCGAAGCTTCTGATTGCTCTTACGTAGTCGAGGCCGGTCCAGTCCTCAGGCTTGGTTTCTTCGGTCACTACTGTGTTGACTGCGCTTTCCTCGAATGGGCTTCTGCCGTACTTATCGAATGGGCTTACGTTGCCAGTTGTTGGTGCGTGGATCTGTATGTTGAGTACTCTTCCGCTCTTCTGCACCATCCAGTGTCTCACTGTTCCTCTGGGGGCTTCTGTGAAGCCTACTCCGAATGTTATCCGGTCGGGTTTCTTCCAGGGCCTGCTTGCATAGGTCTTGCCCTGCGCTATGTACTCCTGGGCCTTCAGCAGATTAGTCCAGGCAGCAACCACGTCAACCATTATGTTGAATGCTCTTGCCCACAGGCGATATATTGTAGAGCTGTATTCCGGTACTTTCCACTCGAAGCTCATCTCTTCGCAAACGGCTGCTGGTAGCTCATCCGTGCACGCGCGTGGCAGCGTTACCTTGAGGACTCCGTTGCCGCTCTTGAAGCTTACTTTCTCGTTTCCGATGCTGAACGAGTGTAGGCTCGTCACCCTCATTCTCGCGTATGGACCTACTTCGAATGGGACTATTGTACCGTCCTTCCATACGAGGCGTACGTGTGTTGCCCAGCTGTACTTCTTGTCCCAGTCCCTTGCCTCTGGGTTAGGTATCGTCACTTTCAGCCATGGGTGGAATACGGGGGCGTTCACTGTCTTTCCGAGTATGTCGCTAGTATACTTGTCCCACTTGCCCCAGTTCAGCGTGTTGCCTAGTGGGTCCTTGAACCCTGTCTTCTCTAGCTCCTTGTACCAGGGTAGCTCGTGGACCTTGTCTGCCCAGTCCTTGTAGAAGGAGTGCTGCACGTGCTCGAATATACTGACCTGGTACTCGGCGTAACTGTCTGTGACGAGCTTGCCTCTTAGGACTACGCCTGGCTTGACTATTCTCTTCCTAGCGGCCTTGTCGATGCCCTTGTAGAATTCTTCCCATTCGACACTGCATTCTCGGTCCCAGGCGCCGCAGCCACCTATGCTTGCATACTCCTCTGGGTCGTCGAAGATGCCGCCACTACCAATCGCACCAACCGTTGACTTTGCTGGGTCTGGGTGGTAGCTCGTACCGTTCTCCGCATAGTTCATCTTGTTTGCGTAGAAGTCGAAGAGGTCCCAGAGCACAGTGTACATGAACTTTACCCATGCTGTTAGCTTTACTAGGCGGAACATGTAGCCCATTAACAAGTATTCGTGGTTTGTCAAGTCCGTCATAATGCCGCCGGGTATGAGTGTTGATGGGTGGCTGTGCCTACCGTAGATGAGTACGCCCGCCTCTCTCGCTAGGCGCTGGAACTTTACCGCTAGCTGCCATATCTTGCCGGTTATCGGGGTTAGTGCATCCATTATGTCCGCTATAGTTGTGAAGCCGTGGATGTCTCTATGCTCCGCCAGCGTCTTCCTTGCCTCAGCGTAGACGCTGGGAGTCATGAGGCCTACTACGGGGCTGCTATAGTCCGGGCCCTCTAGCATAAGCAGAATTATCGTGTGGTCATAGATGTGGTCCGTCATCGCGAAAGCCATATTCCTAAGCGCTACGCCTAGCGGCGTCGGTGCGACACCATACACCATGTCCGCTGCTATCACGTCTGCATTTGCGTGGCTCGCGCCACAGACGCCACAGATGCGGCTGGTTATGTGCGGCAGGTCTTCTGGAGGCCTTCCCAGCGAGAACACCTCGAAGCCGCGGAACATCGTCACGAAGCTGCGCACACTGTCGGGGTCTGCTCTCCTCTTATCCGTATCAACAACTACTCTAAGCCCCAAGTGCCCCTCGATACGCGTTATAGGGTCTATTATCATTTCGCGCTTTACCATAGATATTTCACCCCTCACCTATACTATTAATCACCTATATCCCGAAGAGCGAGGTACCTTGTACACGGGGGCATTTAAGTATAGACGTGTGGAGTTGTTCGTAAAAAACAAAAGCGCTCAAGCCTTCCCCTCCTCCTTCACAATACCCTTCTTCACTAAGTACTCGTACCAGAGCGGATGCTCCTCCTTTATGCGGCGCAAAGGCATTTTGCCATGGATGTACGTCGGATCCATCGGGAATATCGTCGGGTTCAGATGTGCGTACGATATGTGCACCATCAGTATGAATGTTACTGCTAGCACAGCTTCTTTGACATGAGTTATCCAGAATACACCGTTCAGCACCTGGGGACCCCAGACGCTCATAATGGCGCCAGGTATGCCAAGCACAGCCATACCCCAGTAGACGCCCCAGTACTCGAAGAGCTGCTCACAGTCATACTTGAACACCTTCGGCATCTTGCCGAGGCGCGGCGATATTGTCCAGAGCATCCTATTAATTATGTTCTTGAAGAATGTCCACGTCCATATAGTCATTATCGGCCATTTCTCGAAAATGCTCTCCTTTCTGGATCTCGAGAAGAGGTCAATCAGGAACCTTGTGGTGTAGTAGCCGAAGTGTAGCAGCACTACTACACCCATCAGCCATCCAGATATAACATGTATTGCCACATAGGATTCCCTGCTCACATAGAGCATCTTCCAGTACGGATTATTGCCGAGATACATCGTGAAGCCAGTGAACGCGCAGAATATGAATGTTATCATTACCCATATGTGTTGTATTCTCTGCCATAATGAGAATCTCAGCACCCATACGTCGCGCTTGCCTTCTTCACTCTTATAGTAGCGGCGCCACTTGCCTTGCTCTCGCGCAAAGGCCGCGAAGTGGCCTAGGGTCCACCAAGTGCCAAATATGCCTATCAATATGATTAGTATGTCGAAAGCTACTGCAAGGAAGTCTCTCCACCAAAGCGTACTCTTAAGGTTCATCTCGGACAACAGCTTGAAGAACTGGCTTATGCCACCCTCTTCTTGTAGCGGTATCCAGGCAAGGAAGTACACTATGGCCCAGCTGCCGCCAACCAGCAGCGCCACGAGTATTAGGTCTGCTACTAGATAGGCTGTCCAGAGCTTCTGACTAGAAGCCGCCAAGTCTCCTCTTCACCCCCGTCGCAATCTCCTTACTCTTTTGCCTTGCTGCGTAGATGTGCCCAGATGCCAGCCACGACGCCAGCTGCTATCAGTGTAGCTGCACCGATTTCTACGTCCTTCTTTAGCTCCTCGACGCTGGCGCCTACGTAGGGCAGCTTCTGGTAGAATGGCTCGAAGCTGTCAGTGAAGCCTGGCTCCGTGCATCCTATACATACGCCGCCAGTTCTCGTGGGGCCGCCTACACCGTTTACCCATCCGACCTTGTTCCATGGACAGTGGCTTATGGGGCCCTTGCAGCCGACCGCGTAGAGGCACTGAGCGGTGTTTTCACCCGGGAACTTTCTAAAGTCGCCTGAAGCGTACCATGCAGCTCTCGGACACTGCTGGTGCACTGTTTTGCCGAATATGTACTTGGGTCTCCAGTGCTCGTCTAGCTCCGGTAGTGGTAGCTGGCCGAGAGCCCATAGGATCATGTTGGCGATTACCCTTAGCTGTCCATTGCCGTTGGCTGGGCAGCCTGGTACTGCTACTGCTGGGCGGCAATCACTCCTAATTTCTCCTGGGCCTAGCTTGCACTGGCCATAAACAAATCGGCGGAACGGCTCTGCCTCGGGTACTAGGTCTACGAAGCCCTTGAAGCCTCTCCTCTTGTCGGGGAAGAAGCCCACGGCGCCGGTGGGGCTATAGCTCCAGCCCTTGGAGCCCCATTTCTCGAACAAATCGTAGCCCATCTTTTTCATGAAGTCCTTCTCTAGTACCTTGTTTGCTATTAGACCGCCGTAGGACGCACAGTTGCCGACAGCTATCACTGCGACCGCGTGCTTTAGCAGCCTCCTTATCCACTCGGCACAGCTTATCGGGTGCCCGTTCTCCTCGCCTATGTAGCAGAAGTAGTCAACAGCATCCGGTACATCGGTTATCCCGTGCTCTTGTAGTATCCTCTTGTCAACTGGTATACTGCCCTCTATTACTAGGACGAACGGGTTTAGCTTGCCCTCACTAGCCAGCTTCAGGATATCTATCGGGCTTGTTAGCAATATGCCGGGGTTGTAGCCCAGCTTTACGAATGTCTCGAGCGTCTTTCTGAGAGGATCATTTGCTGGTAGGCTGTCTATGAGCTGCTTGGCTTTCTCAGGGTTCTTTACCAGCTCCTCTGCGTAGCTTGGTGTCTTTTCGCCCCAGCTCAGCATCACTGTCTCGTGAAACACGAGTCTAACCGTGCCAGGGCCGACGGCATGGCTGGCACCGCCGAGTATCGTTATGAGGTCGGGCTCTGTAGCCTGTATAAGCGCGGTAGTATTGCCAGCACAGTCCTGGGCCTCGAACCAGACTATGTTAATTGCTCCCTGCTTGGCAGCGTTGACAGCTGCCTTGACGACTTTGCCCCAGTCTAGGCTTGCGAAGAACGCTGTGGTTCCTGCTAGCTTAAGGAAATCTCTCCTAGAGAGCTTTAAGGTCATGCCAGGTGCACCTCCTTTTATGTTCTGGTGCACATAAGTAGTGTCTATGTATTCCCTTTCCGACGCCTTCTCACGTATAGATTATCTCTACTTTTCGGCCCCAGTTAAAAAGTTATCTATCAGAACAGAAAGAGTTTTGAATAAGTTTTATCGTGACCTTTAACGCCGTAAAGGGTTCACCAAATATCTAAAAAGTCTACAACAATATCATAAAATGTATACTATTTTTCAAATAAATATCTACATTAATTTATTTATATCTTTTTAAAAGTAATATATTTGATTAAAATGTCTCGGTAATGGATGAACCGGTCCCGAGGAATAAATTAGGCTGCCCCGTGAACCCTAAGGGCGGCGATTAAGGTATGAGTGACCTCTCTCTTGAGAAGTGTGATCCACGAGAAATTATTGAAAAGATAAGTAATGCCCTTGAGAGCCCGGAGTGGAGCAAGTGGCTAAACGAGACTATGCAAGCATTCGCTGCAGCACTAACCGGTGTCGCTGAGAGACGAATGACTGATGCCGTGGCGGCACTCTTCCTCGCACAGGTCGGTAGTAGCTTCTACGCGGCCGCAAGGATGCTTGGACGTGGCCCCGAGGAGGCGCTGGAAGAGGCTAAGAAGGATCTTTGCAGAGTATATACTGCTGCCTTATGGTTCCTTCGTCAAAGCTTTGATACAGGAACACTTGAGGAAAATTACAAGAACGCTCTATCGATGATAGCGAGCAACAAGGAAAGCATGGAGAAAAAAGAGTAAATATCATGTCAGCAACGTAGTAACATGTATGACAAACCGGTGCGGCTTTAAAGCTAGTTGCTCAGCACATACAAGCAATAAAGGAACAAGAGGCGTAGAGAACAAGTAGGAGGCGTCTCTTCGTGCGTAGTGACCCAGTTAGGCGTAGGGCTCTTATCGAGGCTTTTAGAGAGGTGGCAAGGGTAGCTGGGACCATCAATAGGTTCTTCGAGGAAGTTGATAGCGAGGTGAAGAAGAGCCTTAGGGATGCCCTTGGCGTACCTGGGCCCGAGGAACAGCTGCTTAGGAAATTGTATACCTTTAAGCCAGCGAAGCCCGAGAGCACTGAGGAGCTTAAGAGGCTTATAGCCCGATACATGGGGCTGGAGGATAGCGGGGTAGACGTATTTGAGTATCTCCGCTCGCCTGGTAGCAGTAGTACCGGACACGATGGAGAGGGGAGGAGAGAGCCTCCTCTCAATGATGCTGGAGAAGGGGGACGAGACGAGGATAGGCAACTGCATAGTAATAGAGGCTGACATGGACGCGCTAGCTCTAATAGACGAGGCAAGGAGGCTTGGTGCAAGCGAGATCGTATTGCTTGGTCCTCTACACCGCGATAATAGGCAGCGTGGAATCTACTTAGAGCGGGTAGAGCCGAATAAGAGCGCGGCTTCTAGTCCAAACAAGCTTGTCAAGGAGCTTTGGGGCAATCTTACGGGCAGCCTACGCCTAGACGACTATGTTGCAGCCATGCGCATACTATACGATAAGCCATTCTATGTCGCTGAGTGCGACCCAGGTGACACAGATGAGTGCAGAGACCTCGTCGAGCAGTGGCTCAGAGAGTACTGTGGCCAAGCCTAGGATATTGGTTTTCGGCACAGGAAATACTTTCTACGGCGACGACGGCATAGGCTATTGCCTTGTAAAAGCCCTAGAGAAGTGCGTCAAATCGTTAGGCACAGACCTGGTCTCCATCCAGGCCCTTAACCCTGGCCACGCCACGCTACTAGAAGGGTACGATTACGCGATATTCCTCGACGCCTATATTGACCCGGAGGCACCAAAGGACGCGGACATAGTTGTGCACGAGCTCGATCCTTCGCTTCTCGACGAGGCGGATATAGTATTAGCCATAGAGGGTATCGAGCCACATAGCCTCGATCCTTTGAAGCTACTAGTGCTGGCTAGGGGAGCTTCGCTTTTCAGCGGCAAGGGGTTCCTCATAGGGATAAGGCCGGAGATAATTGACTTCAACAAGCCCTTGAGCAAAGAGGTCAAAGAGAGAGGAATCAAGGCGATCAAGAAACTAGCCGAGATACTTGGCAATCTAGGACTTGAACTCACCATAGACTATGAGTGTGTAAAGAGCTTTCTCGACGAGAAGTGCAATGGACCACTATTAGACTAAGCTACTGAGCATTGAACAGTACACGTTTCTATACTGTTCTAGGCTTTTCCAGGAGCCCGAGCTTCGCGGCCGCAACCATTACTTGGCCGACTGCGACCCCTCCATCCCCTGGCGGTAGTCGGTGTTGAAGCACAGCCTCTAGCCCGTGCTCGCGCAAAGCCTCCCTTACCCCCTGGACTATGTATGTATTCACAGCTGCGCCGCCGGAGACAAAGATGGGACCATCAAGGCCTTTGGCTGCACGGGCAGCTGCTTCTCCAAGTGCCCTCCCCAGAGCCTTCTGGATAGTGAATGCGACATCGCTAACGCTATACTTATCAATGGCTTCGAGAACCCAGCTCAGCAGCTTCCTTACATCAACTACTACTCGCCCGTAAGCAGTAATGAGGGGCGGCGTAAAGCCCAGGTCTCTGCCCTTTCTCGCTGCTGCTTCAAGCCTCATAGCTGGTTCACCCTCATAGCCCCTGTGCCACCCTATGCGGAGCAACGCAGAGAACGCGTCAAGCGTTCTACCCATGCTCGTGGTAAGAGGTTGAGAATCCAGGCCAGCCTGCCTATAGGCTATCCTAGCCTCGGTCTCCCCGTAGGGAAGTTTGTCTCTCTCTAGGAGCCCTCTCTTAGCGAGAATCCCTACTACCTCTTCTTCCCCGAGCCCGCTGGCCTTCATCAGCCCTATTAGTGCTCTAACGGGCCATTCGACTGCACGTTCTCCACCAGGGAGGCGGAAGGGATAGAGGCTCGCGACTCTAGTGAAATTCGAGTAGCTTGCTACGAGTACTTCGCCGCCCCATATGGTGCCGTCGGAGCCATAGCCAGTCCCATCAATAGTTATAGCAACGTGTTCCTCGCCAGGCTCTACACCGTGCTCAGCCATAGCGCTGGCTGCGTGAGCATGATGGTGTTGTACTTCTACGAGTTCTGCACCATATTCCTCCGACATCCTTGCAGCTAGGCCGCGATTATGGTAGCCTGGATGCATGTCTAGTGCTACGAAGCGAGGCCTCAGTCCATAGACTCTTATGAGCCAGCGTAGCTCCTTCTCAAGGTCCTCCAGCTGCCCGGGCTCATCAAGGTCTCCTATGAACTGCGTCGGGACTATCTTGTCCTCGAACGAGACTGCTCCCGCTACTTGCAGCTCCGCACCGACTGCTATGCCTTCCGGCAACCAAGCCCTAACACGAATCCATGCAGGTGCATAGCCGCGGGCACGGCGCAAGAACACTAGCTCGCCATCGGTATATCTCAACACGCTGTCATCTACTCTGTGAACTATCTCACGCTCGTGCGTTACAACGTAGTCCGCTATTCCTCTTAGATGCGTGAATACACACTCTATAGAGGTGCACATGGGGTACCCGGTCTCGTTCCCACTCGTCATTATGAGGAAACCATCCCTCAGCTCTTCTAGAAGCATGACTTGTAGCCCGGTATATGGCAGCATAACTCCAATAGTGTCTAGGCCAGGCGCGACGAGCTCGGAGACGGGGGAGTCTTCTCGCCTTGGGAGCAAAATTATTGGGCGCTCAGCTGACCTAAGCACTGCACACGCATCGGAAGGGGGAATAGCTATTTTCTCAACAATGCTACAGTCCCGCGCCATTAGGGCAAATGGTTTCGTCGGCCTTCTCTTCCTGCGACGAAGCTCGGCAACAACACTATCGTCGCTCGCAAGCGCTGCGAGATGGTACCCGCCCACACCCTTTATTGCGAGTATGTGCCCCTCCTCTATCCGCTCTGCAGCCCACTTGGCAGGATCGTCTACGGGGATAATGTTGCCCTCCATATCGTACACGATGGTTCTTGGCCCGCACTGTTTACAGCTAATTCCCTGGGCGTGGAACCTGCGGATGTTCTCCGGATTGCTGTAGTCGCGTCTACAATCTATGCAGAGGGGGAATGCCCTCATGGCAGTGTTTTCGCGGTCATACGGTATGTCGTACATCATTGAGAAACGGGGCCCGCACCAAGCACAGCTGTTCCAAGGGTAACGGTAGTACCTTGACACGGGATCATGTATCTCTGCGACACAGTGCGGGCATATGCCGAAGTCCGGGGGTATCATGCTCCGCTTGCTACGTCTTCGCTCACTCTTCCTGATACTGAACCCTCGGTACCATTTCGGAGATACGGGCTCTACTTCTAGCTCCTCTATTCTTGCTGGTGGGGGTTTCTCCTCGTACAAGCCTATGAGGAAGCTCTTGAGTTGCTCTGGGCTGCCCTCGACCCATACTTCTACCTCGCTTCCACCGAGGTTTAGGACGTAGCCTTTGAGGCTGCGGGATACTGCTAGCCTGTATATGAAGGGGCGGAAGCCGACGCCCTGAACTATTCCCGTAATTCTGATCTTCAGCGCTCTCCTATCCAATGCCTATACACGCCTCGCCACAAGCGAGGAAAACAATGATAAAGTGTTGACACAAACGGGGATATGGCTAGAAGGAATTAACTGCGAGAAGCGGCGAGAAGCTCAACCATCTTTAGCATATTCTTGGCACTATCTCGCCGCTCGGCGGCTCTAGTATTCTTACCCCGCCAGTCACGCTCTTGAGGAGCACTCGGCCAGCATGATGCGGGTCCTTCGGCTCGTAGACCTGGCCTATTATTGCTGCCTCCTTGTAGCCAAGGCCGTGTATGAAGTCTAGGATCTCCTCTGCCTTTGACCCATCAACTGCTAGGACTGCTGCTCCCTCGTTTGCAAGGCTTAAGGGGTCTACGCCAAGCATTTCCGCGTATTCTTTTACCTGGGGGCGTATTGGCACCTTTTCCTCCTCTATGACTATTACTGTCCTAGTTTTCTCCGCCCAGTCGTTGGCTAGCATTGCTATGCCTCCTCTCGTAGGATCGCCAGCACCGTGAATGTAGTTGCGATACTTCTCTAGGAGTGGGAGCATTAGGCTTGTTAGTGGCTTCACATCGCTTTTCACGTCGAACTCTACGCCTATGGTTTGCTGTGCGGCAAGAATTGCTGCTCCATGATCGCCTACATACCCTGTTACTATCAGCTTGTCTCCGGGCTTTATCTCGCGGTCATCAATGGGCTTTCCCTCTACTATGCCTATACCCGCAGACGCTATCACTACTCCATCTACTTGGCCTTTCGGCATAACCTTGAAGTCGCCGCCTATTAGGGCGACACTGTTTGAAACAAGAGTACTGACATAGCTGTCTATGATTTTCTTGAGCTTCTCCGTCTCGAAGCCCTCCTCAACAATAACTGCGTCAAGAGCTGCGACTGGTTTTGCCCCAACCATTAGTAGGTCGTTTATCGTGCCGCTCGCTGCGAGGACTCCTATGTCGCCGCCGGGGAAGAAGATAGGCTTAACAGTGTAAGAGTCTATGGTTAGCGCAATATACTTGCCCCCATCAAGGGGTATGAGTGCAGCATCGTCAAGGGCGTCTAGCCCGGCCCCATTGTCCACCCTCCAGTACTCGGGTGGAACAGCATTCACTATCAAGTTCTTAATTAGGTCCTCGGTCTCCTTGCCTCCCGATCCGTGTGCAAGCGTTATTAGTTTCCAAAGCCTAACATACCATGTCAACTCTCTTCACCTTTCTCAAGATACTCGAAGAGCTGTTGTGCCTTAGACTCGAGGTCTTCTATGAACTCATTTATAGCATTAACGAGTTCTTCCGCACGCTCGGGCTTCAGCTTCTCAATTATAACGCCTGCATGCACTACTACGAGGTCGCCTGGCCTGAGATCCTCATATGTGCCGCCATATACCTCTCTTAGAACACCGTCACCGAAATCAACTAGCACTATATCGCCTTTTACTTCCTTTACCTCTGCAGGTATACCTAGGCACATAGTGGCCGAACCCCGCTACTCAGTTTTGGAGAAGCAAGGGTGAAAAACTGTAACCTTGCCAATGAGGCTAGATTATTCCTAGGCTTTTCGCTATGTCTTCAGCAAGGCCTCCTCCGCCGAAGCGAGCCCAGACGGCACATGTTCCTTCACTGCTCACCATGCATGGCCCATAGGGTGTTCCCGGCGTACACGTTTTCATGAAGTGCGGGCAATCAGTTGGCTTCGCAAGGCCTAGGGTTACTTCTGCGCAGCGACACCCCGGTGGCAAGTCGTATCTCCACTCATCGGGTGAGAGGTCCTTTATGCCGTACTGGTGGAGCGCGTCCACATGGCGATATTTTTCCCTAAAGGCCAGCCCGCTTTTCGGCACAAATCCTATTCCCCTCCATGCGGCGTCAACTACCTCGCAGCATTCGTTGATCTGTTTCTGCGCGGTTGTATTGCCCTCCCATGTTACGACTCTCGTATACTCGTTGACGAGCCTGGGCTTGCCTTCCACGTGTTGCCGTAATATCTCTAGGACGGCTAGTAGTACGTCAAGTGGTTCAAAGCCTGCAACCACTGTTGGTATGCCGAACTCATCCACCACGAATCTCCATGCCTTGGCGCCTACGATTGTTGACACGTGGCCGGGTGCTATGACTCCTCGTATCGGATTATCCTTGTGGGTTTCGAACGTATACCTCATTATGGGCGGAGTCAAGCGATGAACATTGATGATCGTCATATTGCTAGGTACGTGGCCCTTCACAACGGGAGCTGCCGTTGAGGGAGCCGTGGTCTCGAACCCTACTGCGAAGAACACGCTCTCCTTCCCGTCCTTCTTGGCCATACGTATTGCGTCTAACGTGCTATAGACTACTACCACGTTTCCTCCAGCTGCTCTAGCCTCCTCGAGGCTGCGTATGTCCTTGCCACGCCTTCCAGAGCCAGGGAGTTTGTAGGCGTCACCATAGGTGAAGACGCGTATTCCTTCAAGGCTGAGCTTTATAGCCACGTCGACGTAGTAAGCGGGTGTTATGCATACAGGGCATCCAGGACCAGCTATAAGCTCGACATCCGGAGGCATGAGGCTCCGTAGTCCGAAATGAGTTATTGTGTACTCGTGTGTGCCGCAGAAGTCCATTATCTTGATCGGCGACTGGCCTACCCGGGCAACAGCTTTTGGGGCCAATTGGTGTATCTTTTCAACGACTTTTCTCGTATACTCGCTGCGGCGGAGAAGCTCCTCAAGGCGCTTGAGAAGCATCGCCCGCTGCTCGCCTAATGACAAGGCTTTGTGCACCACCCCCGCTGACTAGGAGCACCTCCTGCTTTGGGGATGATAAACTTGTTTCTACGAAGACAGTATAAGATAACGAGATAAACACAATATTTTACTCATGCAGCCTTGCCGCAACACCGCTGCCCGTTATTCTCAACCGGTATACACCCTCATAGTGATCACGGAGCTCCGCGAAGACTACATCTTCTTTACCCTTTCTTGGAAGGATTATTGCAACCTTCTTCTTAACATACCAGTTCTCGACAAGCATCCTGCTCCTAAGTCTTTCAAAGAACTCTGCATCCTCATCACTAGCCATTCCTACGCGTCTACTAAAGCACCGTGACTGTTCAAAGAAGCTTCTAAGACTCGGTGACTGAATGAAACGCACAAATGCGCGAGACCCTTCATCAATAATCTTCTCGCCGAGCAATCGATGCATATCACTAGTACTCATCTCGCCCATGACTACAGCCACTACCTCTCGCTCCGGCACAGAATAGCTCTCAACTCGGGCCAGCCCCGGCCCACCAGCTGATAGGCGGGCCTCAAGCCACCTCCCATAAACCATTGCCACTACGTCGCCGAGCCCTGTCCCTGCAACCACTTCGGCTCTATGGGCTAGTGCCGCTGCTTCGACAAAGCCTAAGCCACTTAAGAGCCCCGAGCCAAGAGAAACGCCAAGAGCTACCGTCGCAGAGACCGCGAAGCCCGAGCCAAGAGGCACCGGTGAGCTTATGCTGATACATGCTGGATGCAATGCCTCGTTCTTGGTGACCTCATTTACAACGGGTGGCAGGGCTCTAAGCATCTCATCGCCTAGGCGTATCTCGATGTTCCAGGCATCGCATGGCCTTGCCTCTACAACAACACGTGGCTCCAGTAAAAGCCCTGCGCCAAGGCTACCGGATAGCAGCGGCTCGCTACGCCACACGGGAACCCAGAACCCGGTAACATGCAAGGGAATCTCCAGTACCACCTTCCTGCTCTCATCACTCATGCTAGTATCCCGTTACTTGCTCAGCGATAACAGCATCTATAATTCGTAGTGGTATCTGCGCATGTGCTGCGGCAAAAGAGCTATACACGGCTCATGAGCCTTAATCCTCTCTACAAGGGTGTAGAGGGTGAGTCTACCACACCCAAGCCTATCGATTATCGACGAGCACGAGGGCGAGCTAAGAGGCAAATGTATTGTGCTGGGAGTAACCGGGAGTGCCGCGATTTATCGTAGCATAGACCTTGCTCGCACGCTTATGAGGCTTGGAGCAAGGGTACGCGTGGTTACGACTCCTGCGGCCACCGAGCTGGTCTCACCAACACTGTTTGAGTGGGCTACCGGGTACCCTGTTGTAACAAAGCTCACGGGCGCAATAGAGCATGTCACGCTCTCGCGTCTCTGCGACGCAGTCGTTGTTGCTCCTGCCAGCCTAGATACGTTGGCAGAGATAGCTGAGCTGCGGGCCTCAACACCTGTCTCGGCAACTGTTCAGGAGGCAGCAGGCCTCGGGAAGCCAGTACTCCTCATTCCGGCCATGCACCTAGGTATGTGGAGGAGATCTAAGAGGCTCCTAGACGAGCTCGGGAGACAAGGCTTCTACGTAATGGAGCCCGTTATTGAGGGTGAACAAGCAAAGTATCCTCCCGTAGAATTAGCTGCTTGGTGGATAGAGTCTATCCTTATGCGCGGAGTTGACCTACGAGGCAAGAAGGTGCTAGTAACTGCTGGGCCTACAAGGGAGTATATAGACGAAGTCCGGGTCCTAACTAATCCGTCGAGCGGAAAAATGGGGGTCTACCTTGCTCTCGAGGCGCGGTGGCGAGGAGCAGACGTTGTCCTCCTCCACGGCCCCCTCTGCACGGCTTTACCACCGCAGTGGAGAAGCTATGTAGAGGCATACAATTTTGTAAGTGCAGAAGATGCGCTAAGACTTGTACGCGAGCACGCTAAAGGTATAGACCTAGGACTCTACGCTGCAGCCATAAGTGATTACAAGCCGTCGGAGAAGCTCGAAGGAAAAATAGATTCAAGCAGCAACAAGGAACTTGTCTTGAAGCTAGTCAAGACCCCTAAAGTAATAGCGGAGGCTGTTGCAGCTGAGCCTAATGCTGTGCACATAGGCTTTGCCGCGGAGGCTGCGAGCAGTGTGGAGGAACTACTCGTAAAGGCGAGGAGGAAGCTCGAGAAGTATAGGCTTGACGCAGTAGCGGCGAACAATATACGTGAACCAGGCGCTGGGTTTGGCTCGGAGACTAATCACGTCTACATAGTTGATTGGAGAGGAGGCGCGACTGAGATACCTAGGATGCATAAGAGGCTCGTCGCGAGAAGAATACTAAATCATGCGGTAAAACTGCTGACTGAGGGACCTAGGCCGAGGTAGCGATTAAGCTGGCTCAGAGCCTCTCGGGGGCTTCATCGCATAAGCTATGGCGTCATCTATGTCTCTGAAGACTCTAACGCATGTTGTCCTGCGCTTGCGGAGCCTCATCTTGAGAGGCACCAAGTAGTAGACCTGGCCAGTGAACGGGTCCTCTGGCACCCATAAGACGAGGATCCTATACCCTGTCTCAGCTACTGCGAGTTCAAAAGCCTTAGATATGAGGGGGCGTGCTCTCTCTCCACATGCCCGCATCTTGGGGACTTCAACCGTGAACGGGGGCTGTTGCTTCTTCTCGTATACGCGGCCGCGCTTGGCAGTCCACACTGTTATTGCAGCTGTGCCGCCGGGGACACCGCTCTTCTCCTCTTCCAGTTCCTCAGCCAGCTCTTCCGAAGGTATTAGCGGCTCCTCTAGCTCCTCTTCTAGCTCCATTCGGGCCGCTTCGAGGGCCATATCTCTACGCCCCATGTTTAATAGTGATAGCCATCCTTGCCTAGATATAAAGGTAATCATTAGAATTGATATGCGCTCTCCAGATAGTACCGTACTACCTAACTACTGTGATGCGCCCCACTCCTTACGGCAACCACCGCTATGGAACTATGCAGTAACAACACGTTAAAGTAAGTCAAAGCACAACACTGTTCACCACGGTAAACATCCTTGCAGAGAACATTGCGCATCGAGGACTTCTCGCTCCTAACCCACGTTGGTGACCCCCAGGTCTCGCCGAAAGGCAGGTACATCGCCGTTTCAACTATAAGGCCGCGGCTCAAGGAAAACAAGTATTTGAAAGAGATCTGGATCTATAGGGCTAGCGACACCAAGCCCTTGGCTGTCCTACAGAGCGAGAGCGACTCGTCGCCGCGCTGGAGCAACGACGAGGAAAAGATTGTATTCGCGTCACGTAGAGCCTTGACGGAAGAATAAGGGTGAAGTAATCTCTATACTTATCGTCTTGGCGGCGAAGCACAAGTTAACCTACTGTAAAACTGTCTTTAAATAAAAATCTAAACAAATACTCAGCTCTAAGGAGCAGACATACGTATTTCATAAATTAACCATAATGAACGTCTATTATTGAGATTAATTAAACACCTTCTAGAGCGCGTTATTTTATAATTTCTTAAAAGTAGAAATTTAGTTTCAATATTTTTAATAATAAACATATTACTTTAGATTATCCTTAAATAACGAGTCTACAAGTATAAAATATTAAACTGTCCATCATATTAAAGATAATATTAGGCGCTAGAAGCAGAATATGTCAGGTGAATATGTAGCGTGACTATTAAGACTGTTAAACCAAAGCTAATACATGATGCAATCCATGGAACAATACCGTATACTAGCATAGAACATGAAATAATCTCAAATTACATATTTAATAGACTCCACGATATACTACAAAACTCCTTAGTTTTTCGCGTATTTCCTGGAGACAGAATCTCTAGATTTTCACACTCAATAGGTGTAATGCACATAAGTAGTAAAATATTCTTTTATTCTCTTGCTAATACAGATGATCAGACCCTTCACTTATTTTATGAAAAGATAAGGGAGTTTGTCAAAGAATATGCCCGAATAATAAATGATGATTTAAAAGTAATATCACCTTCAGGTCAAGAGGTTTACTGTGCTAAAGAGTACACATCAGAGGATCTGAAGGAAGTCCTCAAGAGGATATTAAATCCCGAGGTAGTACTCAATTACTTTATACCAGGAAATGTAAGTGATGAATTTAAACCCTACCTATTGTTTAGCTTACAAAGCCTTAGAATTGCAAGCTTATTACATGACGCGGGTCATTTACCCTTAAGTCATGTATTTGAATATGCACTTGACCAAATATATAAAGAATTAGAAAGCATGCATAATAATATAAATGAAATTAAACATTTATTTGAATCATATAAGAATTTTCGAGAGCTATTTTCAACGCAACTGAAACCTCATGAAACGCTAAGCATTATTATTGTTTTACAACTACTAGGTAATAAATATAAAAGAATTCTAAGAGAAATGGATAGCGAGGAAAAATGCCCAGCCCCGCTTGAAGATGTTTACGACGCAATTGTACATGCTATGTTAGCTCTATCCTCAGCGCTCATTATTTTAGGAGATAAAAGCGATACTGCAGTAAATAATATTCTTGAATTTTTACATAAAAACAATGAATATAAAATAAATGTTGATTTAGGAATATTTTCAAAAACGCTTCACCAAATTTTAGATAATGAAGTTGATAGTGATAAAATAGACTATGTTAAAAGAGCATCACTATATAGCGGCGTAAAGATGTCATTTAATGAGGACAGAATTATCACCACATACAGACTCGTAAAGGATTCTAGCAGTCCTAACCTCTACATCTTACCCGCCGCAAAATCGCTGCATGAAATTGAAGAACTTCATAAAGCTTTATTTCGTTTCTATCGAAATATAATAGGCCATCATAGAGTAATGTTATTAGAAAAATTATTAACAGAAATATTAACTAAAATGATAAGATTATATAAGTATTATGATTCGTTACCTGATAAATATAATGATATAAGGAATTATATAAAAGAAAACTATATTCAGAAATTAATAAGATTATTTGATTTTTGCAACAAACATAAATTTAGAGAAGCTATTGCTGTGCTTTTTTCTCTAGATGATGCCTGGATTTTTTCATTTTTGAAAAATATATATGTATACATACTAACAAAAGAAATACGAAATCAAAAACTTGAAAAAATTGAAAAAGAGTTAGAAATAATGCTTAGAGAAATTTTTGAAAATGTAAAAGAAATTAGACCATTATGGAAGCACCGAAGTGAGTACTGGAGCTTTATTAGAAGCTTATTTAATAATGATAATAAAATAAATATAAAGGATATAAATGGAAAGCTTAGAATAAAGTTACTAGATACAAAAGAAACGAGCTTAGAACTTCAACAATGCATAGAGAATTGTGTTAAGAAAAATAATTACGATAGTAAAGAAGTTTTCGGGATACTCATACAGCCCCTAGCACCTGTTCTTCGACTCCCCAAACTTAAGGGGAAATTTAGGATTTGGACCTATAGAGGTGATTCTATAAGAATTGTTCATATAGATGAATTATCTGAACTTCGACGTCTACAAGACGAGGAGGAAAAAACACATGTACAGCTATATGTATATTATTACAAAGACCTTAATAGAAGAGTTATTGAAAAATGTACAAGAAGCTGCATCAAAGATGTTCTAATAACAGATACCAAATGAATAAACAAGATAATAAACAAAAATACATAACTTAAGCTATATTCTTTAACGCCTCATTCACGATGCGATATTCTTTATCACCTATCCTCTCTATGTACCCCCATCTCTCAAGCTGCTTTAAAATAGTGTATGCGTCATCTACCTTAGTCTTTTCTATAAAGTCGTAAAGGGTAAACTTTCCACCATTACGTGAAACTTCTCTTAAGAACTTTAATATGCTAGGCATTTTTTCACCATTATTATCTAGGAAGTTGTTACGTTATCAATGTACTGCCCAAAAATATCCCCGAATAATACGCTTTCTGAAGTAACTTCAACAGTAATCAGTATTACACTATACCTATAAAACTTAGAGAAATAAGTAAAAAATATAATATATAGATAAAAGTCTTTATATCTATAGTTATATATTCTTTACATCATTCTAACAGACCCATTGCAGGGTTTGCAAAATGAGGACCGCAAAACGATATACGCAAAAAGCTCAAGCACTGCTTAAAGGGGTATAAAAATCATCCTTGACTTCTTCGAGGACAAGCTTGGGGCAAAAGGGGGTTTAAGAGAGCAATGACATGTTTTTGCTGTTCTAGCCTCTAGGTTTCCATGCTACTCCTTCATCGGTTGTAACGGGCTCAACTAGGCCTTCTTCTTCGAGCCAAGCCACAACAGAGACTAGCGCTGTACGGTTTAGGAGCACTTGGCGCGGAGTAGGCTCGGCCGCTGAGAGGTCTCGTGTAGCGATTACTGCTAGCTTGTCAATAGTTATCGGGTGATGCGACCTTATCGTCTCTAGTACATAGTTTCTTACCTTGTCTACGGCGGCGATATTGGCCTCTATCATTGCCTTTGCTCTCCCACCCTCTACTATGGGTCCATGGCCTGGGACTATTTTGTACCCAGACTCTGCTAGCTCCATTAATACCTGCAGGCTTTCCTTCCACTCGCGCAGATTCAGCGCAAAGGGTATCCCAAACCTGGCCAGAACCTTCTCACCGAGAATCGCGTCACCTGCTGCAATAACCTTATCGTCTTCAATTACTATCCCGCTATGCCCGGGGCTATGGCCGCGAAGATCTATTGTTTTCACGCCGGATGCTATTTCCTCGCCCCACCAATAGGCCCTGGACACTCTCAGCGTTATGGGGGGCATTGAGGCGAGAGACTTGCTAATAACTCCGCCATAGACTATGCTGAACCGTGTCTCAAGGCTCTCAACGAGAGGCACACAGTACTTGTGAGCCAAGACTTGTACTGATTCCGATACCAGGGGAGGAGCAGCAGCCAAGTGATCTGTATGGCCATGGGTTAGCGCGATCACTGTTGCCCGTAAGCCTAGCTTCTCTAGACTCGCAGAAATGAGGGAAGAGCGATCATCCCCTATACCGGGGTCAATGATCATCGCCGAGCCATTGCCAAGGCCTACTATTACCGTGTTAGGGCTCCCGGGTAGAGCCCACGTCCTATCTCCTAAGCGTCTAGGCTTCGCCGCCACTTCTGGACCCCTCACCGCTTGGCGTACTGCTTCACCTATAAGTGGTAACGTTATAGGCTCCCGCAGCTACTCTCCAAGCATGAGCGGGCAGCTCACCCGCCTGACAGCGGGGCAGCCCCCCGCGATCCAGGATGATGGCGGGATCCACTCGGGCGGCGTAAACCAATTCCTCCTCTATACTCGTATAGGTGTGATGCATTGGAGCAAGCACTGAATGCTGCCACCGCTTGGCGCATTCTAGGCAAGGCTATGAGGGAGGTACTTGACTCGGCTCTCCGCAAGTGGGCTGGGCTACGTGTAGCTGACGCGTTTCTCGGGGCCCGTTACTCGTACGTTGAGCTCGTTGGAGGCTGGTGTGGAGTAGCATATGTCCCGGGGTACGACCTAGGAAGAGGAGTTGACGTGTTAGAGGAGGCTACTCCCCGTCTTCTCGCACGCCTTGTTGAGAGGGGGTTTGGGCGTGGTGCAGCGTCACTAGCATTGGCGGCCATTAATGCAGCGACAATGGCTTGGATCTATGAGTCCCTTGACCCGCCGGTGATTATTGAAAAAAGGCTTTCCGATATTGTTGGAGCGGGGCACGGCGACAAGGTAGTCGTACTTGGATACATGAGGGGCGTTGTTGACGAGTTCCTCGAGTCCGGTGCAGACGTCTATGTCTCTGAGATCAGTGAGGATCTCTACCTAGAGGCGGCGAGAGACGCTAAGAACAAAGGCTTCACCGTTATAGGCCGCGACGAGGCTAGGCATTATCTAGAGAAGGCAACCATAGTAGTTGCTAGCGGGAGCGCACTACTCTACCCAGAGCTGACGCTGTGGGAGCTTAAGGCCGCATTAAGTGCACGCGAAAGAGTACTCGTGGGACCCACGTCGAGTTTCCATCCATTGCTCGGAAAGAAGCTAGGGGCGACACTTGTCGGGGGAGTCTATATAGACCCCAGCATGTGCAACATGGTTCGCTGGCATGTGGCGGGAGGCGGAGGTTTGCATAGCTTTCGGAGGAAAGGAGCCAAGGCTCCTTTCTTGCCGAGGATATATATGCGCGTCTAGGCCTGGGTCCTTAGCCCCCATTCCCGGAACATGTTGACTCCCATGTATATTCCGCGCTGCATTACGTGTGCAAGGTAGAGGGTGTGGAGTCTCCTTATGTTGTAGCAGCCTTCTTCGTCGCTGTGCTCCCCTAGCGCTCTTAGTATGGTTACAAGTAGGCGGGCAAATCTTGCCCCTAGTTCTCCGTAGCGCTGGAGAAGCGTTGACGGGCAGAAGCGGAGGCCGAAGATCTGTGTAGAGGCATAGTAGAGCATGTCCTCTAGAGGCGAGACGTAGAGAGCCTTTGTCGCCGAGAATCCCCTCTCTTCCACAAGCTTAACATACTTCTCAATACTAAAGGTATTTGCATATGCATAGTTACCGAGCCTACCTATTCCGCTCACGCCTAGGGCGAAGAACTTATCATAATCAACTATGTACTCATCAATGAGCCTTGCGCCGCGATTCATGCACCAAGCAGTTGACGGTGCATAACCATGTCTGAGCGATTCCTGCACGATTGTCTCGTAGAGCTCAGTGTCCAGCGGGTGCCAGGGCCCCTCAGAGCGCAGCATCATGAGCTTGCGCAGGCCGGGTGCGGGCATGAGAGGGTAGAACGTTACCTGGTCCACTCCAAGCGAGAGAGCCCTATCGGCTTCTTCTCGTATTCTCTCCACGGTATCGTTGCGCCCGCCCCAAATCATGTCAATATTCACTGTATCGAACTTTCCTCGCGCAGCTTCAATGGCTTTCAAGGAATGCTCTACCTTGTGGTGTAAGCGGCCTAGCTCTACAAGGCGCTTATCATCAAGTGCTTGGACACCTATACTTAGCCTTGAAACCTTTGCAGATCTCAGTACAGAGACAGCCTCATCGTCTATGTCTATTGGACTAGCCTCTGCAGACACATCGAGGCCGTGGCCAAAGTAGCTTCTTAGCAGATCTACCACTTCGGCTAGCTCATAGATGTTTATAGACGGCGTTCCTCCTCCAATATAGACTACACGTATCTTCGCATCCTCTGCGCTCGATGCGAGCCACGCTATTTCTTTCTTCAATGCAGACATGTACATTGTGTAGCGATTTGGGTCATAGGGGTATTTTACGAAGCAGCAGAACTTGCAAAGGGGCTTATGGCAAAACGGCATATGGATATAGAGTGCATACACTCCTTTCTCAATACTTCTGATAATTTTCGCGTGCTCGTTTCGATCAGCATCGCTGCCTATTAGTTTTTTGAAAAATGCTTCGGTGCAGCTTGTTACCATATTGCCTAGGAGTGCTCCGAGGCGCTGTACGTGTTTAGGTATACCGTTTGTCTCTTGACCTATTTTTTGAACTTGGGCACAAGCTGCAATACATGCCATTTATTACTGCCTCCCTTGGCCGGCCTTAACAGCTAGTAGAGCGTGCTTTTCTCAAAAATCCATGTTGTGAGTGAAATTCCCAAAGTGTATTTATTCGGTGACTCGCAGGGGTACGGGTTCTCGTGGCATTTTGACTACTTGCTTCATAGTCTTGTTATTGTACTTAGGGCTGTTCCTACTAAGGATAGGATAATAGATAAGGTAATACCATCATTATTATGATAATGGTTTGCAGCCACAGAGTCAGACCCTGCTACTCTTTTCAGGAATAGACACAAGCCGCGCTACAGAGGAATGACGAGATGACGAGACAGACAAACGTTGCGAGACCTGTAGGCATGGTTACAGGCGATGCCAGGCCGGACTATTTTGTTTTCACAGCAGACCCTGACAATATTCCGCGACTCTATGACTACGTATACATTGAGGCTAAAGAGGTCCCACCAGGTGAAAACGAGCCAGTCACGGTCAAGGTTCTCGCACAGATTCGTAGCATTCGGCGCCTCGCACTAGGCGTCTCCCCGGAGCATCCTTGGCCAGTGCTCCGCAATCTTTCCCTGCCGCGCGGAAGCGACACAGTCATCGCTTCCGCAAAGGTTCTTGGGTACAAGTGGCGCGGAGGCATATATTATCCAAGGCATGCACCACCCGTAGGCTCATGGGTTTACCTAGCCCCTGATGACCTGCTGAAGGAGTTTTACTCTGTAGAGGAGCCACGCAGGCTCCATGTCGGATACTTGATTTCTAGGCCGAGTGTGCCAGCATTTCTTGACTTAGAGGGGATAAAGCGCCACGTAGCCATTATAGCTGCTACCGGCGCGGGCAAGACATGGGCAAGTGTTGTTCTCATAGAGGAGCTTCTGAAGAAAGGAGCAACAATAGTTGTTTTGGATCCGCATGGCGAGTACGCTGCTATGAAGAGAACCGCGTACCGTCTTGGCCAAGGCTTTGAAAACGCCGTAAGGGTTCTAAAAGGGCACCGGGAGCAGGAAGGCGACCTACAGTATCGGGTCAGCATTGCTGACATGTCTGCTGAAGAGCTTGCAACTATAGCCGGTATACCTTCAAAGGCTAATCGTATTAGGAGCGTAATCTATGGCGCGAAGAGGCTCTCTGCATGGATGTCGGAGGCTACGGGTGATCCTCGTTGGAGGGGACTGCGCGGGATAATAAAGATAATACAGTCTGCGATAGACGCTATGGAGATAACACGAATGCAGAACAATATGAGGCTTGACGTTTTTGCGCAGAACTTGGTGACTAGGCTCGCCCTTAAAACCGGCTGGGAGAACGAGAGGCTTAAGGAGTTACAGAAGAGGCTTAAGGAACTAATTGCTTCGGACGAGGAGATAGGTAAGGGCATTAGGAGGCTATGGCTAAGCCTCAGTAGGGATACTTCGCCGGGCTATGACGCGATCCGGTATCTTGATGAACTCCTCCGCATAGGAGTTTACGGCGTAAAGACTATCCCGCTTGATGTCCTCCTGGAACCGGGCACGGTCACGGTTGTTAACCTGGCTGGACTGAGGGCAGAGGTCCAAGACCACCTTGTATACAATATTCTCTACCGAATTTTCACCGCTAGGTTGCGCTACCTTAGGAGGATACCTGGGGAGAGCTACCCATATCCGGTCGTCGTCGTGCTGGAGGAGGCCCACCGATTCGTTCCTCCGAAGTCCCAGAAGCAGACGCGTAGTCGCGACATTGTCGCAACAATTGCCTCAGAGGGTAGAAAGTTTGGTGTATTCATTGTGGCTATTACTCAGAGGCCTAGCCGCATCGACCCCGACGTGCTTAGCCAGCTCCAGGGCCAGATAATTCTTCGTATAGTTAATCCCCGGGA
This sequence comes from Pyrofollis japonicus, assembly GCF_033097485.1. Classification (NCBI taxonomy): domain Archaea; kingdom Thermoproteati; phylum Thermoproteota; class Thermoprotei; order Desulfurococcales; family Pyrodictiaceae; genus Pyrofollis; species Pyrofollis japonicus. The sequence goes on from NZ_AP028634.1 coordinate 1,762,931, forward strand.
CCAGGAAGCAATAAGGGATTCGAGTGAGCAGGTAAGCCAAGATCTTCTCGACAATCTTCCTGGCCTGAACACTGGAGAGGCGGTAGTAGTAGGGCCGTTGTCGCCTGCACCCATAATGATGAGGTTAAGGGATCGCGTGCTGAGCTATAGCGGGGGCGACATAAGCCTTGTGGAGGCTTGGGGTGCGTCTAGGAGCGATATGAAGCTTTTAGAAGAGATGAAGCAAGATGCGTTAGAGAAGATATCGGCGCTCACCGGTGAGAAGTACCGTGACCTCGCAGAAGCCTTAGCGGAGCTAACGGGGCTCGATGTAGGTAGCAAGGATGTAGACAAGGCACTGCGCTTAATTGTCCGGGAAAGCGTTTGGGCGAGCTATAACGACGAGGTGGGCGTCATATATGGTGAGGTGATCTACCATGACGGTAGGAGCTGCGAGGTGAGAATCGATATTGCTTCGCGCACACCTTATTGTTCGTGCTGTGGCAACCGCGTATGTGGCCATGTTGTAGCCGTGCTTATCAGGGCTGTACTTGATAACGTGATCCCGGTTGGAGCTGAAGCTAGATCTGAACCATGGTCCGACCTATTATAGAGTATTTAAGCATTTTGCTACATGGGTTCGAGGCAAGCGGCCAAGAGGTTTTAACGCAGAGCCTAAACTAACTTATCGTGCAGAAGTGTTACCCCCGCTTGCTCTAATAGCCGGGACCCATGACGGCTAGCCCGCATCATGGAGGTAGGTAATGTGACCATAACTGTAGCACTAATACATATGAGGCTCAAACCCCTGGCAAAGAAAAGCAATCTGGAGAAGGCAAGAAAGCTCGTAAGAGATGCTGCCTTAAAAGGAGCAAATCTTGCCGTGCTCCCATCCTTCGTGAACACGGGCCCCTTCTTTCTCTACTATCCACGTACTCGTAATCAGTCAATAGCGAGGAACCAAGCTGAGAGAATACCGGGAAGCACATATGAATACTTATCCATGATGGCCATAGAGAACGGCATATACATTGTGGCTGGCCCAATAGTTGAGAGAGCAGGGCCAAAAATGTTCCTCACAACTCTCATAATAATGCCGAACGGCGCCCTCCTCGCAAAGTATAGGAAAATCGCACCCAACATCGTTGACGAAGATATCGGGATCAGCCCCGGCAGGGAAATAGTTGTATTTAATGACGCAGGCAGGGCGATGGGCCTACTAGCAGAGGACGACATCTATTACCCCGAGATAGCCCGCGCTCTCCTCCTCTCCGGAGCAACAGCCATGATAGCGACTCTTAGACCCGGAGAAGACGTGAACAAGGTAAAGCTAAGCCTACTCGCCAGAAGCATAGAGAACCGGGTACCAATCCTCGCTGTCGGAGGCGCTTTCGAGACAGTGGAGAACGTGATAGATATACCCACAATGGTCATTGATCCCCAGAACGGCATAGTCGAAGAGATAAATGAGCCAAAAGACACCTTCCTCCTAGTAGAGGTAATGGATAAGCCAAGCAACATGAAGGAAATCATAGAGGCATCACTAAAGGCAAAAACTATCTCAACTATACTATGTAAGGCTGCAAAAGAAAGCCTTGTTGAAAATCTAGTAGCAAAGTTTAGAAGCGGAGAAAACACGGCATGAAGGCATAACAAGAGTTTCTCCACTAGCTGGTACACTACTATAAGTCAATGTTAGTAGCAGCAACCCGTGCCTAGCTCGCAGTATTCAGTATTCTCTAGTTCTCAGATTCTATGCTTACTTAATAGGTAGCGTACTAATATGACTACTTTACGCTTCATCGTTAGGTTACGAGTAGAGTACGTTACAGAGAACACTGCTGTTTATAACCGGATTATCTTGGCTTTGCTAACCTATTTATTGAGGTCCTTGTACAAAATATTATGGACACGGAGAGAGGTGAGGCTATGAGTAGAGGGGCCTTTGTTACAGTCGTCGTTATTGTTGCAATTATTGCAGGCATTGTAGGCTATTATATCGGGGGAGTCAGTGGCAAGTCAACAACCACAACTATTACCGTAACAGGGTCCGTAGGCAGCAAGGTTTCAACAACTACGGTTACCAAGACGGAGACCATTACTAATGCGGGACAAGGGAAAGCTCACAAGATCACTGTATATGTTTATAGTGACTTCATGGCGTGGGGCGAGGATCCGAAGCTATTTGACAAACTTGTTAAGGATTTTGAACGCGTTACTGGTATTAAGGTTGAGGTAAGAAAGTTCGACGACGCTAGAACAATGGTTACTACCGCCATAGGTGAGTACAAGAAAGGAGTTAAGACCGCCGACGTGATAATTGGCGTTGATAGCTTGCTGGTCGTTGAGCTTAAGAAGAACAATATGCTTGAGTGTTACGTATCGCCGAGTGCGGATGAAGCGCTAGTTAAGGCTCTTGACCCTGATGAATGTGTGACGCCCATAGATTATGGACTCATTGCGCTGGTATATGATCCTTCAAGGCTAAGCACTGAAGAGATTACAATGCTTAAGGACGGTGTTAGCCTCGATGAACTAGTCAGGCTTGCACCGAGGATAGTTACTGAGGATCCGACTAAGAGTAGTCCGGGCCTCAACTTCCTTCTCTATACTATAGCTTTGTCAGAGAAAGCGGGCAGGAACTGGGAAGAGCTGTGGAGCGCTATGAAGAAGAACAACATACTCGTACTAGGATCGTGGAGCGATGCCTTCAACGAGTTTCTGAGAACGGGGAGCAAACGTGCCATAGTCGTTAGCTATGGTACGGACCCGGCATATAGTGCGTGGGAGAACATGAGGCATGGTAAGCCGATGACGCCAAGTATTAATGCGACTGTCTTAGCTCTTGGCGACAAGAAGTATGGATGGGTCCAGGTCGAGGGCGTTGCGATAATCAAGGGCGCAAACGTGGAGGCTGCCAAGAAGTTTGTTGACTGGCTTCTAAGCATAGAGGTTCAGAGCCTCATTCCCGAAAACCAGTGGATGCTGCCTGCGAGACAGGATGTACCGCTACCGGCTTTCTACAAGTACGCCTTGACGGAGAAAGATGTTGACAGGCTTGCCAACACGTTAGTGCCTCCGAGCAAGGTTTCGGAGAATCTTGAGAAGTGGCTGGCGGCTTGGCTAAAGATTATGAGCGGCTAGCACCGAAGACCTAGCTATCCGTCTTCCGTCTTTTCTCGTTATCCGTTGATTGTTTTTCTCTTATTCTCTTCTTCGTATATCTTTTGAGGCTACGAGGCGGTGGAGCCGCATCCCTTGATGGTACAAATACTATGAGTGCCCGGAGAACCTCGGGGATCTCATGCACTATCCTATGCGCTATTCTCATTGATTCGCGATGTGCTGTACCAAGTGTTATGCCCGGAGGAGCCTCCAGCCACATTTCAACCTCGTAGAATGTTCCATAGCTCTCTATTTTTAGGCGCCGCACTCTGCTATACCTTGTTGCTTGTCTTAGTGTTGAAAGCACCTTTGCTCTGAGTTCGCGGTACACATGGTAAGGCGTTATTCCGATAAGATGATATACTGCTTCACGAGTAATACCGAGAACGCCGTAGGCCACATAGAGACCCATTATTATCGATGTAACTGCCTCTATAATGGGCTCCTTAAGGAGGTTTGACGCAACGATTGCTGCACCGCCGCCGGTTTCGAGTAGGAAGTCGAGGCTTAGTTTCTCCGAGATGGCGTTTATACTTACAATCCTAAGGCCTATGATCCTTAAACCTCTGCGAGCATAGCGCTCAAGCAATAGGCTGGCAATACCGCTTCCGAACAAGTAGATAGAGAATATTATGGGGGTTACACGCTCGTGCGGGCTCATCATGTTCCGTATTATTACTATTGCTATGACGAAAAGAGCGACTAGAGATGTTAAGAGAACAGCTAGTGATTCTAACCTCAAGACCTCGTATCTTGACCTATACATTAGAGCGCGAGAAGCCGCTATTTTGAACGCTACTGCGAGCCCGCCGAAAGACATGGCTTCAACAAGCCATACAAGACCCTCCATCAATACTACATCGGATTTTGTAATAGCATAGAGCATGAGGCCGATAATGGAGAAGACTAGAGAGGCCGCTGCAACCACATAGGTCGTCCTCACAGCCCTTGAGGCCACTAGTATCTTTCTTACCGCTATTCTCCTAACCATAGTCCTTTACACACCCGTGTAAGAAGCAATGCCACTAACTGTTGTTACCAGTCCAGCCTCGCGTTATATCTATTTGGATAGCCAGGACGAGGTACAAATGGGTCCAAAACAGTTCAAGTCAATAAGCTTAGAGCTACATAGGCATAACTATTGCTGTGCTCCTTGCCTCTCGCCTTCTTCTGCCGATCTATACCTTATCCTAACTTCTTCAATGCCTTGGTCTGTTATCATAAAGGGAACCCAGCCATAAGCGACCGGCGTACCCCTTGCCTTCTTTACCAATATTTCCTTAACAGGGTACCCGGCTTCTGTCGCTGCTGAGTGGTAACGAAGCACTATGAAGACATCAACCATGTACTCCATTGTCGCAGCTATGTCCGCGTACAGCTGTGTCGGTGTGTGCAGAGTCGCTGCGACGAGTATGTTTCGCTTCTTAGAAACCAATATCCTAACCATGTTGACGAAGTCGTATACCATGTTAGTTTCATGCCACTGGAAGAATGGGTTCAGACTATCGATAACCACTATGCCTTTTCCACTAATATTTGCCGAGTCTAGTACGCGGGTTATAGTTGACACTGCTGCATGAATGTCTAGGCTACGCAGTCTTTCAGCTACGTGGGTATTCGTTTCATAACCATACCTGCCTCCATAGCCGTCTACGAGCAATAACATCTTATTCTCTACGTAGTTTTCTACATCTACGCCCTTAGCTTCAAGCGAGCTGACAATGTCCTTAGGGTCATCGTCTAGAGCGATATATACAACGGGCTCATTTCTCTTAAGGGTGCTGGCAGCGAGCAAGTGGAGAATATATGATTTACCTGTTCCACCCTCACCGGCGAGAAGCATGAAGCTGCTACGCCATACGCCTTTGGGGAGTAGCTTGTCTAGAAGAGGGATTCCAAAACTAACCATGTCGGTATGAGGCATCCTAGGCTTACCGTTTAGCTACTATGGGTTCAGAGAGGTATATATTGTTACAACGTCCTAATACATATTGGTTTACAAGTCGCATCAATTCTACGGAGATGTCTTACTATGAGATGGGTCAAAGAACATGATCCTGCTTATACTGTGCTTAAAGTTTTCCTAGAGCCCGGGGAAGAGGTATATGCCGAACCAGGTGCCCTCATGCTTCTACGAGGAGATGTCGAAGTAAAGACTAGTAGTGGTGGACTTGCAAAAGCGCTTGCACGGAGATTGCTCGGGGGAGAAAGCTTTTTCATAAACACATACCGCGCTAAGAGCTCTGCCGAGATATGGTTTGTACCGCCACTTCCGGGCGATATAGAAGCTATAGATCTTAGAGGAGACGAGTGGATAATCCAGGATACGAGCTATCTGGCTCATAGCGGCGACATAGATATTGGTGCTAAGTTTACTGGGTTTAGGGGTCTCATCGCTGAAGGTGAGCTGTTCTGGCTTAATGCGAAGGGTTCTGGGACGCTTTGGGTATCGAGCTATGGCGCGATCGAGAAGGTTAATGTAGGTGAGGGGGAGAGACTTGTTATTGATAATTATCACTTCGTGGCCATGCCGGCATACACGAGGTATAATGTACGGAAGATAGGTGGGCTTAAGACGCTGTTCTTTGGCGGTGAGGGCCTGGTTATAGAGGTTGAAGGGCCTACGACCGTGTATGTTCAGACAAGAATACTGCCTCCTCTTGCTAGGCTCCTAAGCAAGTATATCTCGAGTAATCGCTGAGAACCTTGGCTGTTCCGAGTTATTCCGAAGGAGTATGGCGCCAAAGGCTCATCGGTGAGGGCTCAACAAGGCCTGGCTTGTTTTTCCCCTCCCGGAGCCTCTTCAGCGCCCTGCTTATGGGCTCTGCGTCGAATGCTATCGTTGTGTGCCAAGCAGCTAGCCCAACAAAGCTTCCAAAGCGTCTACGAAGCTCTGAGGCAACTGCGTGTTCTTCCACGCCATATGCCTCGCTCGCGAGGCGCCTAAGCCATCTATCGAGAGGAAGAACCGAGTAGTCTCTACACGCAAGGAGCCTCACCAAGGCTAAGGTATAGCCTCCTACGCCCCTAACGTCGCGGAGCTCGTCTACCTCGGCACAGTTCTTCTCATAGACCCTCTTCCGAATAGCCTCCATAACTGTGCGGGCTCGGTAACCGAAACCAGAGCCGCGGAGGACACTATAGCTGAGTTTCTCGGGGCGCGGAGTCTCGAGGAAAACACCTATGCCTGGAATAATTAGCCTTCTTGAAGCATTACGGTAAAGCCGGTAAAGCATACCCCAGCCTTGCTTAAAGCTTGCATTCTGCTGACAAACAGCGACAAGGAAAGCGCTCCATAGGCTTGTTTCTCGGAGCCTGAGGCCAGGAAACACATCTATTACTCCACCTACAAGGGGGTCACCGCGACCTAGTAGGATATAATCGGAGAGGTCTTCCCACGCGCCAATAAGTTCTTCAACAAAGCCTACTCTTTCTTCCCAGCAAGAGCTACTTGGTCCTGCATAGACCTTCATGGCTAGCCAGTTTTCGCGGAGGCGCTCCAGCACAGCCACTGCGCCAGGACATAGTTCGAGCTTTAACGAGAAGCCGTCATACACCCATCCGAAGCTATAGGTGCTGGCTGTCGCATCGAAGTCGAAATCACTGCTTGCCTCGAGATAGGCTTCGTAAACGGGGCCAACTAGCCTTATAGCTTCCAAGGCGGGTACGCCCACTCCCGCAAAGATGGTTAACGGAAATTAATTGTGAACAAACCCTAGCGTCGATAAAAGAGGGCTCCGCGTTTTTGCCCCAAGGCCGTCACTATATAGTGTTTCGCCATGAATAGTTCTGCGGAGTCTTATTTATAGCATCCCGTTCGATAAAGATGTTTATCCCAGAAGAGAAGGTATGGGATGCTGCGCCAATGGACGATAAGCTTCTGCTAGTGCTCATACTTGGACTACTACCTCTCTATGAGCCTAGATATGTTTACCCCGTGCTCTCGCGCAGCGTAGAGCCCGTAGTCGCGCTCATAGCGTCGGTGCTGGAAGCCATCTTCTTGTCAATTCTCTTGGCATATCTCTCCGAAGAGGCGTGGGTGCTTCTCGAGAAGCTTTCTACAAGGTACGGCTTTGCCTTAACCATTAAGAAGAGGGTTATTGAGGCCCGTCGCAAGGCTACTCGGCTTGTAGAAAAATATGGGGACATAGGCTTAGCTGTTTTTGTCGCTGTCCCGTTGCCGGTCACCGGTATATACACTGGGGCTGTTGTTGCATTTCTTCTCGGGATACCCAGGCCTAGGACTGCTATGGCGCTTGCAGCTGGAGGCGTGGCATCGGTACTTATTATTGCTATACTGACCGCGTTGGGGGCGACACTCATTGGGCAGAATTGAGCCCTTGAGAGTGGCCCGGGTTGTTGGTGAGGGTGCTAGGCTTGTTTCGCAGAAAGGAGCATTAATGGTTTACAGGAAATGGGTTAAGGCACCCGCAGACGTTAGACGCGCAGAGCTCGTAGTCATTGAGGATAGTAGAGGCGATGTTCTAGGATGCGGGTTCTACGACGACGTGGGCCCAGTCGCGCTTCGACTTATAGAACTAAATGGGTGCAGTTTCAGCGATGCACGCGAAGCGGTCTACGCGCTAATTGAGCGGAGCCTTGTCTTACGTAAGCGGCTTGGACTTGTGGGTGCTGAGTCTGCCTACCGCCTTGTACACAGTGATGGAGACTACTTGCCGGGTCTCATAGTTGATGTATACAGCGACTTAGCTGTAATACAGCTTAGCAGCATAGTCTGGGACGCATTGAGGAAAATTATTGTTGAGGCCCTCGTAGACATTGTTGATGTTAAACACGTCTACGAGAAGAGTGTACAGAGGACAAGACTCGATATAGGGCTTAAACCATATGAAAAACTATTGTACGGTAACCATACTTTCGCATATATACGTGAAGGCGAGGCAAGGTTCTACGTTGATGCACGGATAGGGCAAAAGACCGGCTTCTTTCTAGACCAGAGACTCAACCGTATTGAATTCGGCAAAATGGCTGGCGGCGTTGTTCTCGACCTGTTTAGCTATACCGGGGGCTTTGGGATACATGCACTACTAGGCGGGGCTGAGAAGGCCATCTTCGTAGAGGAGGACGAGAAGGCCATTAAGATACTAAGGAGGAACCTCGAACTCAACAAGGTCTCAAACAAGGCTATAGTAGTTAATGATAATGTTTGGAGAGTGCTGCGGCGATTACAAGAGAAAGACGAAGCCTTTGACTCAGTGTCGGTGGATCCTCCGGCGTTCATCCCGCACCCCGAAGCTTATGAACGAGGACTACAAGCATACAAGAAGCTATATTCGTTATCAGCTAGGCTAGTGAGCAGCGAAGGCATCATAGTGCTTAGTAGTTGTAGCGCTCATTTACCGAGGGATAGGTTTAGAGATGTTGTCTCTGCTGCATTCCAGACTGCTAAGAGGAACTATACGCCTATCGGGGACATTAGGAGTATGCCGCCTGACCATCCTGTGAGGCCCTCGGCCCCCCACCTCGCTTACCTTAAGGCCCTCTTCGCCATCGTTTACTAGGCGTTCTTTTTCTTTAGCTAACGGTGCCGACCACTTATGTAGTATCACGTGAGCTATATTGTAGTGGAGTATAAGAGGGTGCATGCCTCGTTGACGCTTAACCTACAAGAGATTGGTGAAGAAATTGGCATTGTTCTGAGCAACGCCACTGCATCACTTGCCCCCATAGCGCTTCGCCGCGACAAGGAGCTAGATGTCCGCGAAGAAGACCTAGTTATAATCCGGGATGAAGGCTTAGGCGATGGCTACTACATGCTTGGTGTGATAAGGTGGATAACACGCTATGAACCCTTCCTGCGTAGGAGCGTACACAACGTTTACATAGAGCATCCGGAAGCCCTGAGCTCCGAGGTAGTGATGCCCTTCTCTAACGCCTTCGTCGAAATCTACGGAGCCATATGTGACGGGGGGAAACCGTGCACTCGCCGGGGATTCGTTAGCAATGTTTATCCTCCTACACCGGGAAGCAAGGTCTACAAACTGGTAAAGGCCGATGATCTTTCTAGATACCTTACAGTTGCTGAGCCGATAAGCGTTGGTGTGCACAAGTATAGTGATTGGAGGCTGCCGCTTGACTCTGCTTGGCTTAACTACCATATTGGAGTATTCGGCGCGACGGGCACGGGAAAGAGTAGGCTAATACTGAGACTGATCACAGAGATAGTGCGCACCGGATACGGGCTAATCGTCTTTGATCACAATGGCGTTGATTATGCACCGTTCGCGGAGAAAATTGGAGCAGAAGTTATTGACGCCTCATCTATAAGGATTGAACCAAAGATCTTTGCATCAATAGTTGGTAGGCTTGTTGATGTACAGGGTACGCAGAGGGATGTAGTAGAGGTCGCCGCCCTGTGCTATGCTATGAAGACTTATCGTGACAAGGATGACCGGTACAACAAGTACGGCTTAGAGGAGTGTGGCCGTTTCATAGCGCAGAGTAGTACGTCTCATCACCTTTACTCAAAGAAGCAGGAAAAGCAGTCCATGACGCCGAAAGAGGAGTTCATACAAGTACTTGATAAGGCTATCAGACTACTCTACACCCGCGGAGCTGACGCGGCAGCCGTCAAGCTTAAGCTACTGACCCGCCTCAATATACCAGACTATGTCTTCGAGAAGCTCAGAGACAGGGTATTGGAGCCGGAAGACATAGTACTGAAGGCCTTAAAGGGTAAAGCCGTAGTAATTGATATGAGCACTGAGCAAGACATAGAGGTGAAAAGAGGCATTATTGCATCAGTTGCCTCGGCCGTCTGGAGCCACATAGCGGCAACGAGGAGCGAGGCAAGACTAGGCTTAGTTGTCGATGAGGCCCAGAACTATGCGTGCGAATACTGTGGCGAGGCGGGCAAAGCTCTCGAGACAATAGCTAGGGAGGGCAGAAAGTGGAAGTACTTCATAATAGTAGCGAGCCAGCGCGTAAGCAGAGATATACGGCCAGGCGTAAGGAGTAATCTCGGAACGGTGTTCTTCTCAAGGCTACAAGCAAGCGGTGATCTACAGGAACTATCGGGCTACCTCGACCTTGGCAGGGTCAGTGAAGCCAACCTCGCCATGCTCGCGAGGAGAGAATTCTACGTAGCAGGGCTGATGAACCCGTTGAGAAGACCAATGCTCCTGCTGGTAGACGATATTAGCTATATGAAAAACTCGTGAATAGCTAAAACTTTTTCTTCTCGTATAGATAGCGCTTTTCCGGATTCGTATGACTCATAACCACTACATGCTCGCCTCGCAGCCCTTCCTCTTTGAGCATCTCGACTAAGTGCTTAATGATTCTTCTACGCACAAGTTCAAGCATATATGATTCCAAGCGTACGTAGCTATCAACCAAGTCTATGGGATATGGTAGCCCTGTTGCAGGATTAGTGAGCGCCGACAGTATTGAAAGTACGCGCTCTAAGCCCAGGTTACCATAGTCGAGAATTTCCACTCTAACCGCTTGACCAGGTCCTTGGCGAGGCTTATAGAAGGCGACAATTACTTCTCCGTAGCTGGGCCTCTTCTCTAGGAGCTCTTTAACTCCTTCAACATATCCCTTAACGTTCTTTCCTTCCTTCTTGCGCTCCTCAGCTATTATCTCTGCATAGCGTGGAACAAGGTCGGAAAACTTTCCAAGGACAACGTAGCTCCCAGGCCGGAGAATCATACTCATAATTGCTTTATCGTTTAGCGGAAGCTTCTCACCATTATTAAACACGCGTAAGAGGCGCGAATAACTCCTCTTAACTACTCCTATAAGCGTGACTCCTTGCTCTCTTGCCCTCTCTAATACCCTCATTGTTGCCTCGTCCAGCCTGGTAAGCACCTTGCTTTTCACAATACTCCGCCAGGGCCTAAACAACAGCTTGTACGGGACAAGTTCGCCGTCAAATAGTATGATAACTGGCTTTAGTAGGCCCTTCTCTTTATTCTCTAGAACTTTTAATGTGATCTTTTTCTCTGCTATCTTCGCGTAGAGAGGTATACGGCTTCTCATATTCTCGTCATCGGCAAAGAGAATATCCACTATCGACTCTACGGGCTTATCTTCGCCGCCGGAGACGCCGCCAAAGCCGATGTAACCTGCGATAACCGCTGCTAAATGCCCGCCTACTAGGTCAACTCCTCCATCAATGGGAAAAGTCGAATCAACAGCCACACCAGGCAGAGGCCGTTCATAGCCTAGGATACCCCATTCAAGACTATCGAGGATGCTCATTATCTTGTCGAAATCGTCTCTAAACGACAATATGCGCCCAGCTATGCGCTCCGCAAGCCTCCTAGTCTTCTCCAGCATCTTTTGAACAGCTGGTGCAAACTCAACCATCTCAGTGTCTTCATCAAGTAATCCGAAGCGCTTAAGAACGTCCTCCTCGCTCTCCATGGCCTCTCTTCTCCGATCAATCGTGAATAGAAATGCTTCCCGGATACAAGTTAGGAGGCCGGTAGTACTTTGTATCACTTCCCTATATTCGTGCTAAAAAGAGGTAACTTCTCTATGAAAAAGGAGCTATTATCTATGCCTTAGCAGAAGTATTGAGAGCGATAATACTAGTAAAGGGATAACGAGAATGAGGATTAGTCTGCTGTTGATGTTGCTATAACCTTTACCAGTAGCAAAAACTACTACACTCTTACTTGTATTGCATTTATTGACGGAGATAGAGCTAGCTGACATTGAGGATGAAGTCACATGTACTGTGTTATTTAATGCTGATGATTTCTCGCTAAGGGAGGGTGTTGAGATGTTTTCTACTTTAACTGGAATAGCCACTTGCTTTACGTCAAGCCTTCCCCAAACATCAATAGACGAGCTGTACCCGACAACCACCTCTACGTGATGGAATTTAAAGTTAGTCTTGTTGAGAGCCTCTGCTAACTTCCTCCCCAGAGCAAGAACAGTGCTTTTATCAATGCTATCTTCCCTGACTAGCGAAGTATTTACAAATAAAATTAAATGCCCTGTAAACTTATCTATGGCGAACATGTATTCCTCTCTAATATACTCATTTTTACTATCCCCTATATGTACATGCTCTCTCACATATACAAGATTAGCTTCAGGAAATAGCTCTTGAAACACTTTATCTATCTCTGGCAACTTTTTGTTAATATAGACGATAATATCTCCTAGCTCGCGCCCACGATACTTCTTGATACCGCTATTACATGGATAGAGTACTACTTTGTAGCCAAGTTTTACTAGCTTTTTGATCGCATCTATAGCGCTTATGCTATTGTTATTGTGTGCCAAGTTAATGCCTATGAATAAAAGATGCTTAAAAGGGCAATAAATGAGTGAACACATACTCACATTATTATCCTCAAGCTGGCTATAGATTTCATCTAGTACTCTGTCTAGAGTATCGTTTTGCCATACATCTTGGTAACAATTTTCTTTGAGAAGAATGTTTGCCCAAGCAGGGTTACCAATCTTGCTTCTAGATACGAGAATTATAAGGGTATATCCATAATGCCGTAATTTGATTATCTCTGGACTTGTTGTGTTGAGAAAATCGTACAGTGCGCTTATGCTATCATTATATATGTATATGTTGTTATTTAGGCTATAATTATATGAGGCTATAGCTGTGAATGATGTGAAGGCAGCGGCTATGAATAGGAGGCCTAAGAATAATACTATTCCAGAAATGTCAGCCTGCACGGCGCTTCACTTACTTGCATGCTCCCACGTATTCTGTATAGCGTCATAGCTCTTGATAATTTTTAAGCTTGGATTTCTGGGTAGTGTTGACTAGGGGTGCGTTGGCAAATGGCTGGCGTGCGGGACCCGGAGATAATGAAGATAGTGTATAATAGGGTTCTCAATAAGCTCGTTTGCAGAAAGTGCGGTGCGCTAAATCCTCCGGGCGCTAAGAAGTGTAGGCGCTGCAAGAGCAAGAACCTTCGCCCGAAGAAGGCATTCATAGGCATGAAGAGAGGCTAGCCTCCTATTCTCAATTTCTATAAGGTAGTAGTGCTACTGCTCGGTCTTGCCGGTTTTTGGCTACTTTTGTTCCTCTTCTGTGCGCTCAAGTATTCTTCTCGCACCGTCTAGGACGTAGAGCACGAGTTCTCTGAGCTGCAGCGCATTATCTACGCAGTTTGCTGGCACGTCGTAGACGACGGTTATGAAGCCGTCATAGTCTAGTGCATACTTGTAGGTTGTGCTCGTAAAGTTCTCTCGGAGAAGCTGGCCAAGGGCCTTCTCGTAGGGCTCTACGTCTAGGGGTACGGCGATTCTCACGGTTCTCGTGTCGTGGTCAAAGGAGAATACTAATCCTAGTCGGCCGAATCGCTTGTCCTCGTACTCTGCTACTAGGCTTCCCTCAACACGCCTATAGGTTAAGCCTAGTGCTCGTATCATCGACTCTAGGTCAGATAGGCTGCTCACCACTGCCTCCGACACCCCGTATATGTCGTTATACGAGTACTTGGGGCTCTAATCCTCTACTTCGTAGGAGCTCTTCAACAATTTTTATCACTTCGCTTAGTGCCTTCTCGAGCGAGGCCCTGGTAGTCATCGCAGCTGCTTGTGCGTGTCCCCCGCCTCCGCCGCCGAGCCGCTTTGCAAGCTGCTCCATGATGTCGCGGCCGAGGTGTATACCGTACTTCTCCTCAACGTCTCTGCGAGAGCGTGCAACTATCCTGGTCTCGGCCCCGTGCTCCGAGACAACGAGGGCTATGTCGGCTCCTAGGTCTAGTAGTGCTCTAGCAACACTTGACTCGTATGCGCCAACATGGGTGACTACGACTATTAGCTCGCCTGCCCGGATAGCGTGCATGCGCTTAGCGGCCTTGATGCGGGCTATTCGCTGCGAGATGTCGGGGGGAGGAGACTGGAGAGATCTTAGTACTCGTTCAAGGCTTGCACCCTCTTCCAGTATTCTTGCAGCAACTCTAAGCACTCTCGGAGTTGATAGTATGAAGTGCCTGGTATCGTATACTATGCCTGCGAGCAGCGCCTCTAGCTCGGCTGTTTCAAGGCTTTCCTCCATACAATCGCGGACAAGAAGGTAGACTATCTCAGACGTTGCACGCGCATTTGGATCATAAAACGCTATGTCTGCTTCTTCAGCGAGCTTGCTGGCCGAGTGATGGTCTATAACTATCTTTATGACCTGCCTAGCGAAGTCTGCTAAGCCTCCAAGCTGCTCGTAAGAGGCAGTGTCAAGTATAACTACGGCGGCCGATTCCTTGGGCGCTTCGTCCTCTATCTCGCTCGGCTCAACACCGATAACTTCCTTAATAACTCTCTTAGATACTTGGCTCACGCCTTCAGGGAATAATAGGCGGGCATCAATACCCCGTCTTCTAAGAACATTGCGTATGACATAGGCTGAGCCAACTGCATCGGGGTCGGCATTCCTATGCGCTGTGACTACGACAGGTGTACCAATATCACTGAGTATGCTGAGAAACGCCTTCAGATCCTCCTCTAGCTCCTCGCATTCTAAGCCTTTCTTCAAGCCACTTCACCGCTCCATCTATAGCCTCCGCTATTACCTCGTCGTAAGAAAACGGTGCAACAACGCGCCCCGTTGCCTTCACGTCAACAACTATGTCAAGCTCACGTCCTCCCCTCCTAAGCTCCCCAGATATTATTATTTCTAGTTCATCGAGTCGCCTACGAAGCTTATCCTCAAGCACACTCCTAATTCTTTTCTCGAGCTCTACGAGTATCTCTTCAAGCTCGTCCTCATTGATAGGATTCTCCTCTAAACCAACACTAATGGTCTTCGGCATTGCTTAGCCCATGCCTCCTACGAGATCCGGGCATCATACTGCGCCGCGAAAATAATGATTGGGCCGATTACGTAGGTTATCACTATACTTTGCGAAGCCAGCGCACGGCACATTTTACACAAGCAAGCCCTTTGGACTAATACACTTAGC
This sequence comes from Pyrofollis japonicus, assembly GCF_033097485.1. Lineage (NCBI taxonomy): Archaea > Thermoproteati > Thermoproteota > Thermoprotei > Desulfurococcales > Pyrodictiaceae > Pyrofollis > Pyrofollis japonicus. The sequence goes on from NZ_AP028634.1 coordinate 1,777,978, forward strand.
GTAAAAAGGGGAGCCTGCGCGATAAGAAATCCTTAGCCAATCCCCTAGCTTCCTGCGCCCTGCTTACCCAGCGTTGTTTTTGCCTGGAATTCCTTTATCTCCTTTGCAATCTGGTCAAGCTGTTTCTTTACTTCCTCCTCCTGCTTCTTGAGCTTCTGGAGCCTTATCTCAAGTATCTCAAGCCTATCCTTTAGCTCTTGTACCAGCTTTGACTTATCAACGCGGACAAGTATGCCTGCCTGCATCCTGTAAACCGGTGCATCGTCGCCGGCCTCTTCAAGGAGCTTCAGTACGCGCTGAACCTCAGCTATTTCGGCCTCAACAGCTGAGCGCTCTTGAACGAGCCTAGTGTATTGGGCTTGCAGGCTCTGGAAGCGTGTAAGCTTATTCTCTATTTCTGGGGGGAGTCTTTGAGCCATGACTGTCGCCACCTACTGCTCTAACCGCTTCAAGGGTTGTAGCTGCTAGGCCAAGATAAGCGTTTATCAGAGTCCTTGCTGCAGCCAGGTCCCTTGCAACAATCTTAATCTCTATAACGCCATCGCTCCTCTCAACGTCCACGCTGCCCCTATGCGGGTCTGGAGGATTAGCTGCCTCTGTTTTTAGTGCCCTAGTCAGTGCTTCTGCTTCTAGCGGCTTCAAGCCTTCTAGCCTTATGCGCGCTGAAACCGGATACATAGTCTCTTACACCTAGGAGCCTCAATGTGGGCCCACATATTCTCCCGCTAGCCGGGCATATGAAGACTATCTCTGCGATACTCTCTTGATGCGGCCTAATAACTGCTATAGTATCAACACTGGTGTCTTCTCTTGAGAACACGATTCTCGCCAAGAAGGCCCTTGCAAGCGTGTCGGAGAGACTAAAGAACGTCTTAGAAACACCTTGCTCAATATAAACACCTAGGCTCTTTGAGCCGAAGCTTCTCTGGGCTCCAGGTGTTTCTCTCGATAAGCGTACTCCCCCAAGCACCATGTTAACTATTAGCTCAAGACGCGCCTCCGGGGGCTCTAGCGGCTCATATATTTTCAAAGAACCAGGGTTCCCCTTCCAAGTAGTAACTATGACGAGGCGTTTCGCGCCTCGAGCAACAACCTCATAGTATAGTTCTTGTATTGTGGCTTTACCTCTCGAAATCTTCACTGCATTGGGGAGAACAGCAACCAAGTCCTTTACGAAACTTCTCACGCGCTGAGAAGGCCGATGCGATGTTGTAACCACTATGTCCGCTTTTTGAGCCATGACCTGCTTCTTCCTCCAAGTTATGCTGCATGGGTAAGACTACTATGGTTAAAGCCTAATATAAAAACAGATACAAACCGGCAACGTGACTAGGGTAAAGAATAGCTATATTGGCTAAAAGAGGAACCTAAGCGAAAATTATTCGCGTCTAACAATTATTCTCGGAAAGTGCTTGTTAAGCCCGGTTCGAGGAACATATGCTCCTCCAGCCCATACTGCGCCGCACTTCGTACACATCCATACACCGGTGCTTATTCTCTTCACGCGGCCCTTTGTACCACAGAATGGGCATTCGTGGTCAGCGTATCTGCGCTCCATTACCTCTTTCCATCGCTTTCTAAGCGTAGCACCATATCTCGGCCCGAAGCGCCCCGCTATGCCTACAGCCTTTGTTCGCCTAGCCATATCCTTCCCCCGCCGCACTCCTAGGCAGAGGCAATTATTTAAGCTGACTATCTTTCAAAACCTATTTATTCTCTCTCGGCTTCCTCGGTGCTTGTACCGGATTCCTCCTCTGCAAGTTCTCCCTGCTCTATTACTTCTTCCTCAAGACGTTCTTTTCGAGGAGCTGGTTCCGCAACAATTTGTTGCTCTTTCGCCTCGGCACTCTCTTCCTTTACCTCCTCAAGCTCCTTTGCGAGTTTCTCCCTATACGGCTCCATAACTCTGCTAAGCTCCTCTAGGTACACATTCGCACGGTTAAGGGCTATCGAGACTGCTGTTAGGACCTCCTTGTAGGTGAGGTCACCCATTCCTGTCTTCTGCATACCAGCTATCCTTCCATCATCGGAGACGGCTACTACTAGCCTCGTATCGGCGACTTGTTCTTCCTCGTAAGTCGGGTCAACTAGTAGTTTACCAGAAATCTTCGCCAAGGTAACTGAAACTACCTTGTGGTTTATGGGTAGGAGCATTGTGTACTTTGTGCGGTCAACTCGGTACCCGTCTTCGACCTTAACGGGCGCTGGGAGCCTCGTAGCCATGAGAGCGGCCATTGTTGCCAACATTGATGCGTCAAACAAGTTCCCGTCGTGGTTTAGTACATATATGTCAACATATATTCGCCATACGTGTTTTCCGGGCTCGATAACAAGCTTATCGAGAGCTACTGCCCGTATTTCTCGGAGACTTCTATCAATAACTCTTGCAAGCTCTATAGCGTTCTCATCTGGCGGCCCCGGCTCAAACGTAGGCGAAGCTAGAGGGACGAACTCAGCATGTACTACGAGGACTCCCTCGTTTGGCGTATCCGGGAAAGGTGCAACGATATCGGTCTTGACTCCTGCAAGTACTACTGTCTGGCCTAGCCGGACAAGCGCCGAGCCCTCAGCCTTCTCGACGTAGCCAGGGACTATCTCTATCTTTCTTATCTCGTCGAGTCTCCTACCGTCTAGTCTTACCCCTCGTGATAACAGCGTTTCAAGTGTATACCTCTTAAGCTTAGGCATAACGGGCTGAAATGACGGAGTAACACTCATGGCTCATCAACCCGAGGACTGAACTTCTACATACTTTTTGCGAAGAGCTTCCTTCTGAAGCCTATAAATTTCGAGTATTCCCTTACGTGCTAGCTCAAGTGCTTTAATAAACTCCTCGTGGCTCAAGACGCCGTTAAGCTGGAGCAAGAGTACCTTGTCGAGGCTCGGAGCCATAGCCACCGGCATGTCTGCCTCCGCATAGTTGTCCTCAATCTCGTTTATGTCTAGTACGAGTACGCCGTCAACTTTGCCAACGGCTACACCGGCTACTAAGTCACGCATAGCAATACCTGCATCAGCTAATGCGAGGCTTGCAGCAGTTATAGCCGCTGTTCTCGTCCCTCCATCTGACTGAAGAACCTCCATATACACGTCTATCGAGGTACGCGGATACATCTCCGTAATAACTACTGATTCAAGAGCCTCCCGAATAACCTTGGAAAGCTCTACCTCTCTCCTAGTTGGGGCAGGTGTCTTTCTCTCCTCGGTCGAGAACGGGGCCATGTGGTAGCGACACCGTATTATGGCCCTATCAGGAAGCGCCATATGCCTTGGATGAGCCTCGCGAGGCCCATATACCGCTGCCAGCACTCTTGTCGCACCATACTCTACAAGAGCTGATCCATCAGCGTTGCCGAGGACGCCTACCTCTATCCTTATAGGCCTAAGCTGCTCTGGTAGTCGTCCATCAATCCTTATTGGCAGCTTTTGCCCATCTTTTTCTTCCCATCTTATGAGTACTGGCTTCTCGCCTCCCGTACCGCCCATTTTAGACCCCTCTCTTCTCCCTCTCTTTGCGGATAAACTCCCTTACTCTCTCTGTTAGGCCTGTTGTATGTGCTTCTGCTTCTATTTTCTTAATCGACAAGACAAGTATCTCCTCAATATCTTTATTCGGGCAATTTATCAGTATTCTCCCGTTTTGCCCGACGAGTATATTGCACCCTGTTTCTTGCATCAACATGTTTACCATGGAGCCCTTCTTACCAATAACTCTTGCAACTCTGCTTGGCTTTATCTCGACGATTGAGCCCTCGGTTACTCGCCCAAGACCCTTGCCCTTTATCGTGAGTAGAGGATCACGTGCCCGGTCGAAGGCTATTACTTTTGCTACGATGTAGTCACCTACATCAAGATAACGTTTTAGACTATCAGTTACCGGGTTGAATGGTTTCTCTAGCGCCTCTTGCACAGTCAATATTCCCTTATACGGTGACGATATATCTACTTCCCAGTGTGTCAGACCTATATCCTCCACTAGCCCGATTACTATGTCACCGGCTTTCGGTATGTAGGCTCCCTCGAGAGGTATTATTGATATCTTGTACTTATCGTCTACTTGCTCTACGCTAACAAGCCCAGTTATTGTTGCATAAAAGCGCTTTCCTCTCCTCTCGATATAGACCGAGTCAGCCTCTACGTCATCGCCTTCAGCTATTAGGTCTCCTGGAACCACTATTGATCGCGGACTAACATATATCTTTGCCAAGGCCTAGCTACACCACGCCTACTACTTTTACCTCCACACTACCCTGTGTAGCCTTGCTCAGCTTGTCTATAACTTCTTGCTGTAATCCAGCAGGAACCTCTATCTCTGCAATAAGACTGCCATCAGTCTTCCAATCCATATGCTTTACTTCACCAAGCTTTGGTAGAAGAGCAGAAACCCTGCCTGCATGCTCTGGCGGAACCGTTATCTTCAACAAAGCCCTTGCAATCTTTATCGGAATTATGCGGCTAATTGCGCGAACTATCTGCGGCACCTGCTCTTCAACACTCTTGTAAAGATCTATACCTACTCGCGCCTGCTCCATTGCTGCCTCGATTCTCGCAGGAGGTATAGGCAGCTTCGTGCGCGGATCAATTGCATTCCTTGCTATATAGTTGATTATCTGCTTCTTCTTAGCCTCTATAAGGGCCCTTCGCTGCTCCGCCGTGAGCTGAAGCTCTCCACGCTTTACAATAATAGCGGCTATCTTTACTACGTCGTCAGTACCAAAGACCTTGCGGAGAAGCTCGGGCGATGCACGAAGGCCGCGGCGAAGATCAGTATAAATCGCGTCGCTTATGACTAGGTCCTCTAGGTTTACTTCTTTGCCCCTCTTATACTCAAAAGCGAGGTCGGGGTTAACGAGAACTTCAAAACGTTTACCAGCAATCTCTAAGCGCGCTACAACTGGTTCATGTTCACCCTTACTCTTGCGCGGCATACTTGCTAGACACCGAGTTTTTCTAGAAGTTTCTGAAGCTCCTCTTTTGTTAATTTCCGGAACTTCCCGGTCGATGTCTCAACTAAGCCTATTTCTAGCGTCTCCACGCTCGGCTTACCCTCCATCGCGGACGCAACTGCCTTTATGCCTAGGAGCATTGCCTCTTCAAGGCTCATATCATCTCTGTATTCTCTTTGAAGAACTTCTATTGCTTGTGACCCGCCCTGGCCGAGGCCATATGCTTTGTAGCTTATGTACTGGCCGCTTGGCTCAGCAACGAATAGCTTGGGCCCAGCCTCATCAACACCTATTATCATGAGTGTAATGCCGAAAGGCCTTACACCGCCATGCTGTGTATAGATCTGCATAAGGTCGCATATTTGCCGCGTAAGATACTCGACGGGTATTTTTTCGCCATAGACGAACTTGTATTGAACAGCGAGCTGTCTAGCATAGTCTATTAACACTCTACCGTCGCTGCCAAAGCCTACAAATCCTGCTCCAACGTGCTCGTCAACCATGTATACTTTTTCCAAGTGCTCTAAGTCTATAAGCGGGGATGTCTTTCTTTTCTCAGCAACAATTACTGCGCCTTCGGGAACCCTTACTCCAACCATTGTCCAGCCGCGCTTTGCGGCCTCCATCGCGTATTCTACTTGGAATAGCCTGCCGTCTGGCGAAAACATTGCAGTAGTACGGTCATATCCCATCATTGCAGGTGGTGCGGGGAATGACATAGTAGTAGCAACCCCCGGGCTTCAATAATGTAGGGAACGGTTTTAAAAAATAAAGTTGCTTCTAGAGCCCCTGGTGAGGCTAAAGCACAGTACATAAACCGAGCACAATTGACACGTTAAAGAATCTCGTAGCCAGCCGGTGATGACGAGTCCGAAAACAGATCTGTGAAGAATCTTCTCGCCCCTGAGGCCACATTATTAGAGAACCTCTTGCAAAATATTTACACCAGAGCCGTAGTAGATTACCTCAAAAACATGGATAAGGGTAGGGGCCTCTCGGGTGCCGCCGGACCCCTGACAGCGCCGAGACGTTATCGGCGTGTGGATGAAGGGGTCTGCGCCTCTTTGAATGATGAGCGCGTCCTTCGTGACGAGAAAATGCGATGACGTGAAGGCCCCATTGCTGACCATTGCACTGGAATGTGGTATTGTAGAGGGGCTAGGTTATGGCGGAAACCCGGCTGCTCAGAGTTTTGCGGGAGTCTGCGAAGCGCGGCAAACCATGCAGGCGTATAGTGGTGATTGCCGCCGAGGCAAGGCTTACTCCTTCTGAGGTTGAGGAGGCTGCCCGGAGACTCGAAGAAAAGGGGCTTGTAGCCGTCTATGGTGATCGCGTATGCTATAGCGGTGCTCTTGACTCTCACTCGGCTGGCCAAGAAGTTGCTGGGCCTAGGCTGAGAAGAGTTCTTAGCAAGCTTGCGAACAGAAGAGACTTGGTTAAGCTTGTTATGCCTGTAAGCGGCATGCTTAGCTATGTTGACTACCTTGTTCTAAGGCGTGACGGCATATTGTTCCTTATTAGGATCGTTGAGCGTGAGCCGCCAGATAGACTCGTCTCTCTCGCTAGACGGCTCGCGCGAAAAGCACGACGTATCGCCGAGGGCAAGGAATCCATAGAAGTCAAAGAAGTTAATAGTGTTAGGCTAATTGTGCCGGTACTTGTAGCTGAGTATGGTGCCCCTAGGCTCATAGAAGGTGTCTTATTTAAACCAGCTGATATGCTATACGAGCTTATCCTTAACCCACATCTTGAGCTTTCCCATCCACTTGTAAGAGTATATGAAAGGATCAAGCGGGGCTAATCAAGCAGATTATACTCTGTGTAGTCTTCAACGGTCTTAGCAACAATATCTCTTATCTTATTGTACTCGTTATGTAGAATAACTGGGTCAGCTGCAGTGGTTACGGGTCCTTCGCCTAGCCTGCAATATTCTTTTGTCTTAGCTGCTTCTTCGTAGATACCTATACGCCGTCCAATATCCATTATCTCTTCTTTGTCTAGGCCTGCGAGCGGCCTTAGGAGCGGCATATAAAGAGGTAGGGCTTTAGCTATCGCATAGATGTTTCTGAGCGTTTGGCTAGAGACTTGGCCTACACTCTCACCGGTATAGATTGCATGATACCCTAGTTTCTCCGCGAAGAGCTGCGATGCATCAAACATCGCCAATCTAAGGACAACTTGAGCATAATCTCTTCTCACACTACTCCTTATGGCTTCTGTCACAAGTCTGAAATCAACTACATAGAGCTTTGGACTATATCCATGAAGCCAGTCTTTTGCGAGTCTGGACCCAACCCTTAGAGCATCGCTAACTGACGCCGTAGATGCTAGTATAAAGTGGAGAAGGTCTACCTCTATTCCTCTTTTAGCAGCCATCCATGCAGCGACAGGTGAGTCTAAGCCACCCGAGAAGAGTGCAATGGCCCTGCCCTCTACACCTATTGGTAAGCCACCTGGCCCTTTCACGAAGCCTCTATGAACGTATGCTTTTCTTCCACGAACCTCTACGAAGACTTCTACCTCGGGATTGTCTAGATCTACTCCAGCCGAGTAGTTGTAAAGCGCTGCACCAACCTCACGGGCAACATCAAGGCTAGTGAAACCCTCAACTCCGCTGCGCCTGGCACGTACCGCGAACTTTTTCCCCTTAACCCAATCAGCAGCGATATCACGGACCCTGAGTGCTAAGTCACTAAGATTCTCGTACGTTATTTCATAGGCGGTGGTCGCTCCATGAATCCCGAATGTGTGTGTTGCGGCGGAAATTGCCATAGTATAGTCTCTATCTTCCTTGCATGCCGCAATTACCCTAGCCCACTCTATTTTAGGACTAGTACATTGCACACCATATTTCTTGAAAGCGCTCAAGAGATTTGACAACAATCTCTTCTCAAAGCGACGTCTTACACGGTCAGACTTTAGGACAATTTCGCCAGCAAGAGCAGCATAAAACACCTTACGCTGCATGAGTCTCGTCTCCTAACCCTTAGCGCTGTTTTTAGCATCTAATATTATTGCCCATTGTGCTACTAAATGGTCTGAGATACTAGGTCAACATGTACAGTTCTTCCTCGGAGTAAGCTCTACCTTAAGCACCTCCATGGAGTAAGCATCAACAACTATCATTTTCCCCTTAGCTACTTCGCCGATACCCGTAACAAGTTTTATGAGCTCCGTTGCAGCTATTGATCCAACAATTCCGACTACGGAGCCAAGTGCCGGGATTTGTTGCTGCGGCGTCCGAAGCTTTGGCGGAAGCAAACAACGCAGACAAGATGTTTCACTAGGAACTATCACTGTGACCTGGCCCTGGAAACCATATATCCCGGCATGGACATATGGCTTCCCGAGCCTATAGGCAGCTTCGTCTATAATGAACCTGGTCTCCCAGTTATCGAGTCCGTCAATGACTATGTCAACGCCTCTTAGCAGTTCCTCTACATTCTCTCTAGTAATCTCCGCAGTTATTGCCTCTACTTCGACATTAGGGTTCAGCTTTTTTAGCTTCTCTGCAGCCGAGAGCGGCTTAGCCTTCCCGATGTCATCTGTCCAGTGAAGTATTTGCCTGTTAAGATTGCTCGGCTCAACAACATCCTTGTCAACAAGCACTATTTTTCCAACACCTGCCGCTGCAAGGTATATCGCCTCAATCGATCCGAGACCACCCACACCGGCCACAAGTACCTTCGTATTGCGGAGCTTTCTCTGCCCCTCCTCACCAAGTAATGGCAATTGCCTTGAATATCTCTTTAACTCATATGAAGCTAAGCCTTCTACATTAGTCGTCGAGCTCATAAACTATGCCCCACTAGGGCCGAGGTATTCAGAGCTAAAAATCTACTATCGTATTTTCTTACATGGGACTACTTCCCGGACTATGAGGCTCGGTCAGATCGTCGTGAGGTCTTCATAGCCGATTCTCACGGCTCTGACTGGGACGGCGTCTTCACCCCGGTACAGTGTCTAAGAAACTGCTATGTAGTTAATAGGTTCTAAACCTCTAATAGTTAGGCGTAGCATCCCGGTGTGGAAAATGAAAAAGACTCTCCTAAAAACGGCGTATGAGAAGGGTAGTGCTGTAGCAATACTTCCTGTCGGATCCGTAGAGAATCACGGTATCCTACCTCTCGGAACGGACACACTAATAGCCGAGTGCATAACCAATAAGGCTCTAGAAAAGGCTTCATGTGACGTAGAAGCTTTGCCCGTTATCCCCTACAGCGTTTCACTGGAACATGCTAAGCCAAGGGCTACTTCATCGCCTCAGACGTTCATAACATATCTTGTTGAGATAGTAGAGTCCTTACTTGAGTACACGAACGCTGTAATTATTGCTGTATTCCATGGCGGAGCGTATCCTGCTGCTTATCTGGCCGCACGAGCGCTTCGGTCAAAGGGCTTCAAGGTTACATCATTTAATGCTTGGAGGACGGTTGAGTCCTATATTGGCTCAAAATACGATATAGAAAGCGGAATAATTCACGCAGACGCTGTGGAGGCAAGTCTGCTGCTGGCATGCGGGCATCGCGTAGGGATTAAGGAGGCCTCTATAGAAGAGGTCATAGACTCTCTTAGAGCTAAGCCTGGTAAGCGCGTTGAGCTAGAACCGTGGATCTATAGTGATCTCGGATACATATATCCAAAAACCCCCGTGCCAGCCTCCAAGGAGTTTGGAGAAGAACTACTGGAGCTATTAGCCAGCGAGCTTGCTGACAAGGCTTGTAAACTCGTTGGGCAATAGGCCGCGGCTCTGGTAAGAAGAGAGCCGTTTTACAAGGGTAATAAGCGGATCAAGGCTCCATTCAATTTCGGGTATAGCTGCTACAACCGCTCCGTGCTCTAGTACCTCGTAGCCCGGCTGATAAAGCCCAAGGAGCTTTACGCACGAAATCGTTGCTGCACGAATAATTGCATCAGCTATCTTCCGGCTTTTGCCCCGTGACACGCTGTGAGTATAGGTATAGGTGAAGCTCATCTCTTCGTGCACAAAGGGGGTTATCCAAGCAGCGTTATCAGTGCCTAGACCTACTAACGTTTCTCCAATAATTTCGTCAAGCACGTTTAGATTTGGCACACGTCCGACATGGTATAGGTTTGACCTTGGACAGAAAACTAGGCTTATCTTGTTCCTAGCTAGCTCTTTGAGCTCTTCTATAGAGAGCATTGTCAAGTGTACAGCAACAATGTTTTTCAGTCTTAATGCCATCTTATAGTCTAGACCGGCGTATAGTTCCTCCGTCTCAGATATATGAACGTGTACATGAGCATTACGCCTTCTAGCTTCTTCGACTAGAGATCTTAGCTCCTCCTCACTTAGATCAAAGATAGTGTCAAGTCCGATTCCATCATATTTTCTTAGGAGAGAAAGATAGGCGTTGTGTGATTTTTGGAGAGGTTGAGCTAGGAGCCTTACACGTATACCCGTCTTGGTGAAAATGTTAAGCAGGATCTGTGACCCGGTATCGCCTAGCTCGCTATACGCTCCTAGGTATAGTATGCCGCGCCTTCTTAGTTCCTCCGCAAGCTTCGCAACACGCTGTTCTATGACACGCACACCTAGTTTCTGTAGCTCGGTGTATTTTAGCCCAGAGGGAAGGGCGACTAGTTCTTCAAGCTTCTTATCCTCGCCTATCTCGGGTATGGAGTAGTCAAGCACGTGTATGTGTGCATTGCAGAGGCCTGGAAGTACAATGTATGGCATATGCTGTGCTCCTGGAGGACAACCAGGAGTAAAACCGATAACCTCGTCGTCGCTTATCTGTATGCAAGGTCTTTTTACAACTTCTACGTGGTCATCAGTGAGTATAAAAGCGTAGAGTAGTTCTAGGTGCAATGCCGTATCACGGATTACTCTATGAATATTGTTTCTCCGTTAAACTTTGCCTCATCCAGTGCTTTCAATCGTCTTGCAAGCTTTATTGCTGCCTCAACAGCTCGTCTCGCATAATCATCTACGCGCTCTAGAGCTTGCATACGGTTCATACCGGGTCCCGATATTCCGAGCGTGACCGGCTTACCATATTTCTCAGCAAGGTCAACAAGCTTCCTAGCTACTTGGTGAGCTATTACTTCGTCGTGCTTCGTCGCTCCCTTTATTATTGCTCCTAGAGCAACAACCGCATCCACATCATCCTTCTTGAGCATCTTCTCAACTAGCAATGGTATATCGTAGGCTCCGGGCGCTTTAGCCACATACGTCACTACCGCGCCGAGGAATTTTGCATGGCTTATAGCTCTTTGCATCATCAAGTAAGTAACATCATAGTTGAACTCGGAGACCACGATTCCGAGTCGTATCTGGTCGCTCATCTCTACTCACGCCCGTTAGAGGGGACATAAGCCGCAACTTAATATAGTAATCACGTGGCTGCTGCTAATCTTTGTTTTAACTAAACTGATTGACGTTGAGCCGACGTCTCTACGGCATTATGGGGCCAGCGTCCGGTCTGCCCTGTCTTCGCCCAGTCCCGGCCCTCCTGGTTAATTCTTCTGGATTACGTAGCAGCAGGTAGAGGTTCTCAGCGTGCTTAGATGCCCTGTCTCTAGCTATCTCGAATAGAGTTTCTTCGTCGTCCGATTCATCCTCGTGAACAGTGACATCAATTATGTGCCTCCCTAGCTCGAGCTGCACCATCTGAACAGCCAAGGAATATACAGCGTAACTTATCTTGTCAGTAAGACTGGAGCCTACCCAACCGAGCACCATGCCAGCGTCACAGTTTTCTTGCATCATTAGCCTCTTTATCGCTACCGGTATATCCTTTATACCTGGTACTGTTACGCGAACTATTTCCGCGTCGGGCATAAGATTTTGAAGGGTTTCTATAGCATAACGCGCCATGTCAACTCTTGCAAAGGTTGTATCTACAATACAGATCTTCACCAAGCTTCTCTACCTCACTGATAATCTCACTACCCTCTACTACAACAGTGCCGAGTTCTTCTGCAACTTTTCGGGCTTTTTCAACACTTAGCGCTGTACCCTTGTCAAGCATCTCAACAATAACCGCTGATGGTGAGAGACCGGCTAGCATTGCCAAGTGGAGGGATAGCTCTGAATGGCCTTTTCGCTCTTTTAGGCTACGACCAAGCAATATGGGTACGTGACCCGGTGCCACGAAGTTTTCTACAAAGTATTTTCGAGCCTCACTGATATTTCCTTTCGTTATTAGCTCGAGCACATTGTGGAGTTCTCTAATTGTTATTGCTCTATCATTGTCGCGGATACCCGTCTTTGCCTTTAGGCTGTTAACCCATACCGAGAAAGCTGGTTTATCGCCATACCCGAGCGTGCGCCTGGTGAGTGGCGCAAGCTCAGGGAAGGCAGCATATATTTCATATGCGTATCGGAGACCTATTAGTGAGCCAGCACGTAGGGGCATGACGTAGCATATTAGCCCGCCCGCCCTCGTCCTCATCTCGTAAATCGTGTCAGCAGTTACTGCTGATGCGTGTATAGCGTAGTCTACCTCGTCTTCGCGACCATAGTCATCATGTATTAGTACTGGTTTACCCTTTGCAAAGAGTTCTATTGCTTTCTCGATTGTCTTGTTCATGGCTGCGTCACCGCGCAGCTGTAATCGTACAAGAATTGTGGCGGATGACCGGCTCCTTAAAACCTGAACTATTTCTGAGCTTTCTGTTTGTCATTAATTATTTTGCGAAGCTTCTCAGACAGACAGTACTCTATGGGGCTTCGTTCGAGGAGTGGTTTACAACATGTATCCAGTACCTTTAACCCTATGTGTACACAGTTGCCACAAGGACATTTCTCAACACATTGGAGCTTTAATTGCGGCCCTTCACGCGTTGTCGGAAATCCCTTCATAGCTGGGTCGTGGAAGAAGCTTGTACCCGCGCCAAAAACATATGGCGTTATAGTTGTCCGGATTTCATCGACTACCCTACTAGCTATGAGGCTATAGTTAAGCCGCCCCCCGCCTTCAACCAGTATACTTTTAATTCCATATTGCTCGGCAAGTACCCTAAGAGCTTCTTTCATGTCAACAACGCCATCTTTGCCGACAACGTGTACTTTTGCCCCAGCTTTTTCTAGCTGCCTTATTTTCTCAGCATTATCTGAGCCAGTTAACACTATGACTTGTGGGCCGGGTTCTCGGAAAAGCCGCAGCCCCTTATGCACCCTAAGGGTGCCATCAACGACCACTCTATAATATTTCTCCGTTTTGGGCAGCAAGCGTTTACGAAGAGAGGGGTCATCTATGAGAGCGGTTGACGCACCTATCATTACTGCTTCAACGGCTCCTCGTAGCAAGCGTAGCCGTGTAAGATCATAGTGACAGCTTAGCTCGCTGAAGCCTGTAGCAGAGGCCAGTCTGCCATCAACGGTTATCGTTGAGAATATTATTACGTATGGTCTTTTCATCGCGTACGCCTCCTAAGCTAAGGGTTCTTCAGGTTGCTTCTTGTATAGCTTTTTTAGCTCTCTTTATGGTGCCTGTAGTCCTCACGGGTATAATGATTGCTTTTTGCTGACCTATCCTCCTCACAAGCCCCATTGCCGCGAGTACAACGTACTTCGTATCATGGGTACAGCGCACAATGCCTGCTGCTTTTTCGGGGTCATAGTAAACTAGCTGAACTCCTCCAAGAGCAACAGCAATTTGTCCTCCCAGTCTCTCAACGGCTCTTAGTATGGCTTTCTCAACATCCTGTGGCGAGGGAGGCTCCGAGCCCTCATATGCTACGTAGAATGCTATGTAGCGACGTCTACGCTTTGCTCTGAGCTTGCGCAGAAATTCCTCCGCTTCAAGGCTTTGGAGTGCCGCGAAAGCTGCGCGTGCAACTAGTTTATTCCACCTAGAGATACGTGTAAGTGTTTTCTCTAATTCAGCCACGTACTTCTCGAGTATTCTAAGCCTTCTTGATACAATGTATGAATAAATTGAGGCAAATACCGAAACAGCTGCAAGAGCCGCTACCAATAGCCATTGATACATTTCTTACACCCTTGGCTTCTTCGAGAAGACTATAGAGGCCGGGTATCCTGTCACAGCTAGTTTTGCAATATTCTCTGGAAGCCCAAAAGACACTAAGAGGGCGCGCATGCTTGCATAGTGCCATATTTCCCACTTGCTACGCGCACCGCTTGTCACTACTAGGCGTGCCTCGTAGGCTGCAGCCCTTCTCGATATTATCATGAGCCCCCTCATCGTTCTTCGTGGATCATCTCCGTACAGAACTGGGCGAAGGCATACTTCTACTCCGCTGCCCCCTTCTCTGAGCAGATAGGCCTGGCTCTTATCCATGTACCTTGCCATTCCTGGCGGGAGATATACTAGTGCTACTCGTGGATCACGTGCAGCGTAACGGGCTACTTCCGCGTTCCTAGGCTTCACAATAATTAGGTCGTGAGTAAGTACAGCTCTTCGTATATTTTTCAAGGCCTTCTGCCATTTCTCTGCCTCAATGGTTATCCTTGTATACGTCTCAAGGCCTGCTTCTCGAAACGGCTTAGCCAGCTCAGAGGCCTTACGAGGATCCGGGTTATCTATAGCAACACAGCTAAATCCCATAGAGTGTAGCTCGTTAGCTATTTCGTAGGCGTCTCGGAGACTTCTTGGAGCTACATGGAGGTCGCATATCTTCAATCTAGTAGCCCCACTTCTTGAAGAATTTTCATTGCTTTGCCGAGTTTAGGGGCACCACGCAACTGTATAACTACATGGACAACATCATCGCCATCGTGAAGACGGATTTCACCTCTGTAGGCGTCTTGTTTACTAAAGCGCAGAAAGAGGCGGCCACTCTTCTCGTCATAGCGTGACTCTACTATCATTGTTAGGATCTTCTTGTCTTGTTCATTAAGCATTGAAGCGAATTCCTTCACGAATTCTTCTGCATCTTTTCCGTCAAGCCGGGCAACGATGCGGGTAATAGGATTATTGTAGTGGCCCTCTAGAACCGTCTTCTCGATTCTAAGCCTTGGTCGAAGCTTCTCCGGCACGATATTGAGTAATGCCTGCTCGACTCTGGCAGGATCCTCGGTTGCGTGTGCATGTGCAGCTATTTCAACTCTGACTATTTTTGTAAACGCCATGCTTGCAGCCTCGTTGCCAAAGTCTAACACTGTTAAAGCGTAAACACGGCTTCAAAACCGAGAATAATAAGTAATGGAGTATGATAACAAATTGCGATGACTCGTATTGCGGCTATTATAAAACCCTATCATATGTTCAAAATTTTAGAATTTTTGTAAACTAGATTACTGGAGGTCTCCTTTGTGGTACTTTTCTCGTATCTCGTCTGGAGCTATAAGGCGTGCACCACGATGGGCCTCGTGGCGCTTCTTAAGCTCTCTTTCCTTCTGTTTCTTCTTCCACTTATGCTTGTGTGTCCCTTTAAGCCCGCGTGTCTTGCGGAGACCGCGCATTTTCTTGCCAGCACTTGTAAGGCCTCTGAAGACTCTACCGCGGTGCTGTTTCTCGCATATCCATTTCAAGTCCTTATCCCTACAAATTGCTGGATGATTTCTATCAACTAGTATCACTTCGTACCACTTGTACTCTCCGTCTTCAGCAACATAGTAGCTGTTCAGTACCTCCATGTTTGGGTACTTGCGCGCTGCTCGCTCTTCCGCAATAAGCCTTGTAGACTTTGCTGGAGCGTAGCCATATACGCCCATTCTTTTTGGCCTTCTACCCTTGTTCGGCCTTGGTCTATTGAGGCCTCCCTTCCTTACGCGGACTCTTACTACAATTATTCCTTGTTTTGCCTTGTATCCTAGGCTCCTTGCCCTATCCAGGCGTGTTGGTTTGTCTATCCTTACTACGCTTGGCTGCCTTCTCCACTCCATGAGCCTCTTTTTCCAGAGCTGCGCAAGCTCTGGTATTTCTTCACGCTGCTTCCACGTTTCACGTAAATAATGATAAAGCCCGTGAGCCAATAGCGTTCTCCCCGCCCATACTACTGCTTGGTTTCGTACCCTAGTGCTAGCGATATCCCTCCCCCTTTAAAACACTACACGCGATACCCTTGCGTCGACATATACAGACCACAGCAATTGTAATAGGTCTTTTAGGAAACCGGTATGTATGGTGTGAAAAGGCAGCGTATGATGTATTGCCCGCATTACCGATGGCTGGCAGTTCTTCTGCACCGATGAGGAGAGAGTGCGCCCCGGCTGATGTCTTCCTCATGCCCTATGTGCTGCTGCCGCGACCACCTTTATAACATCATTGTCTTGGAGAACATAGTCTTCGCCTACACGAGTTTTTGTCTTCGCATTTATAGCGTATAGGAAGGTCTTCCCGAGATCAGTGTGTATCATGTATGCAAGTTCTCTTGCAGTTGTTCCACGGGGCACAAGATATGCATCTGGCAATACTCTTCCACGGCTATCAGTGAAGCGGTTTACGTCTTCAACCGGGTAGACTACTATCATGTCAAGCAGCTCGAAGAACGTTTTATTGAGTACTTGTTGAACACCGGTTGAGCCCCATTTCTTTAGCACGTTTTCACGAATATATTCAAGGGCTTTTAGCTGTTGTTGCGAAAGTTTATCTTCTTGCAATACCTCGAAATCACTATCGCCTGGAAGATATTTTATTAAACCTGCCCTCGCAGCTCTTCGCAGCGCAAGTTCAGCTGCCGCACTTGTGGGGACAACAGGGTATGGAAGCTCTTTCTGCATTCTCCTTATATTTTCTTCAGCAGATGGAAGATCTGCCTTATTGGCTGCTATTAGCATTGGCTTTGCTAGTCTTAGCCCCTTTGCAAATTCTCTCAAATCCTCGCGGCTCCAGCTAGATATCGGCTTGGCTACTAGGCCAGCATAGCTCAGAGCTTTCTCAACATGATATCTGCGTATACTTAGCCCACTTAGCCGCTGAGTTAGTGCCTCAACTATATTCTGGCCAGTAGTAGAAACTTTCATTGCGAAACGGTCCCAATCATTAAGCAGTATGTTGAAAATCCATTCCTCGATCTCTGTTTCGAGCCACCTAACCTCGTCTACTGGGTCATAGCTACCAGGGGGTACCGGGTTACCGAGCGCATCCGTTGAGCCAGAGGCGTCTACAACAAGTATTATAGCATCGGCCCTCCTTATTGAGTCAAGGAACTTATTGCCTAGCCCTTTGCCTTCGTGCGCGCCAGGTATTAGACCTGGTGTGTCAACTATCTTCACTGGTATGAAGCGCCAACCATCGACACAATATCCAGAAGCCGGGTCACAACGAGGCAATCCTAGTTCTACGTGGACGCATCTCTTTCTAACATATCCTATACCGGTGTGAGGCTCTAGAGTAACGAATGGCCTATTCCCGAGCTCTACTGATGCAAGTGTTGCCGCGGCAAAGAAGGTTGATTTACCAACATTTGTCTTACCGACGAGTCCTGCTTGTCTTTCTGGAGGAGGCATTGCTACACCCCTAGTCTTACCTGTTCTACATCCGTTACAGACTCTTTGTCGATTACAGTTAATAAGGAGTAGTAGAGAAGACTGTACTGTGTACTCTTCTAGTGCTAAAGGGAATTAATTGCTTCTTCGTGGCGAAAAATGCTTACAGGAGGAAAACTTCTTTGCATAGAAAGCGTGTTTTCGCTTAATAATCTCCTACTATTTCATCGTCCGAGAAGAAGACCTTGTATTCACGCTCAAATGACTCTTTGCTATCACTAGCGTGTATTACGTTTGCACCTATGTCTAAGGCGAAGTCTCCTCGTATTGTGCCTGGAGGAGCCTGCCTTCCATCAGTAGGCCCAATCATTAGACGGACAACATCTATTGCACTATCGCCTTCAAGTATCATTGCCACAACTGGTCCACTTGTAACAAAGTTAACCAGCTCTTCGAAGAACGGTTTCCCTCTATGTACTTCATATAGTTTCTCTGCTTCCTCGCGGCTGAGCCACTTCATTTTCAAAGCCTTTATCTTAAAGCCCTTTCTTTCGAAGCGTGAAATTATCTCTCCTACGAGCCCCCTCTTCACTCCATCAGGTTTTATCATTACAAATGTCTTCTCCACTGCCAAGGTTTGCTCCCTCGTATCTCCAGCCGTCACCTTTTTGCCTCTATCCTAAAAGCCTATTGCCTTTGAAGGCGAGATGCAAGGATTAGCGATGGCCTCTAGGTTTAATTGTTTCGCTCAGCCCGGATAATGACAAGGGGTATGCATACTTGCTCGTAGGCGTAATTGGCTTAGGGAGAATGGGCACAGCACTGGCTAAGCGCCTCCGAAGTAAGGACTTTGATATAATAGTATGGAATAGAAGTAGAGAGAAGGCCGAGAAACTAGTCAAGGAGATAGGTGGAGAAGTTGCTTCTTCTCCAAGAGATGTTGCAGAGAGAGCGGACTATACGCACATAATTGTGAGCGATGATGTGGCGTTGTTCGACGTTACCATGGGGCCAGGCGGTGTTCTTGAAGCAGTGTCACCTACTGTGCTCGTCAACCATGTTACGTGTACGATAAGGGCCTCGATTACTCTTGCAGAGAAGGCTAAAACCAAAGCCTTTCCCTACGTAGAGGCACCAATAATTGGAGGACCATCCGTACTCGAGAAAGGAGATGCAATAATACTCTGCAGCGGAGACGAGAGCCACTGTGGCGCTGAAAGCATAGCTGCACTCGGCGACGTCATTTATCTTGGGAGCCCGCCTCGCGCGCTCGCAGCTAAACTAGGATTCAATCACATAATTCTCGGTATTGTATCATCTCTTG
Source organism: Pyrofollis japonicus (assembly GCF_033097485.1). Taxonomy (NCBI): domain Archaea; kingdom Thermoproteati; phylum Thermoproteota; class Thermoprotei; order Desulfurococcales; family Pyrodictiaceae; genus Pyrofollis; species Pyrofollis japonicus. The sequence goes on from NZ_AP028634.1 coordinate 1,796,609, forward strand.
CTGACGCATTTGGACTAGTCGAGGCTCACGGAATAGCATGGGAGAACTTCGTCAACCTCGTCCTCTCAAAGACGTGGCTTAAGAGCGTTGTAGATAGGTATGGTGAAAGGTTTAAGCTTAGAGGGAAGTCGAGCTTTGCAGCGCGCCTAGCTGCAAAAGACGCGCTTTACGTTGCCAACGCTCTTGTCGAGAAAGGCCTTGATTCAAGCCTTGCGGCCGCTGTGGCAAACCACTACGCAGCTATGGTGCGCGAAGGATACGCCGAAGAAGACTATCCCGCAGTGGCAGAATTCTTTGCTAAATACGGGAGAGAGCTAAGGAAGAAGCCTAGAGACTAGACAAGGTAACGGGTATCTTGGCCTCGGGGAGCCTACTGGGAGCCGCTGCTATACTTGTTACAACTTTTTCTTGGAGCTTAGCACCAGTGTTCGTGAGCCGGGCAACACAAAGGCTTCCTTCGCTAGACCCTCTGCTCTTTAATGCTGCGCGCATGGTGTTTGCACTACTAATACTGGTCCCTTCGGCGACCCTGATCGAGGACTTTCCCTATGTACCCTGGCTTGACATGAGATTTGAGGCGGGGGTTTGGATTGGTGGAGTTCTTAGCACTTTAGTAGGAGATACACTGTTTGTTTACAGCGTTAGTATAATTGGTGCAAGCAGGGCACTCCCGATATCGTATTTGTTCATCATTTGGAGCGCTATCTACGACTACGTTACAGGGGCTATTGGCGTACGTGCTCTTTTTTCAGCGTTGCTAGCCTTCACTGCAGTATGGCTTGTATCGCGCAGCATAAGAAAGGAAAACGTAAACCGGGAGAGCGGAGCTTACCGGGCAGTAATGGCTGCTGTTGCTACTTCTCTTATCTGGGCTGTAAGCCTCTATGCTTACAAATATGCTACGGAGATCAGCGGAGAACTCAGCATAGCAGCAGCTCGCTCCATAGCAACGGTAGTTGTGCTTGCGCCACTTCTTCCACGTATAAGAACTATCGCCAAGGTTATTGATGATACGTTTATGAGCTCGTTCTTCGGCTATGTCTTGGGAACAATAAGCTTTCTTGTAGCTCTACGACTGCTTCCTGCAAGTATTGTGGGGATAGGCATGGCGTTGACCCCGCTGTTAACGCAGCTACTGTCGGTCATTATAGCACATGAGAAGCTTAGCAAGGACGTGCTTATAGGAGGTATACTGATAGCCCTGGCTATAGGGCTTATCAAAACATATGCATAGAACGACGAAAATACGTAGAAAGCCGCCACGCCTTAAGCAGGAAAGACTCGCTGAGGGCTAAGTGGTTGCAAAGTTCCTAGCGGCGTAGCGCAGTATACCGTTTAGTCCACTTGAGCTTTCTAGGATCTCGCTTCATCTTCCAGAGCTTGAAGCACTTGCTGCTACAGAACCATAGCGTTGTGCCATCGTTTTTCACGTACATTAGGCCAGTGCCTGGCTCGATTTCTTTACCACAATATGCACACGTGTGTACTATGGGCATGGCTTATTACCTCCTTCTACCTAGTTTCCTAGCCTCACGCTCCGTCTCGCGCAGTATAACTATGTCGCCCAGCCTTACTGGACCGAGCACGTTTCTAGTGAGCACTCTACCCCTATCTCTTCCCTCGAGGACTCTCACTCTAACCTGTATTACCTCTCCATGTACCCCAGTACGACCAATTATCTGTATCACTTCCGCAGGGAAGCCTATCTCCTCTATTATGTTGAACTCCTTGCGCTCCTCGCCCTTTGCGCTCAAAGCGTACCCCGGACAACTCGATACGTACTGGGGCCTTTAAGAAGCTCTCTACTATAGTGGCCAAGAGGGGGATATCGGTGCTGGATGTCGCCGGAGCGCTTCTGGATGCATATAGGTTGTCAGCGCTTAAAGGACTTGTAAAAGACCCCAGAAAAGCCCTTGCGGTTATGTACGCACACAAGATTTGCAGCAATCTAGATGGGTGCAGGGCAGAAATAGCGTTACCGGTAACGCTCTACACGATAATAGCCATAGGTAAGGAACATATTGAGATTAGCGATAAACTTCCCAAACATATTCAACAACACATAGAAAGAGCACTACGCGAAGTAGAAGACGCCGCAGTACGTGCACCCACCTCAATTTATGCCCAGGTAGCACTCGACGCCGATGCACTCTCGAGAATAGGAGCGCTATCACTAGTACTTAGGAAGATACAAATGCAAGACATATCCACATTCCTTGGATTCATGGCCGAGGCCCTTAGCTATGCTTATGCATCAGATTACATACTCTATACTAAGCCTGCTCGCCAGATGATCCAGATCCTTAAGCCACACACAATTGCTTATGCAAAGTGGCTCATTGAAGAATTAAGTCTTATCGGGATAACAGCCACCATAAAGGCTGACAGAACTCCCGAAGGCCTTGTAGCTTACATAGACCTCATACAGTGCCTCAATGAGCGTAGCTTTAAGTTGGCAACACTAAAACCGTCAAGGAATTGCACTAGGTATATTGTTGAGTATGAATGCAGATTACTTGGAAACAAGATACAATATGAGATCTGTGTACCGGAATCAACGAGAACGAGGTAACTTGTTCGAAAGAGTAGATATGGTGCCGTATAAGTGTTAAAAAGAGCATAGTCGAGTAGCTTCGCTTTTAAGAGGGCTGCGTAGCATCTTAGCTTGTAGCTGCTTTTGTCTTTAGCTCGTTAACCGCCTTAATTATCTCGTCTACGAGGTCCTTTGCCTCTCCCGGGTCTATGATGCAGGCGCTTGCAGCTGCAACCTCTATACCGGCTGCTTCGCCTAGCCTCTTCTTGCTTGGGACGTAGACGTAAGGTACCTTCTTTTCCTCGCAGAGGAGTGGTAGATGCGCAACAATCTCTGGCGGGTCAACATCCTCTGCTATGAGAACTAGCTTTGCTAGGCCTCTTTCTACGCACTTCGTTGTCTCATTTGTACCCTTCTTTATCTTACCCGTTTTTCTCGCTATTTCAAGTGCTTTGTATGCTTTTTCGGCTAGTTCTTCTGGTACCTCGAATCTCACGTAGAAGGGCTTACTCATGGCTCATCCTCCTCCCGGGGCCGGTCGTCGCCCCTAGCTAGGGACTAGGCATGTGAATAGGGGTTTAGAAAACTAGCGCCAATACGTGCTCGGCTAGGCATGCGAATAGATTGCAACTATTTTTCTAACGTTATTATTGTCGTCTACTTCGACGGAATCTATGCGGGCAAATCCTATCCTCACGAACTGTACTACCTCGCCCACACGTATAGTCTTTATAGCCTCTTCTGCTACGCCCTTGCGATACTCTATGTCGAGACCCTCTGGAACCATAAGCAGCAGCGATATGTTATTCTCACTTGGAACCCATTGAATTATTGGGGCTCCGTACTTTCTTGCCTCGTC